>NZ_CP096670.1:32500-332500 GCF_023238625.1 Agarivorans sp. TSD2052
GATGCCCTGCTTCCAGGAAAAGTCTCTAAGCTTCAGATTATACGAAACCGTACCCCAAACCGACACAGGTGGTTGGGTAGAGAATACCAAGGCGCTTGAGAGAACTCGGGTGAAGGAACTAGGCAAAATGGTACCGTAACTTCGGGAGAAGGTACGCTCCCGACGGTGATGAGACTTGCTCTCTAAGCTGTTGGGAGTCGCAGATACCAGTTGGCTGCAACTGTTTATTAAAAACACAGCACTGTGCTAAATCGAAAGATGACGTATACGGTGTGACGCCTGCCCGGTGCCGGAAGGTTAATTGATGTGGTTAGCGCAAGCGAAGCTATTGATCGAAGCCCCGGTAAACGGCGGCCGTAACTATAACGGTCCTAAGGTAGCGAAATTCCTTGTCGGGTAAGTTCCGACCTGCACGAATGGCGTAATGATGGCCAAGCTGTCTCCACCCGAGACTCAGTGAAATTGAAATTGCCGTGAAGATGCGGTGTACCCGCGGCTAGACGGAAAGACCCCGTGAACCTTTACTACAGCTTGACACTGAACATTGACCCTACATGTGTAGGATAGGTGGGAGGCTTTGAAGCGTTGTCGCTAGATGATGTGGAGCCGACCTTGAAATACCACCCTTGTAGTGTTGATGTTCTAACGTTGGTCCCTTATCGGGATTGCGGACAGTGTCTGGTGGGTAGTTTGACTGGGGCGGTCTCCTCCCAAAGAGTAACGGAGGAGCACGAAGGTTGGCTAAGTACGGTCGGACATCGTACGGTTAGTGCAATGGCATAAGCCAGCTTAACTGCGAGACAGACACGTCGAGCAGGTACGAAAGTAGGTCATAGTGATCCGGTGGTTCTGTATGGAAGGGCCATCGCTCAACGGATAAAAGGTACTCCGGGGATAACAGGCTGATACCGCCCAAGAGTTCATATCGACGGCGGTGTTTGGCACCTCGATGTCGGCTCATCACATCCTGGGGCTGAAGTCGGTCCCAAGGGTATGGCTGTTCGCCATTTAAAGTGGTACGCGAGCTGGGTTTAGAACGTCGTGAGACAGTTCGGTCCCTATCTGCCGTGGGCGTTTGAGAATTGAAAGGAGCTGCTCCTAGTACGAGAGGACCGGAGTGGACGAACCGCTGGTGTTTGGGTTGTTATGCCAATAGCATTGCCCAGTAGCTACGTTCGGAACTGATAACCGCTGAAAGCATCTAAGCGGGAAGCAGGCCTTGAGATTAATTCTCACTAGGACTTTAAGTCCTCTGAAGGGCCGTTGGAGACTACAACGTTGATAGGCAAGGTGTGTAAGTGCTGTGAGGCATTGAGCTAACTTGTACTAATTACCCGTGAGGCTTAACCATACAACACCCAAGTGGTGTTGCTTATAGACATCTTATTTTTTATGACCAAGAGTACTTGTTATACTCGTGGGATGTTTTCAGCTTTTTCGAATGTTAAAGACAACAAGTTTTTGCCTGGTGGCAATAGCGTTGTGGACCCACCTGAACCCATGCCGAACTCAGAAGTGAAACGCAACTGCGCCGATGATAGTGTGGGGTCTCCCCATGTGAAAGTAGGTCACTGCCAGGCTCCAAATAAGAAGCCCTGCTCTATGAGCAGGGCTTTTTACTCTGAACTGACGATATTTGGCCTTAGCCTTTCAGTGCAGAGTATAAAGTTTTTGCCTAGTGGCAATAGCGTTGTGGACCCACCTGAACCCATGCCGAACTCAGAAGTGAAACGCAATTGCGCCGATGATAGTGTGGGGTCTCCCCATGTGAAAGTAGGTCACCGCTAGGCGCCAAATAAGTTAGCCCCGCTGATTACAGCGGGGCTTTTTTATTGGCTGCTCACTCCACTCAAATCGCCCCCTATTGTCGACCCGGCTTGTTGCTAAATTGTTCATGCCATTGGCTAAAGCCGTATCTTGTATACGCGAGTAAAGCCATTGCAAGGAAGGTTAAGCGCCTATTCATTTGATTGCAGCAGGCCTTAGCTAGTCATTTAAAAAACCACTATCAAGGTTAGTTAGCATTTTTATCAATCGAGTGTAGAATCTTCGCGTCGATCGCAGAACCTTTGTTACAATGTAGTTAGACAGTTTTACTAACAAAGTACTTAGGTAAATGACACCACGTTTCTCTCGTAATTCATCGTTGCAAAATCTACCCAAGTTAGCCCAAGACCCTAAGCTATATACCACCTTGTTTAGTGCTAATGAATATCGGGTACAACTGATTGAAGCGATCAGCCGGGCTGTGTCGCGGATTTATATCGTCGCGTTGTATTTAGAAGACGATGAAGCTGGCCGCTCGGTAATGGAGGCGCTTTATCAAGCTAAGTTAAAGCGGCCTCAGTTAGAGATTAGAGTTCTGGTCGATTGGCACCGCGCACAGCGAGGTTTAATTGGGCAAAAAGAAGCACTGGGTAACGCGGCTATGTACCGTGAGTATCAGCTTAACTACCCCAATTTAATCGATATTTTGGGTGTGCCAGTGAGTAATAGAGAATTATTTGGGGTATTGCACTTAAAAGGGAGCGTGATTGACGATACCGTTATCTACAGCGGTGCCAGCATAAATGACATTTACTTAGCTCAACAGCAACGTTATCGCTTTGATCGTTACCAGTTGATTACCAATCATCGTCTCGCTAATTCAATGGTCGATTATATCGAACAGTATTTAGTTGAAAACGAAGCGGTTACTAGCCTTTCTACGGAAAACCCTATAGCAACTCGTTTGTTAAAGCCGGCTATTAGGCGGCTGCGTTTATCACTACAGCGCGAGCAGTACAGTTTCTTTAATCAACCGTTGGCTGAAAATGAAATTGGCATTACCCCGCTGTTAGGTTTGGGGCGAAGGCATAACTTGCTGAACAAAACCATTCGACAACTGGTGGCTAGTGCTAGCCAGCAATTAATCATCTGCACTCCCTATTTTAATCCGCCTCGCTCACTTAGTCGTGAGATTTCTAAGGCGCTGAAGCGCGGAGTGAATGTTAAGCTGATCGTTGGTGATAAAACGGCCAGTGATTTTTATAGTGAACCTGACCAGCCCTTTAAGGTCATTCACGCTTTACCGTATTTATACGAGGTGACCTTACGCCATTTTGTTAAACGTAAAAAAAGCTTCCTAGAAAGTGGTTTACTGAGCGTTAACGTTTGGCGCCATGAGAACAACAGCTTCCACTTAAAAGGTATTTGGGTGGATCAGCAATATGCCTTATTGACTGGCAATAACTTAAACCCCAGAGCGTGGAAGCTAGATTTAGAGAACGGACTGTTACTGCATGACCAGCAAGGTCTACTGAAGGATGTTCATCAACAAGAATTGAACAATATATTACAGCATACTCGTCAAGTTTCTGCGGTTAGCGATATTGAGGGATTAAATAGCTACCCCGCACCCGTTAAACGTTTATTAAAGCGTATCGCTCGTCTTAACGCGGATAGCTTATTGAAACAGATTCTTTAATATAGGCTATGTGCAAAGTGAAGTTGCCCGGCTCAAGGCCGGGCTTTTTATTATGGCGTTTAGTTACTGAGCTTGGTTAATAGCTCTGCTGTATTCTTTGCTAGCTAGGGAAAGAAAAGTTAACGCCTTCCCTTACTGAAGATGAGGGCCAACGTTGGGTTACCGTTTTGCGTTTAGTGTAAAAACGCACTGCATCGGGACCGTAGGCATGCAGATCACCAAATAGTGAACGCTTCCAACCACCAAAACTATGGCAAGATACTGGCACCGGCAGTGGAATATTAATACCGACCATACCCACTTGAATATTATCAGCGAAATAACGTGCGGCTTCACCATCACGGGTATACAAACACGTACCGTTGCCGTATTGATGCTCGTTGATTAAATCCATACCTTGTTGCATGTTATCAACCCTTACCACGCATAGTACTGGGCCAAAGATCTCTTCCTGATAGGCTTTCATTGATGCGCTTACGTGATCGATTAAGGTTCCTGCTACATAAAAGCCATCTGGGTAACCCTCTACTTGTGGGTTTCTGCCGTCGACAACGATGGTTGCGCCATCTGCTTCAGCACTGCTCACATACATTTGTACCTTGTCGCGCTGCTCTGCGGTAATCAGTGGGCCAAAGTCATTGTCTTTATCACTGTAAGCGCCTACTTTGAGATTTTGCATGGCCTCGCTCAGACCTGCTACTAACTTGTCTGCGGTTTCATCGCCAACCGCCACGGCGACCGAGAGTGCCATACAGCGCTCACCTGATGAACCGAAGGCTGCGCCTAACAAAGAGTTAACTGCATTGTCGATGTCTGCATCCGGCAACACTATCGCGTGATTTTTTGCACCACCTAAAGCCTGGCAGCGCTTACCGTTCGCTGTTGCGGTGCTGTAAATGTATTCAGCTATTGGCGTAGAGCCTACAAAACTGACAGCTGCAACACGAGGATCAGTAAGCAGTGTGTCTACGGCTTCTTTGTCGCCGTTAACCACATTGAATACACCCGCTGGTAAGCCTGCTTCATGCAACAACTCGGCGACTAATAACGTTGCCGAAGGGTCGCGTTCTGACGGTTTCAATACAAAGGTATTGCCGCACATAATCGCCATGGGGAACATCCACATTGGCACCATGATCGGGAAATTGAAGGGAGTAATACCCGCGACTACGCCTAAGGCTTGGAATTCACTCCATGAGTCAATGTTTGGCCCAACGTTTTTTGAATGCTCGCCTTTCAGTAATTCTGGAGCATAGCAGGCATACTCTACGTTCTCGATGCCACGGGTTAGTTCGCCCATTGCGTCATGGACTATTTTACCGTGTTGCTGACCCACCAACTCGCAAATTTGCGCCGCATTTTGCTCTAACAAGGTTTTGTAGCGAAACATTATTTGGGCGCGTTTAGCTACCGGGGTATCTCGCCAAGCGGGGAACGCGGCTTCTGCGGCGCTAATTGCTTGTTCGACCGTGGCTTTTGGCGCCAGAGCCACCTTAGCGGCTACTTTACCTGTCGATGGGTTATAAACATCTTGTAGGCGGGTATGCTCTGATTGGGCTTCGCCGTTAATTAAATGACCGATGGTTAACATGATATTTTCCTTAAAATTAAATTAGGCTTGGCTTGTCAAAGTTAAAATGGTTTCGCCCAAAGCATTAAACAAATTGTCTATTTCTTCACGTGTCACGCTAAAGGGAGGGGCAATTTGTATGGTGTCTGCCCCATAGCGAACGTAATAGCCTTTTTTCCACATGGCTTGCGCGATTAAATAAGGTCTTAGTCCTGGCTCTCCCGGCGCGTGGGCTATACTGAAACCCGCAGCGAGGCCCATATTGCGAATATCGGTCACCCACGCGCAGCTGCGCAGTTGGTGAGCCGCGTGTTCAAATACTGGCGACATTTCTTTTACTCGTTCCAGCATGTTGTCTTGTTGGAGTAAGTTCAGCGAGGCCAAGCCTGCTGCACAGGCAATAGGATGCGCTGAATAGGTATATCCATGGGGTAGCTCAAGCATATAGTCTGGGCCACCGAGCTCCATGAAGGTGTCGTAGATCTCTTGCTTACAAGCTACAGCTCCCATTGGAATAACGCCGTTGGTAAGTTGTTTCGCCATATTAATCATATCGGGTACAACCCCAGTGGCTTCAGCTCCGGTGTTATAACCAAGGCGTCCAAAGGCACAAATTACTTCATCAAAAATAAGCAGTATTTGGTGTTGGTCGCAAATTTCTCTTAAACGCTTTAAGTAACCAATCGGGGGAGGGATAACCCCTGCGCTACCGGCCATCGGCTCAACAATAACTGCAGCAATATTCGATGCGTCATGAATCGCAATAAGATCGATTAAGTCGTTAGCCAGTTCAGCCCCGGTTTCAGGTTGCCCTTTACAGAAGGCGTTTTCTGGCAGTACGGTATGACGCATATGTGCAGCATCAACCCCCGCACCAAAAATCGCTCGATTGGGGCCTATTCCGCCTACTGATATACCGCCGAAGTTAACCCCGTGATAGCCCTTGCCTCGACCAATGAGTTTGGTTTTACTGGCTAAGCCTTTTTTACGCCAATAGGCGCGGGCTATTTTCAGCGAGGTATCAGCAGATTCAGATCCGGAGCCTGTAAAAAACACTCGATTTAAGCCATTAGGCATAAATTCTGTAATTTTCTCTGCTAGCTGAAACGAGCCAGGGTGACCAAATTGAAAAGCTGGCGAATAGTCTAGCCTAGAAGCTTGCTGACTAATGGCATCGATAATTTCTTGGCGACCATGACCCAAACCACAGGTCCATAAGCCCGATAAACCATCAAATATTTTTCTACCTTCAGCATCAAAATAGTAGTTTCCCTTGGCATGGGTAATGATTCGAGGATCTTTCTTAAATTCTCGGTTACCACTATAGGCCATCCAGTGGCAATCAAGTTGGTTTTGAGTCACCGCGAGGTTTTCAGTGTTCGCCATGGTTCTCTCCCTGAACAAGTAAAAGCGTTGATTGTTTAATTGACCACCAGCTTAGCGCTGGCTTAAGGTTTCATAAATGTGTATCTTTCACACTAAAGTTTCATAATTATGAAACATTAACAGATGGATATAGCTGAGATTTACGATGCTAAAGAAGATTGGCCAGTTAAGTGATATCGATTTGAGGCTGCTAAAAGTCTTTCGGGTGGTGGTTGAATGTGGCGGTATATCTGCTGCCGAGGTGGAGTTGAATATCGGTCGTTCGACAATTAGTCGCCATGTTAAAGATTTAGAAATTCGGCTCGGGGTTAGTTTGTGTCAGCGTGGCCGCGGCGGTTTTATATTGAGCCCTGAGGGGCAACATGTTTATCAATCTAGTTTACGTTTGATGGGCGCGGTTGATGAATTTAGGGCCGACGTTCAAAGCTTACATAAAGATATGAGCGGCCATTTCTCGATTGCTTTATTCGATAAAACGGTGACCAATCAACAAGCCAAAATTTCTCAAGCGCTGCGTTTATTTGACCAAAAGGCGCCTAAAGTTAGCCTAGATTTGTATGTTGAAACCTTGTCTGTGATTGAAAGTGGCGTGATTGAGGGGCGCTTTCAATTAGGCGTTGTACCGGGGCAACGCCAATCTAATAGTCTGAATTACCAGCATTTATTTGACGAAAAAATGTCGCTGTATTGTGGTTACCATCATCCGCTGTTTGCTCGAGGGGATATCACCATTAGTGCCCAAGAAATTGTTCAGCAAAAATATGCTGGCTTAGGTCATGACTCGCCCAATATGGATACCTCACAACGCTTTGGGTTTGTTAGGCAAGCGACCGCCTATGACCAAGAAGCGATTGCCACTTTACTGTTGTCGGGAAGCTATTTGGCTTATTTGCCGGAGCACTACGCGCGTAGCTTTATTGAACAAGGCTTAATTAGGCCCTTAGGTGGCGAGCAGTTTACTTATAATTGTCCTTTTCTAGCCGTTTCCAGAATTTCACCAAAACCGTCAAGAATTTTGGCGTGTTTCATTGAGTGTTTAAACCAAGCACATAAACTTAACTAAATTGTTGATTAAGCCACTGGTTGATCGATTTAATTTGGCTAGGGGACACACTATGGGCCATGCTGAAGTATTCTAGATTGACCGAGTAGCCTTGGCTCTTTAGTTGCTGGTAGGCTTGGTCTGCCAGCAGAGGCTCAACCACATCATCTTGCTGACCATGTTGAATGAGAATATCTAGTTGGGCTTGCTGTCTGTTATCTGGAAAGCTCTCAGGGAGTAAATAGGTCGACATACATAATAGCCCGCCCAGTGCTTGTTCGAAATTTAGCGCACTGTGGTAAGCCACTGCGCCACCTTGAGAAAAGCCTGCCACTACAATGTTTTCACTGGAAATATCTTGCTCAATTTGTTGGCGAATGAGCGCTTGAACTTGCTGGCTTACTTGCTGTAAATGCTGTTGATTGATGAGACGTTGAGGACTAAAAGCTAAGATGTCATACCATGCAGGCATGCTATAGCCGGCATTCACGGTGACCGCTCGCTCTGGTGCGGCCGGAAAAATAAAGCGCACCGAAATCGCCGGGGCAAACTTCAGTTGTTTAGCTAAGGGCGCAAAGTCTTCCGGTCCTGCCCCCAAGCCGTGTAGCCAAATAATACAATGGCTCGCCGCGTTATCTGGCTCTATAGTAAGTGCGTGCATAACAGACATGGATAATCCTTTGCTGATTGAAAGAGTTCTATTAAGCTGTGCAACAACTTAAAGAGCAGGCATTGTATAAAAATGACTGGGAGAGGCAAGCATGCAAGAACTAATCGATGAGATAAGAGCGCTAGACCAATCGGGCGATTACCCTAGCGAGTTACCCACTGACACTCAATTGGTCGAGGTGGAAGAGATCATTCTGATACCTATGCCGAGTGATTTACGGGCGTTTCAGCTAACGGTTAGTAATGTTATTTTTGGCAGCTTAGAGCCGGTGACCATTAGTGACCCTTATTTACATACCTATCTTCCTGAAGTCGCCGCTAACGCTTGGAACTTAGGATTGCCCCGAGAATATATTCCTATCTGCCAAACCGGTGATAACTTCTATTTTGTCAGCCAAGAAGGCGAAGTTGGTTATTGGCAGGGACAAGCAGAAGAAGACTTAGTGCCTGAATGGGATAGTATTTGGGATTGGGTTACCGAAGTATGGATGGAAAGCTAGTTAAACAGACTGACTCGGCCGTTTATGTCGAGAAATTTTGGTTGGTGATCGGTCATATCCCCAGCGGTAAAGTAGCCACCTATGGCGGTATAGCCGCTATGGCGGGTTATCCACGGATGGCTAGAGCGGTGGGGCGCTGTTTAAAAAAGCTTCCTGAGGGCTCAACGCTGCCGTGGCATCGAGTCATCAATGCCCAAGGAAAAATCTCATTTCCAGAGGGCTCTGATCGATACGCATGCCAACAACAGCGACTGCAAGATGAGGGTATCATCTTCCGTAATAATCGGGTTTCACTTAGCCATTATCAATGGTTAGGTGATTAGCGTTTATTCAGCTTTTCGTTGGCTTTATTAAGTAATATGTCACGCTGAGCCTGGTCTAAACCATGCAAATAGCGGGTTAATGAGCGCAGCAATAAAGACTTGTTTAGTCCTGTTTGTTGCTTCAATTCACTCAACTGTTCAATGGCGTGTATGCTGAAGCTAAAGGTTGCGTTTTTGTGTGCAGCCATTGGTTCAGGGTCAAGCTGTGGTAAAGGCAGCTTAACCACATTATGGTAGCCATTGGCGTATAGTTCTGCCTCATCAATAAAACTATCTACATCGTAATATTGTTTGCTTAGCTTAGAAGCCTGAGGCTTTTTCTTGAGATCGTGTAATGCCATGATCTGCTGCTCCTTGCTCACACACTATAAATTCTTCAGCAATGTTGCGGATCTCTTGGGCAGCCTTTCCTTCAGGTTCAAGTTCCAATACGGTATAACCGCGTTCTTCACTGTCATCGTAGATATTACGATTAAAGGTGATGGCATCAAGTACTCTTAAACCATAAGTAATGCCAACGTCTTTAGCTTCTTCAATACGCTTGTATTGGCTTGGTAATGAAGGGCACTGGGTGAGCACCACTGCTTCTTTGAGGTGAAAGTTTACCGCTTTACAGGTATTAACCAGCTCTTCTAGGTGTGGCAGTGTTTTAATGTCGCGACGCTTAGGCCGAAGTGGCAATAAGGCATGTGTTGCTACAGCCATACTAGAGCGGAGTGCTTTACTATCTTGTCCGCCACAATCTACCACTACAAAATCGAAACGATTCTGTAAACTCAGTAAGTCATTACGTATGTTGCCATAGAGCTGAACACAATTAATGCTGGGTAATTCTTCTTGTTCATTACGCGCTTGGATCCAGTCTGAACTGGTACGCTGAGGGTCACAGTCGACCAATAAAATCTCTGTATTAAAACGGAGTTTTAAATACACCGCTAAGTTTTGTGCTAAGCAGCTTTTACCACTGCCACCCTTTTCTCCGCCAACTAGTAGTATCATGGCTAAGTCCTTTTTTTGGTTTTATAAGCGTCTATGTCAATGGTTTTATTTTTATTATTGACTGCTTTAGCTTAGGCTAAAAAATAATCATCGCAAGAGGTGGTTTTGTGCTAGCGCTAATGAATTCTTGATAAGATGCTGTTTTTAAAGTGTTTTGTTTCAGTATTTAAAACCAGCTGGCGCGTGTATCGATTCTTTTACATCAATACTAAAGTCTAGCGTGCAGTGGTCCAGAGGGATACAGAGTCAGGCGTTTAGGCATCAATGATTGTACGGCGTATGTTAGATTGGGCCTGTAAACATTCCCTATGGGTAGCCACATCATCGAAATGGAGTATTAATGATGGCGAATAGACAGTGCTAGAAGTCACAAAGGCCCCCGCGGTAGACCCCGATGCCAGCCCGTGGTTTCTTTATATGCTGAGAACCAAAAATAGGCACTTATATACTGGGGTAACTACCAATGTTGAGCGTCGATTTAAAGAGCATCAGTTGGGCGGAGTAAAAGCCGCCAAAGCTTTACGCGGTAAAGGGCCTTTGGTATTAGAATTTCAGCAAGTGCTAGCCGATAAACAGCAAGCCATGCGCTTAGAGTACGCTATTAAACAACTCTCTAAGGCAAAAAAAGAACAGTTAGTGAGCGGGGATTTAGATTGGCGAAGCCTACTCTAAAACGGCTTATTCGCTGGTATATGGATAACCAAGAGGCCAAGTATTAAGCTTAGTCTTTACTCGCTCAGGGCATCTAGATTGCCCCGAACATGCCATTTAAGGGGTAAAGTAAAAAGTTTATTTGGAAACAGTCTTAATTGTACCAGTTACAGCGGTGGATTTACCGGCTAGCTTGGTTCTCGCAAGGCTGCGTTTACCCACTAAAATTAACGGTACAATAATCATAACGGCACCTAGCCAAGTAAGCGCATCTGGCATTTCATTAAAGCTAATCCAGCCCACAACGGCGGCGCCAATTAATCCTGTGTACTCAGCGCTAGCAATGGTATTCGCATCTGCTGTTTTATAGGCGATAACGGAACCTGCATGCAGAAATAGAATAAACAAGCTACTACCTCCCGCTAGTGTCAGCAATGACCAATTAATGTCTGTTATGTCAGGCCAAGCGAGCAGAAAAGTGGCCGGCACTACCATGACATTGGTCCAAAACAAGCTAGTGACGACTGATTCTTGTTTCGGGATGTATTTTACCGTGAGATTGCTCAACGCGAGTGTTAATGCTGTGCCTAATGCTGCCAATGCGCCCCAGTTAAACTCTGTTGGACGAATAATGATCAGCACACCAATGAAACCGACGGTCGCTGCGACTACTTGGCTGCGGTTTACCGGGCTTTTATGTAGCCACATGCCAAGGGGCAACATCATGATGGGTGCGGCGTAAAATAAGGCGTTAGCTGTGGCTAAAGGCAATGATATTAAAGCCACCACCATACAGCCTGAACCAAATAGCCATAGATGACCACGTACTACATGTATTAGCGGCTTTTCTGGGCGCTTCTTTTTGGTGAGTAAGAATAGCGGGAGTAGCAGTAACAAGGTACTGAGTTGGCGATAGAGTAAGATTTCGAATACCGAAGCCTGCTCGCCAGCTACTTTCATTAAGGCGTCAGACAGCACCGCGATCTGGTTGGCAATGACCAAAATAAGGATGGCAACAACAGTGGGGTTATGACGCATTTGTGCTTCTCCTCAATCATCTGAATGTAGTTAGTGCGAGCAGTGTAGACACTTGTTAAACATTAAAAAAATGATAATAATTGGCGTTACATGAAATAAATTAATGTATTGCTATGAGAACCTTACCGCCATTAAATGCTTTAGTAGCTTTTGAAGCTGTCGCTAGAAATCAAAGCGTGGCCAAGGCTGGCGCCGAACTCGGTATTACCCAAAGTGCCGTAAGTCATCGCCTGCGTCTGTTGGAGGAGTATTTAGCGGAAGCGTTGTTTGACAAGGTGGGGCGACAGTTGCAGCTAAGTCACACTGGCCGCAGTTACTTTGTTGAAGTAGAGCGCATTCTAAATGAATTAAGCCATATTACCCGGCAGGTAAAAGGCGAGGGGATCGCGCAGCTGCGTTTAACCACCTACAGCTCCTTTGCTTTGAAGCGTTTAGTCCCTTTAATGCCTAGCTTTCGTGCTCGTTACCCTGAAATCGACCTACGCTTGCAGATGGTGACCGAAGAACCCCGATTATCCAGCAGTGTTGGGGATTTGTTTATTTGCTTTGCTGCCGCAACCAGCGGGTATGCCAGTCATTTGTTGCATAAAGAACGCTTGGTAGCGGTGTGTTCACCTAGCGTATACCAAGAAATCGATCATCAAAATTGGCGCGAAGATTTAATCAATTTCCCATTATTGTCTTGTGATTTAGATGACGATGCAAAGATGCCTGGAGGGGACTGGTTAGTGTGGTCCAAGGGTTTAGGCATGTCGTTGCCTGCCGATCAGAGCTTTCATAGTTTTAGTCATCAGGTATTAGCCTTGGAGGCCGCTGAAACAGGCCAAGGGATTGCTTTGGTCAGTGATTTTATGGTGGAAAAAGACATCCGTGAAGGCAAGTTGATAGACTTGCCGGTGTCTGCAGTGGCAACCGGTTACGATTTTTATCTTTGTTATAAGCAAGCGCGTAGTCGAGACCCTGGTTTACGCGCCGTGGCCGACTGGTTAATCGAAACCGCTGCTAGTCCGCTAGAAGTTTAACGAGCAATAAGCTGAGGCTATCAACAAAGTCGAGACGCAGTATGGCAAATTCATCATTTTGCATAACTTGTTGCATGGTGGCTGAAGGGTGACTGGTGTGCCAACAACCAATAACACTTTGATATAAAAACATCACCTTACAAAGGGCTTGCTGCTCATTGAGTTGCGGAGACCAATGTTGAAACAAACGACATAATGTTTCAGCCAGCTGTTTTAACTGCCGTTTAAACAGTACCGCTTGTTCAACATTTTCTTGCTTCTCAAGCACTGTATGTAAAATAGCAGACAGATAGCAAAAGGTAGGTTGGGCAGCTATAGTCTCTGCCAGCACGCGCGGCTTCAATGGCTGTTGTGCTAGTCGCTCTATAGCAATCAGTAATTGGTCTGCTTCACTGAGATACAGTGCCATAAATAGGCTTTCTTTATTGGCAAAGTAGCGATAAAGGGCAGGCTTAGACAACTGTAATTGCTTTGCCAGTTGGCTTAACACAACTTTGTCATAACCATGTTCATCTAATGCTAGCTTAGCGGCGGTTAAGATTTGTTGGCGCCTTTGCTGTTTTTGTTCTTGGCTTATCGCGCGCTTTTTTATTGCTGTACTCACGTTGTTTATCGCTATCACCCTATTTCTTCTACCTTAGCGGCTCTTAAGCAGAAAATCCATTAATCAGAGAGGAGCCCTACAGCTGCTCAAGGATATACGCGGATACTATACGCTTACATCGTTAGTCAATTAAGCGCGCCACACTGATTTGTTTGCTAGGATTTTGTGGGCACTTAGACAAACTAATAATAAGTTACCATTAGAAACTTGCTTATTACTTAAGCAGTTGCTATTTAAGTTACCAGTGGTACGTTAAGTGTTGGCATTTGATTGAGCAGCATTAAGCCATAAGTAAGGAGCTATTTTGAGTATAAGCCGTCGACAGTTGCTAAAGTCTAGTGCCGCTGCAGCAGCCTTTGCTGGTGGGGGGCTGTGGCTGTTCAGTGATTACCCATTAAGTTTTAAGGCCCGTTCTCAATTCAGTTTATCGGCCGAGCATCAGCAAATATTCTGGGCCTTAATACCTGCATTTTTAGATGGCGCTTTTACGGCTGATGATCAACAGACCATGTACCGAGTGCTAAGCAATATTGACCATGCCTTTGCTATTTTAGAGCCTCATACCCAAGCAGAATTATCTCAGCTACTTGATTTAATACAATCACGTGGAGGCTGGTTATTATTGAGCGCTGGCGCCAGCCAATTGAGTGAGTTACCACTGCCACAGAAATTGGATTTACTGCAGCGTTGGCAGCAGCATTACCTGCAGCTATTACGCCAAGCCTATCAAGGCTTACATGAGCTAATCATGGCTGCTTGGTACGGTGACCCCGCTTCTTGGGCTCCCCTTAATTATCAATTGCCGGCGCAAATGAAAGGGCTGCTAAATGATTAAAGATATTATTGCCGAAGGCCTTGCCGCTGGATGGCGGCATATAGATGGAGCGGGGCTACAAAAAGACCAACATTTGCAGTGTGATGTGCTGATTATAGGCAGTGGTGCAGGTGGCGGTATTAGTGCTCAAGTGCTTGCTCAGGCCGGATTAACAGTCATAGTGGTTGACGAGGGGCCGCTAAAAAGCAGCCAAGATTTTAAGATGCAAGAGCGGCAAGCTTACCCCGACCTCTATCAAGAATCGGCAGCGCGCAAAACCAAAGACAAAGCCATTGGTATTTTTCAAGGCCGTTGCGTTGGTGGGTCGACAACGGTGAATTGGACCACGTCACTGCGAACCCCAGATCTCACTTTACAGCATTGGCAGCAGCGTTGGGGATGTAAACAGTTAAGCAGTGATGCGCTTAGGCCCTACTTTGAACAAGCCGAACAGCTGCTGGGCATTGAGCCTTGGCTAAGCACCAATGCGAACAATGGCTTATTGGCTAAAGGTTGCCATGCCTTGGGCTGGTCGTATCAACCTGTGCCGCGTAATGTTAGGCAATGTTGGGATTTAGGGTATTGCGGCATGGGCTGCCCAACCAATGCTAAGCAATCGATGTTGGTCACCACGATCCCTGCGGCGCTCAACGCCGGAGCCCGCTTACTCAGTCGATGTAGAGTTGAAACCCTTGATATCAGCAAGCAAGCGGTGCACGGAGCCAGTTTACAGGCCCTTGATCAACAGCAAAGGCCTCGTAAGGT
The DNA here is from genome assembly GCF_023238625.1 of Agarivorans sp. TSD2052. Taxonomy (NCBI): domain Bacteria; kingdom Pseudomonadati; phylum Pseudomonadota; class Gammaproteobacteria; order Alteromonadales; family Alteromonadaceae; genus Agarivorans; species Agarivorans sediminis. Next base: position 47,350 of record NZ_CP096670.1, read on the forward strand.
AAAAGTAAAGGTACAAGCGCGCCATGTGGTATTAGCGGCTGGCGCTATTGGTTCTCCTGCTGTGTTATTACGCAGCCAAGCCCCTGACCCTTACCTGCTAATGGGTAAACGTACGTTTTTACATCCCAGTGTAATGAGTGGGGCTTTGTTCAAACAAGAGGTGATGAGTCACCAAGGAGCGCCTCAATCCGTGTACTCCGATCAATTTGTATGGAGTGATGGTGCCGAAGGGCCTTGTGGTTACAAATTAGAGGTGCCGCCAGTGCATCCAATATTATTAGCCACTAAAACCAGTGGTTTTGGCCGTTTTCATAGTGAAATGATGCAACAAATTAATCATCTACAGGTCACCATTGCTTTATTACGAGACGGCTTCCATGAGCAGAGTGTAGGTGGTGAGGTCCAGCTACGAGGTGATGGCAGCCCGGTTTTAGATTACCCCATTAGCGATTTCCTGTGGCGTGGTGCGCGTCGCGCCTTATTAAGCATGGCTGAGCTTCAGTTTGCCGCAGGTGCAAGCAAAGTCTATCCCCTGCATGAGCAAAGCCAATTAGTGAGTTCTTGGTCGGCAGCAAAGCAACTCATAGAGCAACTGCCAATGCAGGCGCTGGCTACTAGGCTGGCATCAGCCCATGTGATGGGGGGCTGTCCAATGGGAGGGGATGAAAAGCAGTCTTTGCTGAATGAGCAAGGCGACTTTCGTTGGCTAACTAATTTGAGTGTTATCGACGGTTCGATATTTCCCACCAGTTTGGGGGCCAATCCTCAGCTGAGCATTTATGCGATTGCGTTGCGCAATGCCCAATTGTTAGCCAAAAGATTACGGGTTTAAGCCTTAAGTGTGTCGATGATTGGTACTTGATATTTACAAAGCGGCTAAGCCACTGCTAGTCTTTAACAAACGATAAAAAAGGCTTTGCTTCATGTGGTTACAACGATTAGTAAGATTAAAGGCTCGGCCGCGCGGTTTTCACTTAATTACCGAAGAGCTGATCTTACAATTACCAGAAATTCAAGATTTTAGAGTGGGTCTATGCCATTTATTGTTGCAACACACTAGCGCAAGCTTAAGCCTAAATGAAAATGCCGATCCTACTGTTCGCGCCGATCTTGAGGCCCACCTTAATAAAATGGTACCGCAAAATGCGCCTTACTATCAGCATACCTATGAAGGGGATGATGATATGCCGGCACATATAAAAAGTAGTCTGTTAGGCTGTGAGCTTACTTTGCCAATTAGCCGTGGCGAGTTGAACTTGGGGATTTGGCAAGGCATCTACTTGGGAGAGCACCGCGAAGCAGGCGGTAATCGTCAGGTAATCGCAACCATCAGCGGCGAATAACTGACGCCTAACTTGTTATTAAAACATCCGACCCAATATCTTCATGATATTCGCAAACTAAGATGAGCTTATGGACTTACTGGCAATATTTGTATTCACCTTCATTGTGATGTTCTTTTGGCGTCGACGTAAAGACGCAGAACGGGCGCAACACCTAATAAAGCAGAAGTGCCAGTCTTTAGATTTACAGCTCTTAGAAGTCAATTTTAAAAATGAGAAGCCGCAGAAAATGGCAGGATATTGGCGCTGGTGTCGTTTTTACCAATTTGAGTTTTCATCTACCGGAGATAGCCGCTACCAAGGTGTATTAGTCATGGCTGGCAGCCAATATAAATTCGATCTGCCTGTTTATCGAGTCGCTGAAAATGCGTTTGAGGGTTAAACCAAGCTTGCTGCAAGATTGAGCATCTGTCATTTTCGACCACTACGGCTTCTGAGCCTCTGTGTAGTGTATTGGCTAAATGAATCGGCCGCGCTTCAGTCATACATTAACTTATCAGCCTTTTTATGATCAAATTCTCTAAGAGATTGTCGGGCTAACTGCCTAAACGGAAGTGCCTTAACGATCTCTTCAAAGGGCTGAATAGCAAACGCCCAAAATATCGAAGCGTCAAAATACAAAATCAGTAACGCGCAAAGCGGGATGGAGATCAGCCATTGACCGATGAAGTTAATCTTGAAAACGGCAGAGGTTTTGCCTAATGCTCTTAATATGTGGCCATGTACGGTATTGTAGCCACGCATGATGGGTAACAATATGTAAAGCGGTGCTATCAGGTTCAAAGCTTGGTAGGTTTCAGCGTCTAAATCTGGATATATACTGGGTAATATGAAGCTTAATCCTGCAAATGCTATGGCGCAAATTACTGACATTATCACTGCTATATCAATACTTTTGTCCACATTTTTAGCTAAGTCATCTAGTTTCTTTGAGCCAATCGCTTGGCTAACGCTAATCGCCGATGAATGCGCCCAGGCGGTAATGAATTGCGTGCCAGAACGTAACCAGGGCATGACTAAAGTAATCGCAACATAAGCATTAATGCTCAATTGAGAATAAAGCAATTGGTAAACACTGATGCCGATTTGCAAAATCGTCACATTGGCTGCTACCGGGAATATTTCAATCGCGTGTAGGCGGATATTTTGAATTAGGCTGCTAGCACTGCTGTCTATTGCTAAGTTTAAGCTTGTATCTGACTTTAAGCAGGCGCTTAAATAAGCCATTCTAATGGTAATGGCAATGAGGCTACCTAAGGCTGCTCCTTCAACTCCCATGCCTTCCATGCCGCTCAAGCCATGAATCAAAAAGTAGGAAAGCACCGCATTGATGGGCATTTCTATTAAATAACCCTTTAGTGGAATTTTACTTTTTCCTTGGCTATTGAAGAGGGCAATTAGCACCTGAGTCATGGCAGTAAAAAGTACTAGGTATTTTGAGAACGCTAGGTAGCTTTTAATTTGCTCTTGTAACAGGCGGTTATCGGTAAGAGCCCCAATAATCGCGTCGTCGGCGAAACTGAGCACTAGCCAAAAAATCAGAGCAACCAAGACGTTGATAGTAAGCCCAGACCAAAAACCTTTGGCTACAGAGCTATTATTGCCTGATCCCACCGCACGACTAAGCACTAATTGAGATCCGTTGGCTAAGGCCATTTGAATACCTAATATAAAGGCAACCATCGTGGCGGCGATACCCATTGCCGCTAAAGGAATTTCACCTAACGGTGATACCAATAGGGTATCTACCATGAGCATTGACTGCATAAGCAAGCCATTTAGCGCTAAGGGCCAGGCTAAGGACACATTTTTTTTGAGGTAGGATTGGCTAGGCACGAGCTTCCTTATAAACCGCTAAGGGGGTGAAACAAGTTATGGCTTAGTCTTGATAGGTTCATTATTGAATAACTATTGACCGAAACATTTGATGGCGATCATCATTGCTATTAATTATGTCATACAAATAAGAATGGGGAGCGGGTTATTTACGATCGCGGCTTAACATTGCTGAGTTAAGTCATTAAAAAATAGCTGAGTAAAGCGCTACTACCAGAGATAGCACACAGCGTTAAGGAAAAGCTGCGCAGCCACTTTTGAGGTAGCTTTTTCCCGAAACGCCTGCCAAACCATGCTCCCGTTAATGCAGCAGGAATCAATGGCAAGCTAGCTTGCAGGTGGGCCATAGACATAAAGCCGATGGGGATTTGTACTAATAAAGATAACAAGCAGCTAACAATAAAAAACGCGGATAAATTTGCGCGTAAGTACGCAGCCTGCTGATGTTGTAACAATAGAGCTAAGGGTGGGCCACCAATCGAACTGCTGGTACCCATAAAGCCAGACAAGAAACCTGCAATCGCCATGCGCTTAGGCGTGGGAGCTATGCGGATCGGAAATAGGCTTATTGCAACGGCGAGTAATACTGACAGCCCTAGCCAAAAAGATAGGCTGGCTAAATCTGCCCAGTACAGTAAAGCACCTCCGGCAATTGAGCCTGGGATCCGTCCTAAGATAGCGGCTTTTAGTCCATCAAAAGAAATACTTTTTCGATGCTCAACGGCACTTAAGCTAGACACAACTAATGCCACGATTACCATCGGTCCCGGTACGTATATTGGCGACAATTGAAATAGTAAAGGAGCAGCAATCACAGCCAAGCCAAAGCCAATAGTGTATTGAACAAAAGAACCAACAAATATAAGCAAACAAGCGATGAGGGTAATCACTAAGCGACTCTACTTACCCACTCTCTGCTTAGAGAGCGAAGGCGTTAAGGATAATAAACACGCGGCCGATTACTCGACCGAACAAATCATTTGTTGCTGGTGGCTAAGCATGGCTAATTCGATCAAACCAATCACTTCACTGGCTTGTTGTGCGGTTACAATTAACGGCTCAGAGCCTTCAATAGCGGCAATAAAGTTATCATAAAAGGCTGAGTAATTACCTTTCATTAGGGGCTTATGCACCACCGCTTGGTTCGCTATGTGAATTTCACTGCGGTTGCTATCGTGGCCAAATTGACTGGCGCTGGGAGACAAACCTGCAGCGAGTTGTTGTTCTTGTGGGTCCATGCCCCATTTGGCATAAGAGCCATGTTGGCCATGCAACTGAAAGCGTGGTCCAGGTTCTACCACCAATGAGTTACAGCTGAGCTGTGCCTTCATGTCTGGATAGATTAAATGCAGGTCAAAACAATCTGGGGTAACCGCGCCTTGGCGTTGGGTGGCTATATGTGCCCAAATTTTTTGTGGCTTCCCAAACAAGCTTAAAGCTTGGTCGATCAGGTGGGCGCCAAGATCATAAAGTACACCGCCACCGTGTGGGTCGAGTTCTTTCCAGCGTTGCTTTACTGCTGGTCGGTAGCGATGAAAATGCGCACTATAGCTGTGAATATTGCCTAAGCTTTGCTGCTGAATGAGTTGCTGAATGGTCAGGAAGTCGCTATCCCAGCGGCGATTGTGAAACACACTTAAACAACGGCCGGTTTGCTCTGACAACTGCTGTAAGTGTAAACATTGCTCACTATTTATCGCCAGAGGTTTTTCTACAATGACATGTTTACCACTTAACATGGCTTGCTCAGCTAACTGTGCATGCATCGCATTCGGGCTAGCGATTACCACTATATCGATTTCAGGGTGAGCGATAAGTTGCTCGCTATTCAAGCACGCCACATTCGGATAGAGCTGAGCAATTTCTTGCTCTCTAGAGCTGGCTATCGCCAATAGCTGTAGCTTGCTGCAGGCTTCAATTAATGGTGCATGAAATACTCGACCTGATAAGCCAAAACCAATGATACCGACCTTTAACATGCTATGCCCTCTTGTTATGACTTAAGTGGAATAATTGACAGCTTAACCGTTTCAGGCTGCTGACGCATTACCGTTAACAACCATAGTTGTTCGCCATCACTGGCGATGGCTTGAGCGGTATCGGGTTGAGCGAGGGCTGTTATTGCTAGTACCTTTCCGCTAATCGGGTCCACTTTCAACAAGCTGCTGTAGCGCGGGCTTAACAGGTACCAGCTACCATGATGCCAGGCCATACTGCCTACTTGGTATTGTTGGAGGGTTTGATTTAAGGCCTCAGTGGTATGTAAATCAAATTCAGCCAATTGCTGGCCATCTCTGTCACCACGATAACAGCGTTTTAAGCCTTCTCGTTCACAGGTGTAGAATTGTTCAGTATTGGGGTTCCAAACTAAACCAGCGGTTTTGTGATGTAAGCCACCACGTAGCCATTTTCGTTTATCCACAAACTTCCAGTGCATGCCGTCTTGTGCAAAATACAGTAAGCGCCCATCGCTAGAGATCCCCACTAAGTGTTGGTCTACTAGCGCTAGATCGGCAATATCTCCGCTGGCGGGTAAGGGCATTAATTGTGACTCAGTCATGGCTGAGTTGAGGTAGGCTAATTGCGCCGAACCTGTCACCAACACGGTTTGTGGCGCTAAGGTTCCGATCAGCCAGCTTTGTTGCTTAGTTTGCCAAATTAGGCTTGCTGCGTTGGGAATTCCATTCAGTTGCGCTTGTAATTTGGGGGTCAGCGTATCACTGGCTAAGGCGCTGTCTTGAAATTGACTACTCGGCGGTGGAAACATAACTAAACCCACAACAGTACCCATCATTAGTAAGGCGATAAGAGCGATAACTTTAAGCATGATTAAACAACTTATTGAAGTGAAACAAGCAAGCAGACCCTATTGAAAACAGAGGTCTTTGGCGTTGCTATTGATAGTGGGTTTATTCTAACAAAATAAGCTTTGCCTGTAGACGTTGTTATGCGCAATAAAGCCCAGTAAATGTTCACTAAATATTCATTTGTTAGACCTATCATTAGTGCAGACTTAGCAGGGCTTATAGATTTCAATGATTGGAGAAGAGCATGAGCAGCAACGGCGACGGTTTATTTACTGAGGCCATCATAAATCAACGCTGGGTAACGGCGAACAGGCACCTACCGCCGCTAAGGCCTTGTTGCTATCTATTGCTTAACGCTGACAGGCTTAGCTATGCCCCGCATTTAGCGGAATTTTAATCTCGAAACAAAAGCCTTGTTCGGGTTGGGTCACCACACTTTGCTGCCAGTTAAGCTTCTGAGTAATGATGTTGTAAACAATATGCATGCCTAATCCACAGCCTCCGTTGACTCGGGCAGTGGTATAAAAAGGCTCAAAAATATGATTTAAGGTCTCTTGGGTGGCCCCTTTGCCATTGTCTGTCACGGTGAGTGAGTGATAGCCGCGTCGAGTTTGCAGGTCGATGCTGATGGTTCCTGCGCGCTTCCCGCCCTCAAAACCATGCATTAACGCGTTAGCAAACAAGTTGGTAATCACCTGAGCAATGGCACCCGGGAAAGTCGTTACCATGATATCAGGATCTAAATCTGTGGCTAAGTTGACTTGGGTACCGGTTAACTGATGTTGCAAGCTGTCTAAAACTTTAACTATGTAGTCAGCCAAATTAATTATGCGTTGTTCTTCATAGCTTTGATCAACAGCCACTTGCTTAAAGTTAGTGATCAGTTCGGCGGCGCGTCGCGCACTATTGCTGATAATGTCACTGGTGTTCGACGCTTGTTCGACAAAGTGTTCAAAATTAGCTTTAGTTAATTGCTGATTACTCGCTTGTTGAGCCAGCTGGTTAATTTGTTCTTTCAAATGACTCGCTGCCAATAAAGTATTCCCTAAGGGCGTGTTTATCTCGTGAGCAACACCGCTCACTAAGCCACCCAGCGCGGCCATTTTTTCGCTTAGCTCCACTTGAGTTTGGTATTGTTTGGTTTCTTCTAATAGGCGCTGGTGGTCAATGATGTCGGCTATTTGTGGAGAAATAAATTCGATAAATTCAGCATGTACTCCTTCTACCAAAGCCACTAAATAACCAAAGTGATGACGGTCATTTTTCAGCTCTGTTAGCACCCACAAGCCACGGTGCAAGTCATCACTAACTTCTTTTTCAAAGGCTGTTGGCAAACTGCGCTGTGATTCGCCGATAGGCAATACGTTTGAGTGTAAATTATGACTTAAGCAGATCTTAGCGCGGCCATAATCATCAAAACTTTGCTGATAAATGTATAACTCTGGGATGCCTAATTCGGCAAGGGTACCCTGAGCATTCAATAGCACTTGTTCTAAAGTGGCTCTTTGGTGTAATAAACTGGTTACGGCAAGGCGTTGCGCGTTGCTATCGCGCTGTTGAATTAATTGTCGTTGTAGTTCGTCGTGACTACGTGGTGAGGTTTCGTGAACGGGGTCGCCGGTACTGGCGCGCATTATTGCCATAGTTTCTAGTTGGTATTGGCTTTCTAGCTGGCCACCGTTTAAGAGTTCGTCGATAAGCTGAGCGGCTAATGTTCCGGTGCGTTGGGCCGGATACATTGCAGTGGTAAGGCTAGGTTTAATGGCATCGGCATATTCAAAATCGTCGAAACCCGTTACCTTAACTTGATCGGGAATGCTTATTTGTTGTCGTTCTAATTCTTCTATCACCCCCTTTGCGCTGAGATCATTCACACACATGATGGCATCAGGAATGCGTTTGTGCTGGTTTAACCATTGCTTGCACAAATTTGCCGCACAAGCAGTGGTCATGTCACCCATCAAGTGCTGTTGCTCGGGTAAAAATAGGTCATGCTCGTTCAAGGCTTTAGACAAGGCTTTATAGCGTTGACGAGAATCGTAGTTTTCTTTAGGGCCATCGATATAAAGAATGTCCTTACAGCCTTGCCGAAGAACGTGTTTAGCCAGTTGGTACATGCCGTTGAAATTGTCCACCAATACAGAGGGGATGCCCGGCAATATCGAACCTACATTGATTATCGGTAAATCGCCGATGGCTTCAATTAATTGTTCCATGACTTGCGGTGAGGTTTTATAACCAACGCCTCCGCCGTAAAGAACCACACCATCAATATCTAAGCTAGGGATTTGTTTAATTAGCCATAAATCTTTTGCGGTAAACTGCTCTGCAACTGGCAAATAGCCAATAGGCATGAATAAACAACTATAGCGTTTTGGATCTAAGCTCGTTTGTACTCCTCGAATTACCAGTCGATCGATGGAGTGCAATAGAGTCGGTAATATAATGGCGATACGCTTTTTCATGAACTAACTACATTTGGCTTCTATATTTATCAATGTAGCAACTACTTGTGGATTTGCTGTGAGGTGGCTTAAGAAATGTTAAATATTTGTAGCGGGTGAAAGGGCTATCAGTGCTTTGCTATGAGCTGATTCACAAATCTAAGAGAATACCTGCTGGCACTATTGCAATACAACAATGCCAGCAAGGCTTAACTTATAATTGGCATTACTCGGTTACGCCCTAGGCGTTTAGCCTCGTACAGTTGTGAGTCAGCGGCATCAAAAATGGCTCTTGAGCGACTTACCGGGTTGAATTCGGCCACACCGAAAGAACTGGTAATATTGTCGATGCGTTGATTTGAACGACGATCTTTAAGGCTTAGTTTTTCAATGGCGCGGCGAACCGATTCGGCCAAGTGGCGAGCGGAGCGAAGGTTAGATTTAGAGCATATTATGGCAAACTCTTCGCCTCCAACACGATAGACTTTGGCGCCATCTCGGCAGGCCTCATTCATGCGTTTTGCGACCACTTTAAGTACTTGGTCACCGAGCATGTGTCCGTAATTGTCGTTAAATGCTTTAAAGTGATCGATATCGGCTAAAATTATACACAAGCCTTCAGGCTGAGAATCGAGGATATCTTTTAAGTCTGCGTCAAACGCGCGACGATTTAGCGCACCAGTGAGAGCATCGTATAGCGCATCTTTTTCAGTTTCTTTAAGTTGGTTCTTAAGCTTAGCTATTTCTAACTGAGCTTTGCTTAGTTGCGAATTAAAGAAGTCGGTGCTTTTACGAATGCTAGAAGCATCTTCTACCAGATTTTTTACCAGCCCTAGTACTTGCTCCAGAGGAATGCTGTCTTCTTCAATGCGATTGAGTTTGGCAAAGTTTTTGTCGATGCTCGATTGAAAAGCACTGGTATCTGAGCCTGTGTCACTCATGGTTTGAGACAATTCTGTCGCCATGGCTTCTAAACTAAGCCGCATACTTTTCATATCCAGCTCATCTTGGCTAGCAATATGGTTTTGATACAACACTTCGCTACTGGTGGTCGGAACGGTGTCATATTCGCTGATGATTTCGTCGATGGCCGCCGTTAGCTGGGGGTTTTGGTCTTCAACATACAAGTACCACAATGCGTAATTATTGGGCGTAGCAGGGATCTGATGTTTCATCATCAGTGGAACCGCTTTTTTTAGATTAAGTGTCGCTTGTTTTAAAATTTTATCGCTCATAAGAGCTCCATCGATACGTCATTGTTCACTGCTGCCTTGCTGTCTGTAGCTCAGACATTGTGGAACAAGCATTATGCTTAAACAGCATCGTAAATGAAACCTGTAGTTGTTGGTATAGCTCAATTATCTCAACGGCTTAAGGCCGGTTAAGACGCTTTGGGGCACTCGTACACATGCACCGACACTAATTCAGGAGAAGCGGTGGTGAGTGGTATCAGTTGTACAGCGTTTCCTTTAAGCGTCATCACCCTACTGGTCATTTCTTGCTTACCTTGATCGGTATCTAAACTTTGTGGATCTACGTTAAACACGCCGATAATATCGCAGCTGACTACATCGTCTGACTTGTCGGTGATCATCACACCTTGGTTTTGTTCTGGGGCTGAACTAGAACAGGCACTTAACCAGGCCACTGAACAAGCCACTAACAGCATTTTTTTCATAGGGGTTCCTACAGTATCAATATTGGGTGAGCAAAGGTTATTCTTCTTATCAACAGCTTAGTAAATTTTCTGGGGCTATGAAAATATTTTGCGCTTAAATTTAGTTGATGATCGAAAAAGTGGTCATCCAACTGGAGTTTCGAAGGGCTTAATCTAATGAGCACAAAAAAGCCCAGCAATGTTACTGCTAGGCTTGTTTATAAAATATTCGTTCGCTAATTAAACGGGATGAATTTCGCTTATTTAGCTAGCAGTATGCGTAACATACGACGCAATGGCTCTGCAGCACCCCATAACAGTTGGTCACCTACGGTGAAGGCTGATATGTATTCAGGGCCCATAGTCAATTTTCGAATACGACCGACGGGAACACTTAAGGTGCCGGTTACCTTGGTTGGAGTTAACTCTTGCGCTGATAACTCACGATCATTGGGAATCACTTTTACCCAATCATTATGCGCCGCTAAGATGTCTTCGATTTCAGAAACCGGAAGGTCTTTTTTCAGCTTAATCGTCAGTGCTTGGCTGTGACAACGCATGGCGCCAATGCGGACACAAATCCCATCAATCGGGGTTTGGTTATCACTGGTGCCTAAAATTTTGTTGGCTTCGACCTGAGCTTTCCACTCTTCTTTGCTTTGGCCGCTGGCTAGGGGAACATCAATCCAAGGGATTAAGCTGCCCGCTAGTGGTACGCCAAATTGATCGGTCGGGAAATCTGCGCTGCGCATTTTGTCCGCTACCTTGCGATCAATATCGAGAATGGCCGAAGCAGGATCCGCTAGCTCGCTGGCTACATCATCGCGAATTGTACCCATCTGGCTAATCAATTCTCGCATGTTGCGCGCACCCGCGCCTGAAGCCGCTTGATAGGTCATCGGGCTAACCCATTCGATTAAGTCTTTTTCGAATAGACCGCCAATTGCCATGAGTAACAATGAAACAGTACAGTTGCCGCCAACGTAAGTTTTAACACCCTTGGTTAAAGCTTGGTCAATAACATCACGATTAACGGGGTCTAACACGATAACCGCGTCATCTTCCATACGTAATGCAGAGGCTGCGTCGATCCAGTAACCATCCCAGCCGCTCTCGCGTAGCTTAGGGTAAACATCTTTGGTGTAATCGCCACCTTGGCAGGTGATGATGGTGTCCATGGCTTTAAGGCTGTCGATGTCGAAGGCATCTTGCAAGGTGGTCTCGCCGGTGCCCACATCTGGGCCAGCAATGCCGACTTGAGAAGTACTAAAAAAAACTGGGGCTATGTGGGCAAAATCGTTCTCTTCGCGCATACGCTGCATCAACACGGAACCCACCATGCCGCGCCAACCAACCAAACCTACTTTCATGGCCTGTTTACATCCTTTATTTTATGATATTTGTGTTTGCTTTTTCGTTAAGACATCGTCTTAAGCGACCTTTGAGATTACCATTTCAGCCACCTCAAAAGCTAGCGCTTATCGAATAAAATTGAACGTTTTTCAACCATGAATGACTATCCTGTGGGGCTTAGTATTGTATTTAAGCCCTGCTTGGAAAGTTGACTACCTTGGGTGACTGGCGTTGGTCATCGCCAATGGTGATATTTCGAGAGCGGCGTTTGCCTTGTGAGTAGCGATCGTAACTGGCGTCTGTGATGCCCATTTCTTGGCAAAACTCTACAAAACTGGCGAAGTCTTTGCCGCTAAAGCTATTGTCAACGCGAGTCAGTTGACTATCGATGTAAGCGTGGTTCCCGTTAAAACTAATATTGGCACAGGCATCATAGGGTTGGCCATACTCGCTGACCCTAATCGCTCTCACCATTTTAATTTCAAAAATCCAATCTCCAACTCGTATACAACGCTGTTCAAACTGTTCCATATTAATTCCATCTAGTTAAGGGGCGAGGGGCGAAACAACACCGAACTCTTCTTCAGTGTTAATGGTGGTTCAGCACAAATTGAGCCAAATATTTAGATCAATAAAATCAGGTGCTTAACTTAGGTAGTTGGCTATAGGTGTTGGGCAACGGCGACAGCTAAGTACTGGCAGACTATTAACAGAGGAGTATTTAGCAAGTTTTCTTTACAGCTCTACTTAAAATCAATGACTTAGCTAGAGATTGTGTGCGTCTTTTCGCTGTCGTTAAATAGCGACAGTATGATTTTTGCTCACGTCTGGCATTATAGGCGGCTCGTTTAATGGTTCTAGATTTGTTAGGGACAGTTGTTTGATTAATTTTCGCGCGCTTGCTTCCATACGGCGCCTCAGCTTTTGGGCTTTAGCTACGCTAGGTTTGCCCTTGTTATTGAGCTTGTTATTGGCCTCATATTATTTGCAACAAGTGTCTAAGCAAGGTCAGCACACTGCGTTTTTAGCCGCTGATCTGGTATCGAGTAGTAAACGGCTCGATGAGTCTTTGCTAGATCTAGAGCGCAGCGCTCGCCAATTTCGCGTGTTGGCAGACGAAAGCTTATTAGCGTTATACCAAAGGCAATGGTTACGTTTATCCAATGACCTGGCTGATTTTGAACAGCAGCGAGATGACGCCGAGTTATTAAATATCATTGCGCAGTTACATCAGCAGTTACAGGCGCTAAGTCTGATGATGGCAGAGCCAGAAGAAAATCAGAATGAACAGCTAAACCAACAATTTCGCGATTTGGCGCAGTTAGGACACCAATACGATCAGCGCAGCCAAAGCTTAGTGGAGGAATTAGCCGAGCAATTGGAGCAAGCGTCTCAGTTAGCGCAGCAGCGGCTAATTCTCAGTATGCTGAGTCTTCCTTTTGCTGCGACCGCCGCCGTGTTATTGGTGTTGGTGATTACTCGGCCGCTACAACAATTACGACCACAAATAGCGCGGCTTAAATCCGGTGAGTTTAATCAAGCGATTAAGGTTAGTGGTGCCACAGAAGTAATGGTTATCGCTGATGCTTTAGACGATATGCGCTTGCGCTTACTTAACCTTGAGCAGCAAAAAACCAGTTTTATTCGCCACATTTCCCACGAGCTGAAAACGCCTTTGGCGGCGATTAGGGAAGGAAACGAACTGCTCTATGATAATAGCGCAGGCCCTCTCAACCCGCAGCAGCAAGAAATTACCGAAATTCTGCGTGATAGCAGTTTACGCCTGCAACAACTGATTGAAGCCTTGTTAGACTTTAATTTATTGCTGGATACTCCAGGACAGGTTAACCAGCAGCCTGTATCGCTTAAAGGCCTTATCGAACAAGTCATTAGTAGCCATCGTTTAAGCCTTAATAGTCGTCAGCTAAGCACTCAGTTAGCCCTGCAAGAAAGTGTGGTGGTCGCGAATCAAGAGCAGCTCAGAGTTATCATTGATAACTTACTATCAAACGCGATTAAATTCTCACCTGAACAAGGTGAAATCACTCTCGGTTCAAGCGCGCAAGGTTCAGGGGTTACGCTGTATATTGATGATCAAGGCACGGGCATTGACGAAGCGTTACAACAACGTATATTCCAGCCTTTTGTGCAAGGAAAAGCGGCTAAAGACCCGCGTTTAAAAGGCAGCGGTTTAGGCCTAACCATTGCTAAAGAATTAGTGGAGAGGCAGCATGCTCATCTCCGCTACCAACGACTCAGCAAGGGGAGTCGATTTTTGGTCGAAGGATTACAAGGAAGCGAACCGGATGAAAAGTAGCTTAGCTAAATTACTGCTGTGCCTAAGCGCGCTGAGCTTAAGTGCTTGTCAGCTAATGCCGACCAATAAAGCTGAAGTGGCTGCTGTTGGCGACACTTCATCAATGATGGTGGGTAAATTTAGCCCAGCGGCTTACTATTTGCAGATAGCCGAACTGAGTGATGACCAGGTATTCAATGAATTAGAAACCTTATTACTTGATCCTGACTTAGGGGATAACTCGATAAAGCTCGGCCTGCTCTATGCTTATAAGAAATCACCGGTGAAAAATCCACACCGTGCCCATGCTGCATTTAATCGAGCCTTAAGCAGTCAGCAGACGGTTACACAAAAAGGCATGATCATTGCTCTAAACGATCAATTGGCCGATGCGCTTAGGTGGCAACATAAATATGAAAACCTAGGAACCGCCCAACAACAACAGCAACTGTTATTGCAGCAACAAATCGCCGCTCTAAAAATGCAGCTGGATGAATTAACCCGAATTGAGCAACAGCTAAATGAACGAAATTAAACACACTAATGGCAATGTACTGGTGGTAGATGACGACCCCAGTTTATTGAGGCTAATTAGCTTACGCCTTCAATCTGCGGGTTATCATGTACAGGCGGTAGCCAGCGCTAAACAAGCTCTGGCTGAGCTAGAAAGCTATCCTGCGCAGTTGGTGATCAGTGATGTGCGCATGGATGGCATGGACGGCCTAGCGTTGTTCAATGCCATTAAACAATTATATCCAAGCCTACCGGTAATGTTACTTACCGCCCATGGCAATATCCCCGATGCCATCGCGGCCACTCAGCAAGGGGTGTTTGGTTATCTAACTAAACCCTTTGATAGCCAAGAGTTACTGGCTAAAGTAGCTGAAGCTTTGCGTTTACAAACGCCTGCGGGTGAAAAAGTTCAGCCAAGTGAGCAAGCTGCATGGCGCCGCGATATTATTAGTCGCAGCCCCATCATGGACGTGCTAATTAAGCAGATCCAGCAAGTAGCGCCCAGCGATGTAAACATTATGATTCAGGGTGAAAGTGGTTCCGGTAAAGAGTTGCTGGCCCAGGCGATTCATCAGGCCAGTTCGCGTAACAATAAGCCTTTTGTGGCGGTAAATTGTGCCGCTATTCCAGAAGGTTTGTTTGAATCAGAGTTGTTTGGTCATGTGAAAGGGGCGTTTAGCGGGGCTGCTCATGCTCATAATGGCTTATTTCAAGCGGCTCATGGTGGTACTTTGTTTTTGGACGAAATTGCCGATACGCCTTTGAGTGTGCAGGTTAAGTTGTTGCGAGCCCTGCAAGAGCGTGAAGTTCGCCCAGTGGGTTCTACTAAGAACATTGCGGTAGATGTTCGGATTGTGTCCGCTACCCATCAAGATCTGTATCAAGCGGTGCAGCAGCAACAGTTTAGAGAAGATCTTTATTACCGACTTAATGTGGTCGAACTAGTTCTGCCGCCTTTGGCAAAACGCCAAGAAGATATACCCTTGTTGGTACATCATTTCAGTCAGCAAATCGCTGATCGCCAAGCCTCGCCACTTAAAACCTACTCCCCTGAGGCCATGGCCAGTTTAGTGGCTGCCCGTTGGCCGGGTAATGTTAGGCAATTAATGAATGTGGTAGAGCAAACCAATGCCTTATCTACAGGGCCATTAATTCCAGTACAATTAGTGCAGCAAGCTTTGCGAGAAAAAGCTGAATTGGTCAGTTTCTCTCAAGCTAGAGATGAGTTTGAGCGAGGTTATTTAGCGCGCTTATTGCGCTTAACTCAGGGTAATGTAAGTCAGGCTGCGCGCTTAGCGATGCGTAACCGCACCGAATTTTATAAACTACTGGAGCGCCACCATCTGCGCCCCGAGTCGTTTCGTGCTTAAAGGTGTTTCTCGTTAAAGCGATCAACAATGACCGCGCAAGCTGCGTCACCCGTGATGTTAAGTGAGGTGCGGATCATGTCAAAGATACGATCTAAGGCAAACAATAGTGGTAGGCCTTCAATAGGAATGCCTGCTGCTAATAGCACCGCGACGACCAAGAACGACGGCCCCGGCACACCGGCTTGGCCAATGGCACCCAAGGTTGCGGTAAAGATAATTGCTGCATAAGCGGCTAAGCCTAAATCCACTTGGAACATCTGAGCAAAAAATACTGCCACTAATCCATAATAGATGGCGTTACCGCTCATATTTATGGTGGCACCTAAGGGCAGCACAAACGAAGCGGTCGCTTTTGATACATTGAGTTCTTCTTCTACAACTTCCATGGTGACTGGCAGGGTAGCCATCGATGAAGCGGTTGATAAGGCCACGGCTTGTGGTTTTTTCATCGCACTCATAAAGTCGCGAACCGAGATATTAGAGAACAACTTAATGGTCAGTGGATAAAACACAAATCCATAAATTAGAATGGCTGCTACGTATACTGCAAAGAGCTTCGCCACCAAGCCCAACATAGCAAAACCAAAGGTGCCTACCGATTCAGCCATTAAGCCAAATACCCCAATAGGCGCAATGATCATTACGATGTTAATCATCCAGATAAAGGCTTTAATAATGGTGTCTAGGCTGCTCATTAGCGGCGCGGTTTTATCACTGGGTTGCTTAGACAATGCGACACCGAAGAACAAGCAGAACACCATAATTTGCAAAATGTTGGCGTCCATAAGCGAGGCGAAAATGTTCACCGGAATCATGCCGATAACGGTTTCCATGACACCGGGAACCCCGCCTTTATCAGCATACTCGCTAGAAAACATGCCGCTAGCTTGGCTAAGGTCAAGACCTGTTCCAGGTTGAAAAATATTGCCCATGACTAGGGCTAAGGCCACAGCTACCGCCGAGGTGGCAAGGAAAAAGGCGAAGGTGCTAATGCCAATTTTCCCAGCGGCTGGGCTATTCCCCAAATTGGCGGCACCCGCGATAATAGATACACCAATTAATGGGATCACCAACATTTTAATAAGATGGATGAAAATGGTGCCTAAGGGGGCAAATACGGCGGCTTGTTCGCCCATGAGTACGCCAACGATAGTGCCAATAATCATCGCGATGACGACTTGTACACCAATATTCTTGTAAAGCGGTTGTGCTGTGTCCATCAAGGTTCCTGTTGAGAGTGTTATCAGAGATTTTGATGGTCGCGAATTATACTGCATAAGTTATATTTTTGCGCCGTATGTTTCGAGTTAATATCATTTACTAGTGATAAAAGCTATTTTTTGGTTTATTTATGAACACTTGAAATTTTGGGAGTGGTGAGAGAGAAATGAGTGTTCAATAGGAGTGATGAGGTTGATGACGGCTTATTAGGCTAGTGGCATGTACAACACGTTTATCTTAATTTTATTATATGAGGACTTAAAGCGCCGCAGTGCTTAGCTTCTGGGCGCTTACGGTTATTAGCTAGCCGTTGGGTTATTTAGCTCTCGGCAGTGCTGAATAAATTGGTGGGTTTCAGCATTATCTTCTGGGAAGCTTAGCGGTAACTCCGATTCAATCAGTTGCTCATCTTGTTGATCAATTGAAATACAGAAATGTTTGCCTTGGTCTTCAGCGAACACGGTATGGGTATATAAAAACACTTGATTTTCATCATAAATATCAAAGGTATTGCTGTTGCCGTAAGTGACCTTGAATACCGCATACTGATCCGATGGTTTTCCCTCACTGCTGGTGGGGGCTTCACCATCACGGCGTTGATTAAGCGTAATGTTTACACGTTCAATCCCGTTGGCGACTAATAGGCGCTTATAAGAAACAACCTCGTCATCTGCTACATCGCTAGGGAAAGCGCTTTGCGGGGGGTAAAAGGTCAAAAATAGTTGGTTCAAGTCATCTGATTCAGACGCATCCCCGCAAGCGGTTAAATTAAGTGCCAAAAGCAGAATGACGATGGTTTTACAGCTCATGTTTTTCCTCAAGATTTTTCTGTGTCCACGTCCTGTGCTTGATTGTCCTTTAATAAAATTAAACCCAGCTTTAGCTGGGGATGAATAATGACTCTATTCTGCTTGCACTTCTATGACTGCGTTTAATTCACGGCAAGCCAAAATGAACTGATGGGCTTCTTGCTTGCTGTCGGCAATTTTAACCGGTGATTCCACCACTAACTCAAACTGGCTTAAATAAACACTTGGCAAGCAAAGGTGCCTTTGGGTCATATCGGAGAAGATGTCTACGTTATAAAGGAATTCACCGCCCTCAGAGTAAATATCTAAGGTGGTACTCGCAGTGAAATCAACTATAAAGGTCGCATTTTGGCTGGCTTCCTCGCCGTTGATTGATGGTTGTGCACCATCGCGACGTTGGTTAATGGTAATGCTTTGCGCAGGGGATCCGCCGTCGGCACGAAAATAACGTTTTTGAGTGATGGTGACACTATCGCCAGCTGAGCTAGGGAAAGAAGACGCGGGAGGATAAAAAGTCACTGCAATTTGGCTACGTGGTTGTTCATCTTCAACATTACAGGCCAACAAAAAACAGGAAAAAAGCGCAACAGCAACAATACGCAGGGATAACATAATAACTCCTAGAAAAAGACCGACTTCCTGTGAGTAATATTCATCCTTGAGTAATTACTGAGCTTTTTACAGAAAGCGGCAAGGCTAAGCAAGTGAAACTTTTACTTGTCGCTTAACTAGCGGTATTTTCTTTGTTTTTTGCGAGATTAATAACAGAACGCTTATTAATAAGCTGAGCCAAAATGCGCTAACGGTTGCCTAAAAATCTGTACATGATATTTTCACATCACGATTTATATTAGGAGCTCACGCCATGCCAAAGGCTAGTGAAATAAAAAAGAACGCCGCCATTGAACATAACGACAAAGTTTACTTTGTTAAAGACATCGCCAAACTTACCCCTAGTGGCCGTGCTGGCGCCAGTTTATACCGTATGCGTTTGTACGATGTAGCTACCGGAGCCAAAGCCGACGAGAGCTTTAAAGCCGATGAAATGATCAACTTGGCCGACGTTAGTCGCCATCAAGTGATGTTCTCTTACATCGACGGTGACGAATACGTGTTTATGGATAACGAAGACTACACTCCGTTCAACCTAAACAAAGACACCATTGCCGACGAAGTGCAATTTATTACTGAAGATACCGCTGGTATTCAAGTGGTAACAGTAGACGGTGCACCGGTAGCTGTAGAGCTTCCTGCTAGCGTTGAATTGGTGATTGTAGAAACCGACCCATCAATTAAAGGTGCTTCAGCTAGTGCCCGTACGAAACCCGCTATTTTAAGCACCGGTTTGTCGGTGCAAGTGCCGGAGTATATTGCCAGTGGTGAGAAGATTAAGGTAAGTACCACTGAGAAGAAATTTATGAGTCGTGCAGATAAGTAGTTATTTGCAGTGATTGATGAGTTTGGAAAGCAGCTTTAGGGCTGCTTTTTAGGGGGGGAGGTTGGAAAAATATATTTTGGTGTTTGGTACTATCTTCGCTGCTTTTTTAGCTGGGACTTTTTCATACTTCAACTTAATTAATAGTAAAGAACAAAAAGTATCTGAGTTTAGACAAGCGTGGATTGATGCCTTTAGGTGTGAACTAGCAACTCTAGTTTCTAGTGTTTTTTTCATAGCCTACTACCAGTCGATAACTAAGACGCATAGTGCTTCCGACATTGAGGCATCACATAAAAACTATGTCAGCGCTTGTGCTGGACTATTGACTAGAATAAATGCTCAAGATCCTGACATAGCAACTAATCACATAAACACTGTTTTTCTAGAAAGGTTGGATGAATTACAAACTGCTTTTAATAAGCAAGATTACGTCCAAGTTAAAGTTCTGGCCAATTTTTTAGTTGATAGCTCAAAGCCTTTGTTAAAGGCTGAATGGAATAGAGTCAAACGGGGCGAAAAGGCTTATCGCCGAACTAAATTTTTTGCTGGAGCGCTATGTCTGTTCGGTCTTCTTACCTCGGTTTTGTTTCTAAATCAGTTTTTAACTATGAGTTAAGCGCTTCCGTGTATTTATTAAAAGTTTCGCCGCCGGCGATTTACTAAGCTTAGATGGGCAAAGAACAGTAAGCATAAGAAAGCCCGCCCCGCATCACTTTTATCCTGTGTTGCGCGTCATCCAGCGCGCTTTTTATCATAAAGTGAAGGCTCCGCTCATGCAGGCCATTGTTTGAACGCTCGCTGATTGCCGCTTTTATATTGAGGCCTTTATGCAGGCGTTAGCGGGTTAATACGCGTTGTTTTGTTTGGGTTTTGCTAGTCTAAATCCAAGCCACCCGCCGCTCACCAACAGTAGGCTAGTCACAAAAATAAATATCTTGAAGTGCCTTGCAGCCTCATCTTCTCCTTGCGCAATAGGGCCCCAGAATTGTCCAATTACATAGGCTAGGGCGATGCTCAAGGCGACGCCGATGCATGCGCCGATAAACATAAAGATAATTCGTTTCACTGATACATCCCGTGTAATTAAGTGAAAAGATAGTAGAGCTTATTGATTTAAAACGCAATGTAAGCCACAGCCACCTGCTGGTAGCTGTGAGTAGGTCTTTATCCAAGTGACAAGTACTAAATCATGGTTCTGCCTTGGCGCATCAGTTCTTCAATTTCCCCTAAGCTGGCGGGATCATCGATGGTGGATGGGATGGCGTATTCTTCGCCGTCGGCCAGTTGACGTAAGGTACGGCGGAGGATTTTTCCTGAGCGGGTTTTGGGTAAGCGTTGCACAATAATCGCTTGGGTAAAGCAGGCAATGGGGCCTATTTCATTACGTACTTTTAAGATCAGCTCTTTCGAGATGTCTTGGTCGCTTTGGGTCACGCCATCTTTCAGTACTACTAAGCCAAAGGGCACTTGGCCTTTTAGGTCGTCGTGGCTGGCGATCACCGCACATTCGGCGACAGCGGGGTGGGCGCCAACAATTTCTTCCATTTCGCCAGTAGATAAACGGTGGCCCGCTACATTGATCACATCATCAATGCGCCCCATTACAAACAGGTAGTCATCTTGGTCGATGTAGCCGCCATCTCCAGATACATAATAACCGGGGAACTGTTTCAAATAGGCTGATTCAAAGCGCGCTTGGTCGGCCCAAACGGTGGGTAAACAGCCTGGGGGTAAAGGCAGTTTTATAGCAATAAACCCTTGCGCCATAGGGCCGCATACTTCGCCCATTTCGTCCAATATGCTGACTTGAAAACCGGGTAGGGCTTTGGTGGCGCTACCGGCTTTAACTGGCATTCGTTCTAGGCCCAGTGGGTTGCCGGCAATCGCCCAGCCAGTCTCGGTTTGCCACCAGTGATCGGTAACCGGTTTGTCGGTTTTATTTACCGTCCACTCGAGCGTAGGTGGGTCTAGGCGTTCACCTGCCATGAAAATATCGCGTAATTGGCTTAAGTCGTAGTCTTTTACCAACAGGCCTTCTGGGTCTTCTTTTTTGATGGCTCTAAACGCGGTGGGCGCAGCAAACAATACTTTTACTTTATGTTCGCTAGCCACTCGCCAAAAGGCGCCAGCATCGGGAGTGCGTACCGGTTTTCCTTCGTACAAAATAGTGGTGCAGCCAAAAATCAACGGGGCGTAAACAATATAAGAGTGTCCCACTACCCAGCCAACGTCTGAAGCGGCCCAAAATACGTCCCCGGGTTTTACGTTGTATACCGCTTGCATCGAGTAGTTCATGGCAACGGCGTGGCCACCATTGTCCCGTACTACGCCTTTGGGTTTGCCAGTGGTGCCCGAGGTATACAAAATATATAAGGGGTCGGTGGCATCTACCGGTACACAATCGGCTGGGCTGGCTTGCTGTTGCAGGCTTTGCCAGTTTAAATATTGCTGATTAAAGTCTACCGCTTGCTCGGGGCGCTGCCAGACCAATACGGGGGTATCCATTTGTTGGCTTTGCTCTAAGGCTAGGCTCACCATGGGCATGTAATTAATGACTTTGGCGCCTTCTAAGCCGCAACTCGCGGTAAGAATCACCTTGGGTTGGGCATCATCAATACGCACCGCCAGCTCTTGTGCGGCAAAGCCGCCAAATACGACCGAGTGAATCGCACCTAAACGCGCGCAGGCCAACATGGCAATGGCGGCTTGAGGGATCATTGGCATATACAACACCACTCGGTCGCCTTTACTTACCCCTTGAGCCACTAGCATACCGGCAGTCGTGGCCACTTCGTCACGTAATTGCGAATAGCTAAAGTGCTGTTGTTGACCGCTAACTGGCGAGTCGTAAATTAGCGCGGTTTGTTCGCCGCGCCCTTGTTCGCAATGGTAATCTAGCGCCAAATACGCGGTGTTCATACTGCCACCCTTAAACCAGCGATAGTTGCCATGTTCGTCTTGGCTTAAGGCGCGTTCAGGTTGTTTAAACCAAGCCAGTTGTTGGGCTTGTTCTAACCAAAATTGTTCAGGTTGCTGCTTAGCGTAATCTGCTTGTTGCTGATAACTCATAATGTCCTCCTGGTCCCTAGCTGGCTACGACTTGGCAAGGGGCTAATATGTTTAAGTGTGCGGGTTCGGCGACTTAAAAGCTGTCGCTGGGTACTCGCACCCAACCTTCCATTAGTATTCGGGCGCTGCGACTCATGCTTACGGTGGTCACTTGCCATTGCTGATCGTGTTGTTGTGCTTGGGCTCCCACCTTTAAGCTGCCAGAGGGGTGGCCAAAGCGCACCGCTTCTCGTGCACCACCGCCTGCGGCAAGGTTAACTAAGGTGCCGGGAATGGCGGCGGCCGTTCCAATAGCTACCGCGGCGGTGCCCATCATGGCGTGGTGAAGTTTGCCCATAGACAGGGCGCGCACTAATAAGTCGTTGTCGCTGGCTTTAACCGCTTTACCGCTGCTGCTTAAATAGTCTTGTGACTTAGCCACAAAAGCTACTTTGGGGGTGTGTTGGCGCTGGGCCGCTTGATCAATATGTTCAATTAGGCCCATCTTTACTGCGCCATAAGCGCGAATGGTTTCAAACATGGCCAAGGCTTTATCATCGTTATTGATGTCGTCTTGTAGTTCGGTACCTGTATAGCCAAGCTGTTCGGCATCTAAGAAAATGGTAGGGATACCAGCATTAATTAGTGTGGCATTTAGCTTACCCAGGCCCGGTACGTCGAGTTGCTCAGTTAACTGACCGGTTGGAAATAACGCGCCATCGCCGTCGGCTGGGTTGATAAACTCAATCTGTACTTCGGCTGCAGGAAAGGTCACGCCATCTAATTCAAAATCACCACATTCTTGCACTTCACCATTGCTAATTGGCACATGGGCGATAATGGTTTTTTGAATATTGGCTTGCCAAATTCGCACGCTGGCAAGGCCGTTGTTTGGAATGAACTCGGCATCCACTAATCCGGCGTTAATCGCAAAAGCGCCCACTGCCGCGGTAAGGTTGCCGCAGTTGCCGCTCCAATCAACAAAAGCGTTGTCTATCGATACTTGGCCAAACAGATAATCCACTTGGTGATTAGCTTGCTGGCTTTTAGAGACGATCACGGTTTTGCTGGTGCTAGAGGTTGCGCCCCCCATGCCGTCGATTTGCTTGGCATAAGCGTCAGGGCTGCCAATGACCCGTAGCAACAAATTATCGCGGGCGCTACCTGGCTGTTGGGCGACTTCTGGTAAGTCATCCAGTTTAAAAAACACCCCTTTACTGGTGCCTCCACGCATATAAGTGGCAGGGATGCGAAGCTGCTTAATGTGGCTCATGTCGCCTCCCTAATGCTGGTTTTGGTTTTCAAGAAAGTCTTGAGCAAAGCGTTGTAATACGCCTCCCGCCTGATAAACCGAGACTTCTTCTGCAGTATCTAGACGACACACTACCGGCAGGTCGATACGTTCACCGCTGCTGCGGGTAATCACTAAGGTCAGTAATTCGCCCGGTGCAGGAGTACCGATTACGTCATAGGTTTCGCTGCCATCAATGCGGTAGCTATGGCGATTGTTACCCTTGGTAAACTCTAACGGTAATACGCCCATACCCACTAAGTTGGTGCGGTGTATTCGTTCAAATCCTTCGGCTACAATCACTTCTACTCCGGCTAGGCGCACCCCTTTAGCGGCCCAGTCACGCGACGAGCCTTGGCCGTAATCAGCGCCAGCAACAATAAGCAGTGGCTGTTTGCGTTGCATGTAGATCTCAATGGCTTCCCACATGCGCATCTCTTGGCCTTCTGGCTCGACCCGTGCCAGCGAACCTTGTTTTACTTCACCATCATGTTTAACCATCTCATTAAACAGTTTGGGATTAGCAAAGGTGGCCCGTTGCGCAGTAAGGTGGTCGCCGCGGTGGGTGGCGTAGGAGTTAAAGTCGACTTCAGGTAAACCCATTTTATCTAGGTAAGCCCCGGCAGCGCTGTCGAGCATAATAGCGTTAGAAGGAGAGAGGTGATCGGTGGTGATATTGTCACCTAATACAGCCAAAGGTCGCATGCCGCGCAAGGTTCGCTCGCCTGCTAGCGCGCCTTCCCAGTAGGGTGGGCGACGAATATAGGTACTTTGTGGGCGCCATTCGTAAAGGGGTGAACCGCTGGTGCCGTAGTCCACTTTTAGGTCAAACATTGGCTGATAAACTTTGCGAAACTGCTCAGGCTTAACGCTCTGCTTAACCACTGCATCAATTTCTTCATCACTGGGCCAGATGTCTTTTAAGGTAATCGGTTTGCCTTGGGCATCGTGGCCTAAGGCATCCTTTTCAATATCAAAACGAATAGTACCAGCAATGGCGTAAGCCACTACCAATGGCGGTGAGGCTAAGAAGGCTTGTTTGGCATAGGGGTGAATACGCCCATCAAAGTTACGGTTACCCGACAACACTGCGGTGGCATAGAGGTCGCGGTCAATGACTTCTTGTTGAATCACTGGATCAAGTGCACCGCTCATGCCGTTACAGGTGGTACAGGCAAAACCAACAATACCAAAACCCAATTGTTCTAACTCGGTGAGTAATTGAGCGTCTTCTAGATACAGTTGCACGGCTTTAGAGCCCGGTGCTAATGAGGTTTTTACCCATGGTTTGCGGCTTAACCCTAACTGGTTAGCGTTACGTGCCAGTAGCCCTGCAGCAATCACATTCCGTGGGTTGGAGGTATTGGTACAGCTGGTAATAGCGGCAATAATACAGGCACCGTCTGGCATCCAACCTTGTTGTTTAGGTACTGGAGCGGCAATGCCTCGGCTTGCCAGTTCGCTGGTGGGGACGCGACGATGCGGGTTAGACGGACCCGCGATATTGCGGCCTACACTGGATAGATCGAAAGTGAGCACGCGCTCATATTCAGCTGCGGCCAAGTCATCGGCCCATAAGCCCGTGGTTTTGGCGTAGTTTTCAACTAATGCCACTTGCTCGGCAGCACGGCCGGTAAGGGTAAGGTAATCAATGGTGTTATCGTCGATGTAAAACATCGCGGCAGTAGCGCCAAACTCAGGGGTCATATTGGAGATGGTCGCTCGGTCTCCTAAGGTAAGCTGGCTTGCGCCCTCACCGTAAAACTCGAGGTAACTTGATACAACGCGTTGTTCACGCAAAAATTCGGTGATGGCTAACACTATGTCGGTAGCGGTAATGCCCGGTTGGCGTTGACCGGTAAGCTCTACACCAACAATGTCGGGTAAGCGCATGTATGAGGCACGGCCCAGCATCACATTCTCGGCTTCTAAACCACCTACACCAATAGCAATCACTCCTAAGGCGTCAACGTGCGGGGTATGGCTGTCGGTACCGACCAAGGTGTCGGGAAAGGCGACACCGTCACGCGCTTGAATAACCGGTGACATCTTCTCAAGGTTGATTTGATGCATGATGCCATTACCCGGCGGGATAACATCGACATTCTCAAAGGCGGTTTTACACCAGTTAATAAAGTGAAAACGGTCGTCATTACGACGGTCTTCAATTGCCCGGTTCTTTTCAAAGGCATTGACTTCAAAACCGGCATGTTCTACCGCTAAGGAATGATCCACAATCAGTTGGGTAGGCACCACCGGATTAACTTTAGCGGGGTCACCGCCTTTATCTGCAATGGCATCACGCAAACCGGCTAAATCTACTAACGCGGTTTGGCCAAGAATATCATGGCAGACCACCCGTGCCGGATACCAAGGGAAATCTAAGTCGCGCTTGCGCTGGATAATTTGGCTAAGCGCGGCATGTAGCTGCGCGGGCGGGCAACGGCGTACGAGGTTTTCAGCAAATACCCGTGAGGTATAAGGTAGGCCAGCGTAGGCTCCGGGTTGAATGGCTTCAATGGCCGCGCGAGTATCAAAGTAATCTAAGGTGCTATTGGCTAAGGGTTTTCTGTATTCAGTATTCATAAGCGTATCCACAGCGAAAAGAGAGCACGGTGGAGCGAGGGCTCCACCGGGAAACAGCGTTAAGAGCGCTGTTCAACAGGCACGTAACTACGTGGTTCGCTACCGGTATAATCGGCGCTAGGTCGAATAATGCGGTTGTTAGCCCGCTGTTCCATAATATGAGCTGCCCAGCCGCTGACTCTTGAGCAAACAAAAATCGGCGTGAATAAGGGGGTGGGTATATGCATAAAATGGTAGGCGCTGGCATGGAAGAAATCGGCATTGCAAAACAGCTCTTTCTCGCGCCACATTACCGCTTCTACTCGCTCAGACACCGCAAATAAATGCGTATCACCAGTGGCTTCACTGAGTTTTTTCGACCACGCTTTAATCAATGCATTACGCGGGTCGCTAGTGCGGTAAATCGCATGGCCAAAACCCATGATTTTGTCTTTGCGCGCTAGCATCGCCATGATTTCGGCTTCAGCTTGCTCGGCACTGGTCCAGTTTTCAATCATCGCCATAGCGGCTTCGTTAGCACCGCCATGTAAAGGGCCGCGTAAGGCACCAATTGCCCCCGATACCGCAGAGTGCATATCCGATAGGGTTGAGGCTATCACTCGTCCGGTAAAGGTAGAGGCATTAAATTCATGTTCTGCATAAAGTATCAACGAACATTGCATCACTTGTTCATGCAGTGGGTTTGCCGGTTTGCCGTGTAACAGCTCTAAGAAATGCGCAGCAATAGAGTTAGCCGAACTTTGAGTAGAAATACGTACCCCATCGTGGCTAAAGCGATACCAGTAACAAATAATGCCGGGTAAGGTGGCCAGTAGTCGATCGCTATGATGTTGCTGTTCGGCAAAGCTGGCTTCGGTTTCTAAGTTACCTAGCATGGAGACACCGGTGCGCATTACATCCATAGGGTGAGCATCTGCTGGGATCAGCTCCAACACCGCTTTTAGTGCTTCAGGTAATTCACGTAAGTTGTGCAGCGTGTCGTGGTAAGCCGCCAGTTGCTCACGATTAGGCAGTTCACCGTGAAACAGTAAGTAGGCAACTTCTTCAAAGGTGGCTTGGTCGGCGAGCTCACTAATATCGTAACCACAATAGGTCAGGCCTGAGCCACTTTGGCCTACGGTGCATAATTTGGTTTCGCCGGCGCTTTGGCCTCGTAGACCTGCGCCTCCAATAGCTTTTTGTACCATGATATTCTCCTTCATTCCTTTGGTTAACAAGCTTGGCGTCTGTTGCGCCTTGTTGTTTTGCTTGCTAAATATTGAGGCTTAGCCGCCGCTGCATCTGAGCTTGGCTAAGCGCCTTCACGTAGTGTGGTTGACGGTTTATTCTTGTTTAAATAATTGGTCGAGCTTTTGTTCGTAGTCGTGGTAGCCAAGGTAGTCATATAGCTGGGTGCGAGTTTGCATACTGTCGACAACATCTCGCTGGTGGCCGTTATCACGTAGGCTGCGGTAAACGTTGACTGCGGCTTGATTCATTGCTCGAAAAGCCGATAGCGGGTAGAGCACCATGTCTACTCCCACGGCGGCGAGTTCTTCACCACTAAATAAGGGCGTTTGCCCAAACTCGGTAATATTGGCCAAAATGGGCACTTTTACTGCGTCGGCAAACTGCTGGTATTGCTCTAAAGTAAGCATCGCTTCAGGGAAAATCATATCGGCACCGGCTTCAACATATTGGCAAGCACGTTCAATTGCGCCGCCCATACCTTCAATTTGTAGGGCGTCGGTACGGGCCATCACTACAAAATCAGGATCTACTCGGGCATCAACGGCAGCTTTAATTCTATCTACCATCTCTTGGCTAGAGACAATCGCTTTATTGGGGCGGTGACCACAGCGTTTCTGCGCCACTTGGTCTTCCATGTGCACGGCGGCAGCGTCTGAGCGGATCATTTCTTTAACGGTGCGAGCAATATTAAACGCACCACCAAAACCAACATCAATGTCGACCAACAAGGGTAAATCACAGGCGGCAGTAATACGGCGTACATCTTCTAGTACATCGTTCATGGTGGTAATGCCTAAATCAGGCAAACCATAAGACGCATTAGCTATGCCGCCACCCGATAGGTAAATAGCTTGGTGGCCTTCGCGTTTAGCCATCATGGCGCAGTAAGGGTTAATCGTTCCTACTATTTGCAGTGGGTTTTGTTCGGCTACAGCTTGGCGAAAGCGTGCGCCAGGCGAGGTTAATGTGCTCATTCGTTCACTCCTTGGATAATTTGCGTAGCCGATGTTATGGCTTCTTGGCTTTGGTCGGTCGGATTCGTTAAGTGTTGTTGTTCAATGGCTTTGCGCGCACGGGCAATGTGGCGGCGCATTAGCATCTCGGCCAGCTCGCCATCACGGTCGGCGAGGGCATGCCAAATTGCCCAGTGTTCTTGTAGGGCGCGCTCGGGGCGCGAAACTTGTTTACTGGCTTGATAGCGGTACATACGCAGCAGGTGATAAAGCTCATCACATAGCAGGTTCACTAAGCGCTGGTTGGCACTACCTTTAATAATGAGGTAGTGAAAATCAAAGTCGCCCTGTTGCTCAAAGTAAGCTTTACCTTGATGCTGCTGTAAGTAACTTTGGTGATGTTCGAGCAGGGCTTTAAGCTCGTTGAGCTGTTCTGTCGACAATTGACTGGCCGCTAAACGGCAGGCCATGCCTTCAAGCGCCTCACGCACCGAGTAAATATCCAGTAACTGCTGTTGATTTAGCTGTACGACTCGCGCGCCTACGTGTGGCACCCGTTCCACTAACCCCATGCCCTGCAATTTTAGAATTGCTTCTCGCAATGGACCTCGGCTTACTCCGTAATGGCGCGCTAGCTCAGGCTCTGAGATCTTTTTCCCTTGGGCTATTTGACCGCTCACAATGGCTTCAATCAGCGTATCGCTAAGGTTTTGCGACAACAAGCTTTGTTTGTCGTTCGGGCTTTTAGCTTGACTAAGCTCAGGCATATTGACGTTACACTCAGGTTGATTGAATGTTGCACAGTGTAGATCAACTGTTATTACTTGATCAAATAATTGTCGACAATACGTAGTTATACTTTAGTTTTAGTTGAGTTTTTACCGCTGCTTTAGTGCTTATTGTTTACAAAGTGAGGTTTGGCGTTGAGATTGTAGACAATCTAGTAATGAGTGTGGAAGGCGCTTAGTTCTCCAAAATAGTGCTGATAGATTTCGGTATCTTTACTTGCCAGCGTTGCAGAGTGGCGAAGCTTTCTTCTACAGAGGAGAGTTGTGCAAATTTGCAGGTATGCTGGCCGATATGAGCATGCATTTGCTGTTTTATGTATTCAAAAATTCCAGAGTTGCTGGATAGATAAATGCAGTGGCTAAGTTGGTTTTGTAAACACCAGCTTATCTGCTGCTGCATAATAGGAATGCTTTCGGGGGTGAGAAATTGCCAGTGGCGTATATCAAAAATGGCTGCCCAAGGTTGATGGCAGTATTGACCAACCACGTGCTGTAACTCGGCTTGGTACTCTTTGGTAGTGGTGACATTCCAGCTGTCGTAGAGCTGAGCCAGCAAAAGGCTGTTATGGCTGTGTAATTGATAATAACCATGGCCGGTAGGCTGCATTGATAAGCTCACATTGTTCAAAGTACTGAGGGTTAATAGTCAAATCATAGTCACTTACTGTGTAGATTATGTAATAAGCAAATAAAAAAAGGGCTGCTTGCTTGTTATTTGAGCATTGTCGCGTTATGTTATGTTTTCAGTCAATTACTGCATGAGTCGAGGAAAATATGAAACATTGTTTATGTTCAGCATATCGTTCAATTCGACTTATGTCTGTCACTTCGCTCGCCATGGCAAATCATAAACATGGCAGCCGAGTACGCAGGCTAAGCAGCTAAATTAAGATTGAGAACCACCCCAATTTTATCCGAGCTGCGAAGTGTCGCAGTAAGGAAATAGTCATACCCCTCCTGTTATAATCTGTGTCACTTCGCTCTCTATCAAGGAGAACGAGACATGATGTCACTTAAAATTCGCTTACTCACATTTACAGTAGAGTTATTGTTGCGCTACCAGCAGCATTTAGAAACTCAAAAATGGCTCAAGCAGCAACGCCAACAAAGCTGGCGAGTAGAGGGTATTAGCGCCCACATTGCTAAAGACATAGGCGCAGACTCTGATGGTCGATTTAGAGTTAAAGTTAAACAAGCTGAGCCAGACACTAAAGCTAAAGAGCTTAAGCAGCAAACTAGCCACAAAGCTTGGCGCACACGACATAAAATTGTGAAAATAAAGACGTAAATTAAGCGCCCTGCGGGGCGCTTTTTATTTATTGGTAAGTAAAATTACTATTCATAAAAGTTATGAATGAAGCCTTTGATATAACCAGTTTCTTGATTACAGTGGATGGTGAAGTCGCTACGTGTACCGGATACTGAACCGATAGACTGTTTAAGCTCTACTCGATCGACGGTGCAATCATTTAGAAAGTTGTATTCATGATTAGTCCATACAGTATCCATTTCAGAGTATTCCATTGACACAAAAGAGTAGGTGGTATTCTCGGAATCAATAACTGTTCCACCAGACATGGCTAACGAAAGAGTCTTAGTATGACTAGCTCCTTCAATGGTAAAACGCTGTTCAATGTTCGTATGATTGTCTTCAAATTCACGGATGTAACCTACAAAAAGGCGTTTATTAGTTGGGGCTTGAACATTGTCGTATTCAGTTATTTGCAGAAAGCTTTTGTCTTTATCGCTTTCAGCAATCTGAACAGTGACATGACCATGTTTAGTATCACCTTCTAGGGGCATTAAAGAGGTAGAAATACTTGCTAGCTTGCCTTGTGCACCTGTTACTGTTACTTCTGCGTCGATACTGTTCTGGTCAGAAATCTGTATATCGTTTGTCCACCAATTTTCCCCTGAATAACCTCCTTCCCAATATAAACCGTTATGAAACCCGGTTATGGTTGGCGACAGTACAAATGCCTCACCTGATCTAACGAACCGATCGTCGGGCATAGCTATTGATAGGTCTGCGGGGTCATAGCTGCCGGCCACTGTAAAAGTAGCGATGTTGTATTCACCATCTATGTTAGAGGTTAAATTATATTTCCGCCCAGGCACCGGTGGTGTAGATGGAGTGATGGTGTATCGATACCCTACGCGGGTAACATCAACAGAAAGCCCTCCTGCGTATTCATCAAAAATTGCAAAATGTACTTCCGCTGGCGCTCCATTTAAGCTGATATCTTTGGCATAAACAGTGAAGCTACCATCAGAAGGGAAGTCAATATAGTGTGGTAAAGCAAAACCACCTTGCGCGGTTTTCTGGTATGACTCAAGCGTACCATCACTGTAAAGCATGCCCGTGTGAATGCCTGTGTTATCTTCGCTCCAATACCAGCCTTCAGGAATGTGAGAAAATATATTGCTGTGTAACACAGGTTGGTTAATAGCATCACCGCCAAAAACGTCGCCATCACCTAATACGAAGGTTTCATCTACATCTAAGCCTTTTATATAAGTGTCAAAAATGGATATTGAGCCCGAGGGGAGAATAGCTTCGACATTTGCTGAAAACTCAACCATTTGCTCACCGGCTCCTTGAATAATTAGCTTTCCACTATTAAAGCCCCAGCCTAATATCCCCTCTAAAGTTTCGGGTGTAGATACTTCGTAGGAAAGAGTCGTGCCATTACCGCTCCACTTAACTTTACCTTGCATGTCCATTGCAGTGGTGTTGTTGATGAGATCGTGAGTTTGAGTTACTTCAGCATCCGTCAATAAGAAGAAATCTCCAAGGTTTGTATATTGTGAGGAGCTTTGAAAGCTATCAATTTGCTGAATTTCATTTGCGAAGGTATACGCCAAAGAGTGTTCCCCACTCATAGCTACGCCAATTAAGCCTTCACCATTATCAAGCTGGTTCAGTAAGCTTGGATAGCTCAGTATCGCATTGAGCTCGGTTAAAACAGGGCCGTAACTAATATGCGATACATCGATTGATATATTCCCAGTTAGAGCGGTAGAGTCCATTAGTGTTGTATAACAATTAACCAGTGAGATATTAATAATATCGTTGCTACTGAACTCACCCGGTGTTTGTCTTTGAATGTTTATTGTGGCGGTATCAGAAAGTTCAGGGCCACATGCCACAGAGAACGAGTCTCTTTTTCCTAAGCTATTTATGGCACTAAGGGCTAATTGACTTAATGCTGCGGGATACAAATTAATGTTGTTTGTTGCGCCGACAATGCTCAAGTCGTCCTGTGTAATATTAGAAAGTCCATCAGCGGGGAGGGGCTGTTTATCTCCGGCTTCGCTACCACCACCACCGCCACCGCCACACCCATACATCGAACTTGTAGTAAGCAGCAACAGCCCACAAAAGGCCAAACTCTTTCCGTGAGTCATAATTCATCCCTAAAAAATAAAAAAGTAACTTATCAAAAACACTGGCTTATATGTTTGATTTATTTCAAATTTCTATTTATTTTTAATGTTACTTTCTATTATTAAAATTCGCTTTTAGGTGAAGTGTTATTAAAGTGTGCGCAGAAAATGGCTGATTGGGTAGGGTAAGTGGCAACTCTAAGCCAAACTCTGCTTGCTGAGGTGCCGCTATTGTTAGGGGAATTAGGTTATAAACAATACTGGCTCCACAGCCTGAGAGAAGTTAAATTGCTGTTCAGGCACTGATATTTTAAGGTTGGTCGCTGTTTTTTCAAAAAAGCTGAAGCTTAAGCGGTGCAAGCCTTGGAGCATTGGGTTGGCTACAGTACACTAGCGACAGATCGCATTAGTAGGAAGCAAACATGAGCGTCGAGCAAGAAACTACCCATTTCGGTTATAAAACAGTAAACCGTGAAGAAAAAGTAGGCATGGTTGCCGAAGTATTCCATTCAGTTGCAGCTAAATATGATGTAATGAATGACTTAATGTCGGGTGGTATTCATCGTTTATGGAAGCGTTTTACTATTGATTGCAGCGGCGTTCGCCCTGGTCAAAAAGTGTTAGATTTAGCTGGTGGCACCGGTGATTTAACCGCTAAGTTTTCGCGAATTGTTGGTAGTAGCGGTGAGGTTGTACTGGCTGACATTAATGACTCAATGTTAAAAATGGGTCGCAGCAAGCTACGCGATAAAGGCATTGTGGGTAACGTACGTTACGTACAAGCCAATGCCGAAGCCCTACCGTTCCCCGACAATACCTTTGACGTGATTACCATTAGCTTCGGTTTACGTAACGTGACTGATAAAGACGCGGCTTTGCGTTCGATGTATCGGGTGCTTAAGCCGGGCGGTCGTTTATTGGTACTAGAATTCTCTAAACCAGAAATCGAAGCGGTGAGTAAGGTTTACGATGCGTACTCATTTCATCTGTTACCTAAAATGGGCCAGCTAATTGCCAACGACGCTGAAAGTTATCAGTATTTAGCCGAGTCTATTCGTATGCACCCTGATCAAGAAACCTTGAAACAGATGATGCAAGATGCGGGCTTTGATGGCGTTGAATATTACAACTTAACCGGTGGTGTAGTTGCCTTACACCGTGGTTATAAATTCTAAGAGGCCCCTATGCCCTTATCTTCATTGATCAGCGCTGGTGTTGAAGCACTCAGCAATCAAGTATTGTCGCTCGATGAAAGCAGCAGCCAGCGTCGTAGCCAGCTAACAGGTAAAGTGTTAGCGATTAAAATCCAGCCTTTGCCGTGTTTTTATTTTGTGATTAGCGAGCAACAACTCGATGTGCTTAACCAATATGAGGCGGTGGCTGATTGTAGTTTGAGCATGTCCTTGTTTACTTTGGCTGAGCTTAAACAAGCTGACCGAATTCCCAACCTGATCAAACAAGATAAATTGCAGTTGGAAGGTGACATTAAATTGGCCCAACAGTTTGCTGATTTGTTTTTGCAGCTCGACCCTGATTTTGAAGAAAAATTATCACAACGCATTGGTGATGTAGCCGCATATCAAGTGGTGTCTAAAGGCCGTATGGTGGCTGACGTGCTCAACCGTGCATTTAGCAAAGCCCCCGATAAAATCACCGAACTTGCCAGCGAAGAGTGGAAATTGCTGGTGGGTCAGTTGGAATACCAAGCGTGGCAGCAACAAGTGCAAACATTAGCTAAAGACCTCGACAGTTTGGCTGCGCGTATCCAGGAATTGAGTGAATGACCCCTAAAGAGTTTGCTCGTTTTCGCCAAATTAATCGCACTCTTTGCCACTATGGTATCGATCAATTATTGCCTAAACGATTTTGGCCTTGGCCATTGCGTTTGCTGCGAGCCTTAGTTTTTTGGTGGCGTAACCAGCACCAACAGCGTCCTGCTGGCGAGCGTATCCGCTTAGCCATGGAAGAGCTAGGCCCAGTATTTATCAAGTTTGGTCAGATGATGTCTACTCGGCGGGATTTACTGCCGCCTGATATTGCCAATGAGCTAGCGCTGTTACAAGATCAAGTTTCTCCTTTTAGCGGTGAGTTGGCTAAACAACAAATCGAATTAGCCTTAGCACAGCCTATCGACCAGTTATTTGATGACTTCGATATGCAGCCCTTAGCCTCCGCTTCAATTGCGCAAGTACACACTGCTCGCTTAAAAGAAAATGGCGCCGAGGTCGTACTTAAAATTATCCGCCCGGGTATTGAAGCCACTATCTTATCTGATATTGCCTTAATGCAACGCGTCGCTAGCTTTTTTGCCCGCTTTTTTGCCGATGGTCGCCGCTTGCGCCCCAAAGAAGTGGTGGAAGAGTATCGTAAGACCATTGTTGATGAATTAGATTTAGCCCGCGAAGCCTCAAATGCGATTCAGCTACGTCGCAACTTTACTAATGCTAAAGAGTTATACGTACCGGAGGTATATAGCGACTACTGCAGTAAAACACTGTTAGTGATGGAGCGAATTTATGGTATTCCGGTGGCCAATATTGACGAGCTAGAGGCGCAAGGTACCAACATGAAGTTGTTGGCTGAGCGCGGCGTAGAGGTATTCTTTACCCAAGTGTTTCGCGATAGCTTCTTTCATGCTGACATGCATCCGGGCAATATTTTTGTATCACGAGAGCACCCAGAAGACCCGATGTATATCGGGATAGATTGTGGCATTGTGGGTACCTTAAACAAAGAAGATCAGCGCTACTTAGCCGAAAACTTTTTGGCCTTTTTTAATCGTGACTACCGTAAAGTGGCGCAATTGCATGTTGATTCAGGTTGGGTGCCTTCAGATACCAAAGTGGAAGAATTTGAAGCTGCCATTCGCACCGTATGTGAGCCTATCTTTGCAAAACCCTTGTCTGAAATCTCTTTTGGTCATGTATTACTTAATTTGTTCAATACCGCGCGTCGATTTGACATGCAAGTACAGCCACAGCTGGTACTATTGCAAAAAACCTTGTTATATATTGAAGGCTTAGGCCGTCAGCTATATCCAGAGCTTGATTTATGGGCGACCGCCAAGCCATTTCTAGAGCGCTGGATGCGTAAACAAGTAGGGCCAGAAGCGGTATTTTCAGCTTTGAAAGAAAAGGCGCCATATTGGTTAGAAACGCTGCCGCATCTACCAGAGTTGGTTTATGATAACCTGCAGTTAGCTAAACAGCAGCAACTGAAGTTTCAACGCTTTACCGAGCGCTATTTACAGCAGCAAAAACAACGGCAACGCAGTTTATTGCTGGGCTTAGCGGGCGCAGCCAGTTTGATTTCAGCAGCCGTTATTTACCCCAGCTTGCCAATCTTGGCCTTGGGCTTAACGGCTGCCAGTGTGTTAGCTGGGTTTATTGGCTGGCAACAACTAAAATAGATAATAAGGTCTTGTTGGCCTGATGAAACAAAAAGGAAAAAATAATGGGTGGAATTAGTATTTGGCAACTGTTGATCGTAGCGGTCATTGTGGTGTTGTTATTTGGAACCAAGAAATTACGCAACATGGGTGGCGATCTCGGTTCTGCCGTTAAAGGCTTTAAAAATGCGATGAGTGATGATGAGACTAAGCCAGCTGAAAAATCTACCCCTGAGCAGCTTGACCAAAAGAAACAGCAGGCTGAAGACGCCAGTAAAAGCAAAGAAAAAGACCAACAAGGTTAAGCATGTTTGATATTGGTTTTTGGGAATTAGTGTTGATCTCGATAATGGGCTTAGTGGTCTTAGGCCCCGAACGCTTGCCGAGTGCCATTCGCAGTGTATTGGCGGTGGTGCGTAAGGTTAAACAGTCGGTGTCGGCGGTCACTACCGAGTTAAAACAAGAGCTCGAGTTAGATGAGTTGCACCAAAACCTAAAAAAAGCTGAGCAGCAGGGCCTTGAATCATTAAACAGTGATTTGAGCGAGTCTTTTGAAACGCTAAAAGCCCGCGCTGAGTCGGTGACTCGACCTTATCAAAAAGTTGAACCAGAAGAACAGCACCAGCCAGACATGGTGAAAATGCCTGCCGAACCGCCATCTGAAGCCAGCCAAGAAGATAAAAAATAACTTATGAGTGATGCCCCAGCGCAGCCCCTAATCGAGCATTTAGTTGAGTTACGCAATCGCTTGTTGCGTGGTGTTATGGCCTGTTTAATTGTATTTCTTTGCCTCGTTTATTTTGCAAACGACATCTATTCATTAGTGGCTGAGCCTTTGTTACAGGTATTGCCTGACAATGCCAGTATGATTGCCACCGATGTGGCCGCACCCTTTTTTACCCCGATTAAGTTAACTTTAGTGGCGTCGGTATTTCTAGCGATGCCTTATTTGTTGGCGCAAGCGTGGAGCTTTATTGCGCCAGGTTTATATCAGCATGAACGCAAGTTGCTTATTCCTTTAGTCTTCGGCTCTGGGGTATTATTTTATGCTGGAGTGGCATTTGCCTTTTTTGTGGTGTTTCCGCTCGCATTTTCCTTTTTCACTGCGGTGGCGCCCGAAGGGGTCACCATTGCTACCGATATCTCTAATTACCTCGACTTTGTATTAAAGCTGTTTTTTGCCTTTGGTTTGGCTTTTGAGATCCCGGTTGCCACAGTGTTGTTATGTTGGTCAGGCGCTACGTCACCAGAAAAGTTACGCAGCAAACGGGCTTATGTAATTGTAGGGGCTTTTGTGGTGGGCATGTTACTCACGCCGCCAGATGTGATTTCACAAACCCTGTTGGCCTTACCTATGTGGTTACTCTTTGAGGTGGGTCTATTCTTCTCGCGATTTTATGTGAGCAAAGATGACGACACTGAACAAACAGAGGCCTAATTAGCCAGATGTTTGATATAGCCTTAAACCTAAGTAGTTCTCAGTTTGATAAAGACCGAGATGCCGTGATTGAGCGCGCTCAGTTAGCCGGCGTAAGCGGTATGTTGCTATTGGCCAGTGATATGGACGAGAGCAAAGTGGTTGCCGAGTTAGCCTTGCAGTGGCCGCAGCTTTGCTACGCCACCGCTGGTGTTCACCCGCACGATGCAAAATCTGTTTCTGTTGAACAAATTCAAGGTTTAACACCCCTGTTGGCTCAATCACAGGTGCTTGCTGTGGGCGAATGTGGCCTGGATTTCAATCGTGATTTTTCTCCTCGCCCGCAACAAGAAGCCATTTTTGAAGCGCAGTTAGCCCTAGCTGCCGAGCTAAATATGCCAGTGGTGATGCACGAGCGTGATGCGCACCAACGCTTTATTGATATATTAAAACCGTGGCGAGACAAACTGCCGGCTGCGGTTCTGCATTGCTTTACTAGCGATAAAAGCGCCCTAACAGCCTGCTTGGACCTTGATTTATACATCGGCATTACCGGCTGGGTATGTGACGAGCGCCGTGGCCTAGATCTACAACAGCGCGTAAAGGAGATCCCTGCTAATCGTTTGTTATTAGAAACCGACGCTCCCTATTTATTGCCTAGAGACTTAAGGCCAAAACCGAAAAGTCGCCGCAACGAACCCTGTTATTTGGGTCACATCTACCAGCGTGTCGCTGATTTACGCCAGCAAGCCCTACCAGAGCTACAACAACAAGTGCAGCAAAACGCCGCCCGCCTATTTCAACTTTAGTGTCTCTCGACCTTGTGTCTTAACCTAGCGCTATCGGATTACCGCTATCAGAAGCGGGGGGCTTGGCTATATTGTTAAAACATTCCTATGCTTGAAAGAAAGGTCTGTAATTTCACTGAAATGTAAAACAAAGCGGTGTTGAAATACCCACTCAAGGACGAGGCTATATTTTGACTATTCTGGTGTTATTTCTTAAGCGTTACTGTTTAGTGGTCGTGTATTTATTGCTGCTCACGCCGGCTGCAATGGCGGCTATCGTTAATAATAATCACCTCTATCAAAAAACTCAGCAGATTAGCCAGCAATTGGCTGTCATTCGTGCTCAACAAAACCTGCCAGCGCTTAACAGCGAGCCACAAATTGTTGCCGACAAATTGGCCATTCATTTAGTGTTTAAAACTCAGCAACTCAATGAGCTGGCGGCAAAGCTACAAAGCCAGCATGGTGTGGCAGCCACCCCAGCAGATGCCATTGCCTACGCGGTGATTCGTCCGCGCAGCGTGATGCCTTATTTAGAGAGTTTAGAACAGCAGTTAGCCAGCGTAACCCGCAAACTTCAGCTAGCTAAAACTGCTGATATAGAGCGCCCTTTGGGGAAATCGGTTAATGATGTTTATCAGCAGTTGGTGATGATAGAGCAGCTTTTTGCTGATTTGCTTGAACGTGAGGCTAACGTTGCTCTGGCACGTAACTTAACCATCATTAAAGGCGATTTACAGCAAATTAGTCAGCAAAAAGACCTGCCGCTAGAGTTTGCTTCTGTTAACGCCTATCAGAATCGAGAAGTCACAGATGCCAATATTGTGGCCTTTCAATGCTTGTATTTGCTAGAGCGTTTGTTTCGCCAATTAGCCATTGAGCCAAGCAAGCCTGGCCGTTTACCTACCGCCGAATCAAATATTTACCAACTGGTAGATACCACCGTCAATTTACGGGCTGAATTACATCGCGCCAAAACCCTGTTGCAAATTGAACAAGACAGTGAGGCTCAAGCACAAATCAGCGTGACTAATGCTAATCAGGCCTATGCTCAGCTTGAGCAATTGCGTAGCGGTCTGTTGACAATGGTGGGAGCGAAAGCCCTATGATGGACAAATTAAGCTTGAGTCAAAAAATCGCCCTAATTCCAATCGGTATCGTTCTATTGCTTGGCATTATGTTGTGGAGTAGTACCTCAGCACTAAGAAATGTTGAGCAGCAAGCCGTCGCTTTTTCTGAGAATGTTGAACCTAGCGCGCGCTTAGCCGGAGAGTTATCGGTGAATGCTTTGCAGCGTTTGGTGGTGCAATCTCGTTATAGCCAAACAGAAGATCCCAATTTGCTGCATGCGTATCAGCAATTAGCAGAGCAAGCCGAAAACTTAGATAACAGCCCCCATCTTGCTGGATTTAGTAATGCCGAGCAAATTACCAGCAATAGCCAATTACTCGACCAGTATTTTGCTGATGAATTGGTGCCTTTATTGGCCGAAGTTAGCCGCTTAGAAAGCCTAGTATTGAGCCAAGTTGTCCCACAGGCCCTAGCCAAGAGCTCTGATATTCATGCCACCTTAGACCCGCTTAATTCTGGCCGTTTACCGGGACTCACCATTAATCTCGCCAACCATATTCAAGCGTCGGCCATTGCTTTAATGAGCCACCTCAAGCGTCAAGACAGCCGCAGTAAAGACCGCTTTTATTTGGAATTGTTTGGTGCCCAGAATGCGTTGCTCGATCTCACCAAAGGTTTAAACCGAGAGCATCATAAAGTGTGGATTGGACAAGTTGCCAGTAATGTTAATCAACTGGCTGATTCAGCCAGTCGGCTATTCGATCTGTTGCTCGAACAACAGTTACTGATGGAAGAGCTGCTTAACCCTGCTGCCGAACAAGTGGTGCAACAGGCGGGTAATAGCCAACAACGCCAGTGGCAGGTATTAAGTGAGTCGAGCCGAGCCATTAGCCAGCAGTTACAACAAACGGCATGGGCCAATATGGCCTTTGGTCTATCGATAGTGGTGATATCTTTGCTAATGGGTTGGCTGATTACTCGCTTAATTCGCCAGCCAATTGTGACTATGGTGGAAGCGATGCAGGCCATTGCTCAAGGAGATGGGGACCTTACCCAGCGTTTAAACGTAAAAGGGAAAGATGAGCTAGCGCAACTAGCGCAAGCCTTTAACCAATTTATTGAACTGCTGCAAACTACAGTGACTACCATTAACCAAAATGTTGCAGCGCTTAATCTCGCCGCCGGTCAACTAAACCAGTTAGCCCAACAATCAAAAGATCAAATGGGCCAGCAGCAGCAAGTGGTTGGCGAGGTGAGCAAGCATATTGGTCAGTTATCACAAGGCTTTAATGAGGTGGCTCAGCATGTGCGCAGTGCCGATTCGTCGGCCATTGCCATCGATCAAGCATCCAATCAAGGTAATCAGCTCACCCAATCAGCAACCACAGAGATTAAGCACTTGGTAAACCAAGTCGACAGTGCTTCTGAAGATATGCGTGAATTGGCAAAAAACAGTAAAGATGCCAGTAAAATCTTAGAGGTTATAAACAATATTGCCGATCAAACCAATTTACTGGCATTAAATGCCGCCATTGAATCAGCCCGGGCGGGTGAACATGGGCGAGGCTTCGCAGTGGTTGCCGATGAAGTACGTAATCTGGCCAAACAAACGCGTGGGTCGACTGATCAAATTGAACTGATGATGAATGAGTTAGTGAAAGGTGCGGAAAAAACCGAAGGTCAAATGCGCCAAGGCCGCAGTCAAGCCAGTGCCAGCTTTGAGCTGATGTCGAAGATGCAGCAATCGGTCGAAACCACCCATCAACTTGTCAGTGACATTACCCGCTTGTTAGATGATGTGAGTGCCGCTTGTGATGCGCAGCTACATACTTCGGATACGGTGGTTCATGAGATGCAAGATATAGAGTCAGCCGCGCAGCGCAGTTTAGAGGGAACCGAGCAAACCGCCGAGCAAGCAGTTAAGGTTGGCCAGCTAAGTGACTTAATCCAAGCCAGTATCGCCAATTTTAAAGTGTAGCTTTGTGTTCCAGTAATGAGTAAGCCCTCTCTTAGTCAGCTTCTTAAATCAACCGCTTGAAATTGCTAATTGTACATTGTTAGCCAATAACGATAATCATTGT
Organism: Agarivorans sp. TSD2052; assembly: GCF_023238625.1. Classification (NCBI taxonomy): domain Bacteria; kingdom Pseudomonadati; phylum Pseudomonadota; class Gammaproteobacteria; order Alteromonadales; family Alteromonadaceae; genus Agarivorans; species Agarivorans sediminis. The sequence continues at coordinate 88,465 of NZ_CP096670.1, forward strand.
GAAAATAAACTAATACCACCATTTTTATTTTGAAAGCATTTTCATGCTGCGTAATTAGGCGTAGCTCATGCTTTTGGTGTTATGTTTTTAATTAATTAAAAATATTGTTCTGCATCAGATTGTTTATTTTATTTTATTTTCACAAAATAACTCTGGGTGATGCTTAAGCTTGAGGTGGATAAGGTTTATTTGATCATAAATGTATGTTTGTAAAGATATTTTTATTAAATTTTTATTGTGAGTGTTCTTTGGTTTAGCTTCACATTTTAATATTTCTTTAATAAATGGTGGGTAATTTATCGTGCTATGTTTTTGTTGTGAGCAAAAATAAACGCATAAATATAAGCTCACATAAAAATATATAAATCAATATTGATATTTATTAAGGAAAGTTAATGCAAGTTAGAAATGTAATTAAAGTAGTCGCGGGGATCGCTATTGCTTCAACGGTAGTGGGTTGCTCAGACGACACTGAATATGTGTACCTAGATCCACCGATCGCCGACACCATTGATTTAGGCCCATTTAAGTGTACTGACGAAGAGTTAGCCGCAGATGCCGCTAAAGATTGCCGTTTGTACATTAAGGGCTCAATGAACAGTTGGTCATCTCGCCCTGAGGCGCAACTGCATTATCAAGGCGAAGGCGAATACATCGCCTTATTTAGCATGCAGCCGGGCGAGTATTCATTCAAAATCTCTGATCCTAGCTGGAGTGCGGAACGTGACTTAGCGATTAGTGATGAAGCTGATCCTGAAGTAATATTCGACACCCCTATGGAACTACAGCGTAAGTACGACGACTTTAGTAACCAAAACATGGACATCACCGTAGCCAGCGATGAAGACCAAGTTTATCGTTTCACTTTAGATTCTTCAGCGGGCATAAATAACCCCAGTTTGTTGATTGAAAACATTACCGACACAGATGCCGACAAACTGTCTGAAGCCATGTACATTGTGGGCACATTTAACGATTGGACCGCCACTGATAGCAGTGCATTCATTTATAAAGGTGCAGGTAACTACGAAGCTGAAGTGACTTTTGCTGAAGCGGGTACGGTTAGCTTTAATGTCCACCAAGGTATGGATAAAGCGAACGTCTATGGTTCGTTAGATAATCAGCCAATTAGCTTAACCGAGGGAGCATCGGCTTTAACTACTTACCCTGGCGGCAAAATGTCTGCCCAAGTGGAAGCGGGGAGCTATGTATTTTCACTATCGATATTAGGTGATGGCCAGTTGGCTGTGCCGTTGTCTATCGCTAAAGTGAGAGCAGTAGTTGGCCACGACACCATTACTGCCGCTAATGTTGCCACAAACATTACCGCCGACGGTAGTACCTTTGCCCAAAGCTACGCTTGGAATGCCGAAGGTGATATGACTGTAAGCTTGAGTGATGATGCTACGCAAACGCCTGCCACGGTTCGCCAAATGGCCACAGCCGATGCAGAAGGTCGCTACACGGTAACGCTGACTACCAACAAAGACCTGACTTCAGAAGCTAGCGCCAGCCACGACGTGGATGTCATTGAGCTAGACAATGCCAATAACATTGTAATGATGATTGGTGATGGTATGGGATACCCGCAGTTAGATGTTACACGCGCTTATCAAGGAGAGGCATTATTCCTAGAGTCGGGTAAACACCGTGGTGATATTAAAACAGCCAGTGCTGATACCTTAGGCTACGAAAACCTTGCTGAGCTTGGCATGAATTACTACACCGACTCTGCCGCCGCCGCTACTGCGATGGCCACTGGTCGTAAAGTAATTTCAGGCACTATTGCTCAAGCCCGTCCTGGTGATGGCTCTGATTTAGAAACCATTTTGGAATACGCACAAAGCTTGGGTAAATCAGTAGGTATTGTTGCTACGTCACACTGTGTACACGCTACGCCTGCCGCTTTTGCTTCGCATGGTCCAAACCGTAATGACTTCGTGACTTTGTCACAAAGCATGTACGGTGATGTTCAACCTAACGTTACCCTATGTGGCAGCAAGCTAGTTGACGGCGTAGACGTGATTAGCGCTGAAGCGACAACTGCTGGTTACACTGTGGTTAAAAACAAAACGGACCTAATTCCAGCGGTGGCTGCATTGCCAGCGACAGATCCAAACGCAGAGATTTTATTCGCTGGTATTTTTGGTGAAGACGAAATTCCCTATGTATTGCCTATGGAAGGCCAGAAAAGCTATGCAGAGCAAGACATTCCACAGCTGAATGAAATGACTGAGATAGCTATCGAGATCTTATCGAAAAATCCGAATGGCTTTGTACTGATGGTTGAAGGCTCGCAAATCGACTTTGCAGGCCATATCAACGACGAAGAGCGTGTCATTCACGAAACCATCGCCTTTGATAAAACGGTAGCAGAAGTGGCGAACTGGGCTGAATTGCGCAGTGACGCTATGGTTATTGTTACCGCCGACCATGAAACGGGTGGCTTAGCATTAGAAAAAACCAACGGTATTGGTCAAGTGCCAGAAGTCAGTTGGAAGTGGGGAAGCCACACTAATGCAGACGTGCCAATTGCTTCTTGGGGTCTCAACTCACATGCCTTTGTCGGTCGCACTGTAGAAAATACCGCGATTTATAATGTTATACGTGGCGCCTTAGACGCTCAATAAGTACTCAGCAATGTCCCCCGGCTAGTCCGGGGGCATATAGGTAAAGTAATGAGAATTTTTGTTTTATTGGGTTTGTTGTGCAGCTTTGTTGGTCAGGCATCGAGCAACCCGTGGCTGAGTTTAGTTCCAGAGTTAGAGCGCACTAGCCAAGTATTTCAAGTTAACCATCAGCAGTCTCTTGATCAGCAAGCAGAGCAAAATACTCAAGGTACGATGGTGCAAGCGCTACACGGCCAAAACATGCGTATGCCGGGGTTTGTGGTGCCTTTAGAAACCAATGGCGACAAAATTACCGAGTTTTTCTTAGTGCCATTCTTTGGCGCTTGTTTACATTTTCCGCCACCACCGCCTAACCAAATTATTCATGTGAAACATGCCGCTGGCATTGATATGGTTGAGCCTTGGCAAGTTGTTTGGATAGAAGGTGAGTTATTGGTACAACATGCCCAAATTGAAGGGGTAGCGAGTGCTGGTTATGCCATGAATTTAAAAAAAGACATTGAGTTTTATGCGCCTTAAGCGCTAATTGATAGTGTTAAAACAGCGCTAGCTCGCTGGTAGTTTTTTATGAGAGTATCTAACTCACAATCAGGGAGTTAGATAAACCATGCACTTACCCAAGCAGTTCAAGCAAGACGACTGGAAAAATATATCGCAGTTAATTGGCCGCTACCCATTAGCTTGCCTCACTACGCTCAGTGATACGGGCTTGGTGGCCGAACATATTCCCTTATTGCTGGCCAAAAACCTTGCGGGTCAATGGTGTTTGCAAGGCCATATTGCTAGAGCCAACCCTTTAGCTAAACGCTTGGATACCCCGCTGCCCACATTGGTGGTGTTTCAAGGTGAGAGCGCTTATGTTTCGCCTAACTATTACCCCACTAAAGCGGTTAACCCTAAAGTAGTGCCCACTTGGAATTACCAAGCAGTGCATGTAAATGGCCTGATGACCGCGATTGACGATGGCACATGGAAGCTTGATTTAATGCAACGTTTAACCAAGGCCCATGAGCAAACACAAGCTAAGCCTTGGCAAATCAACGATGCGCCCTCCACATTTATCGAAGGCTTAAACAAGGCGATAGTGGGTATCGAAATCAGCATCGATAACCTACAAGCCAAGTACAAACTTAGCCAAAACCAAAGTGTAGAGAACCAGCAAGGCGTGGCTAATGGCTTAGCGAGTCACCAGCCAGTGATGGCCGAGTTAATTCAACAACATGCGAACGCGCAAATGACCAAAGGAAAAAATGCTAGCTGATGGCCAAAGGAAAATTACTAAACTGGAACAGTAAAAAAGGTTTTGGTTTCTTGCTCCCCCAAGGCTCAGAGGGGAACCAGGATGTGTTTGTGCACCAGAGTGGCTTTGTTGATCAGCGTTGTTCTCCCGATAAGCTAGTCGGTCATTGGTTTACCTATACTTTAGCTACCGACAAGCAAGGTAGACCTTGTGCTAAGCAGCTGAAATTAGTGGGTGCTAAACCCGCCTTTGCCAATAAACCCAATCAAGCAGCGCGAGCCGCCAGTTTGAAAGCCGCATTGTTTCTAGCGCTATTGCTCAGCTTGGTGTTAACGGCGAAGGTACCCGCTGCCTTGCTGGTTATATATTTGGTCATGAGCACCATCACTTTTATCCTGTATGCCCTTGATAAATCTGCTGCTCAAGCAGGTCGTTGGCGAGTGCAAGAGTTTAAACTGCATGTGTTTGCCTTTCTCGGTGGTTGGCCGGGCGCTATGCTTGCCCAACAATTTTTACGGCATAAAACTCAAAAACAAGATTTTCGCTGGGTTTACTATGCAACAGTGTTACTAAATTGTGCTGTGTTGGCCTATTTATTAACGCCTCACGGTGCGCCATTTCTACAAAGCCTGCTGCAAATCATGGCTAAATTGGTTTATCTATAGTTAATTTTAAGGATTTAAAAATGTTAAAGGCTGTAGTAGTGCTTACCGCTCTCTCCGGGCTATTTGGTTGCAGCTCTGCAATTAAACCGGTAGAAAGCGTTAAATTAGAAACCGATACTTATCATGCCTGTGCAGATTTAGGGACTTATTCGTCATCTATGCGCAATAGTCATTTTGCTAGAGCATGGAAGCAACAGTTACAATTTAATCAAGGTGTTGGATCCATATCTGTTCAAGCGCTAATGAATGAATATAAAACAAGTACGGAAAATGTAGAGTTTATTAATCTGTCTTCACTGTATCATGACTATTTACTCTTTAATCAGAACCCTAATGGTGACGCTGCTTTTATCAGCCATTGGCAATATAGCAATGTTTTTCATGGTGACTCAGTTAGCCCTGTGGCCCATGTTAAAAAAAAAAAGAAGAGCTTCGCTGGTTAAAAGAGCAAGCAAATTGCGATGACTCCTCGGCGCAGTACGCTTTAGGGTTAATTTATCTCAATGGTTTGGAGCTAGCTCAAAGCACTGAAAGCGCAATACAGTATCTAACGCTAGCTGCTGAGCAAGAACATGTTCGTGCTCAATACCAGTTAGGTATGATTTACGCTGAGAGCGCTAAATATGAAGCAGCAGTAAAATGGCTTAGCTTGGCGAAGAAAGCGGGTCACCCTCAAGTTGGAGGCTATCTGGAGTTTTTGCATAGCCAAACTAATGATTAATACCTTCAGGTTTCCTACAAAATGACGCAGCGCAATGATTACCATTGAAGTCTATTCTAATGAATATGCAGCAGCGGTTGCTGAGCTATTTACCGCTGCGGTGCATGCCATCGACAGCAGCATCTACTCAGTTGAGCAACAGCAAGCTTGGGCACCTATACCGATAGACCATTACCAGTGGCAAGCGCGTCTAAGCAGTGAGCGATGTTATCTGGCCTTAATGGGCGATCAACTGCTGGGGTTTATCGAGTTAGACGGTAACGATATTGATTGCTGTTATGTGCATCCAAGGTTTCAAGCGCAAGGTGTGGCTACTCGCTTGTACCAACATATAGAAGCTATCGCCAAGCAACGCGGTTATGAGCACTTAAGGGTGGACGCCTCAAGAGTGGCCAAGCCCTTTTTTGAGAAACATGGCTTTACGCAAATTCGTGAAAACCAAGTGGCAAGAGCAGGGCAAACGCTCACAAATTTTACCTTAGATAAGCCGTTAACTAGCTAACAGCAATCTAGCTTCAGCAAGTAACTCGCTGTTAAGACTCGAATTGGTAGGCTTTTGCGGAGCCTGAGTTTTGTCGTTGTTTCTCATGCCGATACCCTATGCGCATTAATGATGTGCATAAATATACTTAGGAAACAGGTATATAACAGATAAACATAGCTGTCGTGTAGCCGACACTTTTTCAGGTGTCGAATAAGCCCGAGGCGTCTTTCTATAGTCAATAAGGGTGTTGCTGTTGGCAGGGCCAACGCCTTGTTACTTTTCACAAGACAAGTGTGGTTAAGGCTAGCGGCGCTAGCATACGGCCTACTGGCTTAGCACAAAAACACGTTAACCAGCGCTAGTGACACATAAGCTTACAATAAAACTAAAAAAACCAAGCCAAAGCTTGGTTTTTTTGATTTAACGGTAAGGCTTATAGCGCTTGGCCGTTTACCGATAACTTCACATCAATGTTGCCACGGGTAGCGTTTGAGTATGGGCATACTTGGTGTGCTACTTTGACAAGCTCTACTGCTGCTGCTTGCGCTAAATCTAGCTCTACCGCTAGGGCAACTGTTAGGGCAAAACCACCCGTTTCATTTGGGCCAATGCCTACTGTTGCAGTGGTAGGTGCGGCTTTAATCGCTACCTTGCCTTCTTTGGCTACATGTAGAATAGCGTTTGAGAAACACGCAGCATAGCCAGCAGCAAATAGCTGTTCTGGGTTAGTGGCTTCGCCACTTCCACCCATTTCTTTAGGGTAGCTTAGGGCTAAGTCGAGTTTGTTGTCGTCGGTAGTTACTTGGCCGTTACGACCTGCCAATGCGGTAGCTGAAGTAGTGTATAACGTTGTCATATTGATATCCTATTATTTAGATTGTGCGCAATTGAATTGTTTGCAACTTTAGTTGAGAGTGAAAGCAATTGCAAGTATATTGTGCACAATTTATTTTTAAGGGAGTGTTACAATGAGCAAATTTGCTGAGCAATCTGACCAAGGGCTAGCCCTGCGCTTAGATAATCAACTTTGCTTCTCTCTATATAGCGCGTCAAATGCGATGGGGCGGGCTTATAGGCCATTACTCGATAAACTCGACTTAACTTATCTACAGTACATAGTGATGATGGTGTTGTGGGAGCACGATAGCGTGAGTGTGAAAAGCTTGGGCGAAAGAGTGCACTTAGATTCGGGCACTTTAACGCCGCTACTTAAAAGGCTTGAAGCCAAAAGTTTAGTGCTGCGTGCTCGTAGTGAACATGATGAGCGGGTGCGCGTTATCACTCTCACACCGCAAGGCACCGCGTTACGCCAAGCAGCAGAGAGTGTGCCAAAGGCAATGTTATGCCAAGCCGATTTACCGCTTGAAGAGTTACAAGCCTTAAAGCTAGCTTGTGATCGGCTACTACAGAAGCTGATTAAATAAGGCCTGCTGGTTAAGTCACTCATGTTCATGTTTCAGGCTGTAGTTGAGTCAGTATGCTGGCTAATGGGGTGGCTTGAAAGCCTTGTGGCAAGGCTCGTTTCATTTTTTCACCGTCGAGTACTACCGGCTGTTGCCACAAATAGCGCATTTTCAGCACTTCTTTGATGGTTGGTACAAAGGGCGCCATCAACACTAGCCCCCACCAAGCAAATTTGCGGGTGTTAAGTGTTTGTCCATTTGCGGCAAAGGCTTGTTGCCAGTGTTCAGCCGTGAGCGCTAAACCAGGATCGTGCCATACTTCGAAATTAGCCTGAGGAATAGCCATCAGTTTCGCGGTGTTGTGGCATAGGTCGGGCAGATAGGACCAATAATGAACATGCTGATTGTTATGTGGAAAAGCCATGGTGGTTTTGCCATGTTTTCGTTTAATTAGCATATCTAGCCAGCTTAAGTGGGTATTGGGCCCGATAAAATCACCCGCCCTAACAATCGTGACGAGGGCGCCGCGTTGAGTGGCCAGCTTTAAGCGTTGCTCCATGGCGACTCTAATGGCCCCTTTATCGCTCACTGGCTGCATACCTTGCGATTCTGTGATGCGCTGCTCACAGGGACTAAAGTTATAAACATTGCCCGGAAACAATAACCGTAAACCTAAACGCTCTGCCACAGTGATGCTCGGTTCAAGTAGCTTCATGGCGTCGCTGTGCCAGCGGTGGTAAGCAGGGTTTAGCCCGTAAACAATCAAGTCTACGCCGCTGGCTGCGGCGGCCACTTGTGGTTCATCTAAGGCATCTGCAACCAGTATGTGTTGTTTGCCTAACCACTGTGGGGCCTTAGATGGATCGCGTATCAAGGCTTTGATCTGCCAGCCTTCGGCCTTTAGCGCTAAGGCCATTTGCAAACCAAAATTACCGGTGATGCCTAAAATTAATGCTGTTTTCATGTTGCCTCCTATTCGTTGTAGGTCTATTTTAATATTCATAAACAAATAATGAATGGCAAAATATTACCAATAGGTATGCATAAATGAATGGCGAGAATTGGCAGTGGTGGCAATATTTTTTAAGCATCGCCCAGTGGGGCAGTTTAAGCCGTGCCGCAGAGCAATTAAGGGTGTCACAACCCACCTTGAGCCGCCAATTACAAGCGATGGAAAAACAGTTAGGCCAGCCCTTATTTGACCGAAGCACCCAAGGCCTGCGGCTTACTGAATTTGGCCGAGGGATGTTAGAAGAGTGCCAAACCATGCAAGCCAGTGCCGAACGCTTACAGCGACTAGCTGCAGGGCAGGCGCACACCTTAAGTGGGCGGGTGCGCTTGGCGGTTAACGAGCCTGTGGCCTTGTATTATCTACCTAAAATATTACCCGATTTTATGCAGGCTTATCCGCAGGTGTCCGTTGAGGTAGAGGTGAGTAATCGCGCCAGCAATTTGGATAAACGTGATGCCGATGTGGCGGTTCGTATGTTTGCGCCTACTCAACTTGATCTTATTTGCCGCCATTTATTCGATATTCCGCTGGGCTTTTATGCGAGTAAACAGTATTTAGCGCAACATGGCACGCCAAGCGGCCCATCAGATTTGTTTGCTCATAGGGTATTGGGTTATGACCGCGATCCTCAATTTGAAGACGGCGGTCGGCAACTAGGTATCCCCATCAAAAACGAGCAGTTCATGCTACGTACCGATTTTATGCCGTTACACCTAGAGCTAGCCAAGCATCACGGGGGCATTGTTGTTAGCCATAAACCTGTCTGTGAACAGGCCGGTTTAATCGAAGTTTGTGGTGAGCTTAAACTACCCGCTCTACCTATTTATTTAGTGTGTCATCGCGATGTACAACATAATAAAAAAATTCGAGTACTGATGGACTTTTTGGCTGAGCGTTTAGCCAGTGTTGAGCAATAAGCACCGTTTTCTGGGCAATTGGTGGCGGGCCAAGAGGCCATCAATAACAATTTAACCAAAAACATAAGTGATAAACGATAAAAAGTAAGATGACTGTCTACTCAGCTAGTTACAATGATTTGTTGCTTATCAATGGAAGATGACCATGCCACAAGGCGCTGTTAATAAACTAAAACTGTTTAGCTTAGCTTGGCCCATTTTGATTGAGCAGCTGACCAGTGGAGTGGTTGTGATGGCCGATATCTATTTTTTAAGCCTACTTGGTGAAGATGTCGCGGCAACCGCTGGTTTATTGATGCCTTATTTGTGGATTGGCTTTTTTGTCTTGCCGATGTTGTCTACCGGCGGCACTGCTGCTGCCTCGCAATATTATGGCGCAAAGCAATTTCACAAGGTTGTGCCTGTATTCATGACCAACGTATTGCTATTGGGTGTGGCTGGCACGGCGTTTAGTGTGTTCACTTGGCTAAATGCAGACAATATTGGCGGTTGGCTAAACTTCCCTAATAGTATGCAAGTATACGCTGCAGACTATCTGGCTATTATGGCATTCACCTTTGGTTTCTTTGGTTTACGCTGCGCCTATGGCTCGATTTTGGCGGCTAAAGCGATGACCAATTGGAATATGCTGGCGTCGTTAATCACTAATGTGCTGAATATTTTCTTAAATGCGACCTTCTTCTTTGGTTGGTTTGGTCTCGCCCCTATGGGGTTAAAGGGCATTGCCTTAGGCACCGTATTGTCTTATGCAATTGCCTGTTTGGTAGTGATGGCGATTGTGCACATTAAAGCGCAAGTGAAATTTGAATTTACGCGCTCAATGGTGCCGCAAATGCGTGCGGTGTTTAAACCTTTAATGAAAATCGCTATTCCCTCTGCCGCCGAACCAGCCAATTACACTCTACAGCAGATAGTGGTGGCTGGCATTCTAGCCAGCCTGGGTGTTTTGGCTGTCTCTTCATATACCTTTGTGCTGCGTTTCTTGTTTATTTCAATGGCGGTGAGTTGGTCTTTAGCCGCGGCGGGCCAAATTATCATGGCGCATCACATGGGGGCTCGAAAACTACAACAAGTCGACGCGACCTATAATCGCTGTATTAGTTTGTCGATGGTATTCGCCTTTGTGAATATGGCGGTGTTTGCTTACTTGTATCAGCCCTTAATCGGCTTTTTTAGTGATGACCCTCAAGTGGCTTTTTATGCAAAGTGGTTACTGATTATTTGTATTGTAATGGAGCCCTTTAGAGCGATTAATATTGTTGCCGGAATGGCACTAAAAGCGGTAGGTGATGGGCGTTTTGCTGCCACCGTGGGCATTGCCTTTATCTGGGGGGTAGTGCCGATTATCTATTTATGTTCTATCTCTTGGCAGCTGGGCATTATTGGCGCTTGGGCCTGCTTTGCCGTAGATGAAGTGCTTCGTGGTGTGATTAATCATTGGCGCTGGAAAACCTATCGTTGGCATCACAAGGGCATTGTTTAACAACAAATGCTGATTGGCTAAGTGATACATCACCGTGTTTCGCTATTTTGTTCTTTCCTTTGGCGTAAATTGCGCTAAAACTAAATGTCACCTACGTGATCCTTGGTTTATTGCTGTTTGCCAGCAGTAAATGGAATTGCCAGTATCTACAGTAATGGCAAACAGGGTTGTTTTATTCCTCTAAGCAGCGAGAACAGTAATGAAATTAGAGTCTTTAGCGCTTCACCATGGTTATGAATCAGAAGCTACCACCAAAGCCGCCGCAGTGCCTATTTACCAAACAACTTCATACACTTTTGACGATACTCAGCACGGTGCCGATCTGTTTGATTTAAAAGTGCCGGGTAACATTTATACCCGCATTATGAACCCCACTACTGACGTTTTAGAGAAGCGTGTAGCGGCCATGGAAGGCGGCATCGCTGGTCTCGCTCTTGCCTCTGGCATGGCAGCCATTACCTATGCCATTCAATGTATCTGTGAAGTAGGCACCAACATCGTGAGTACCAGCCAGCTTTATGGCGGCAGCTATAACCTGTTTGCACACAGCTTCCCTAAGCAGGGGATTGACGTACGTATGGTATCGGCGGATGACTTTGCCGGTTTTGAAGCCGCGATTGATGAAAACACCCGTGCGATCTTCTGTGAATCGATTGGTAACCCTGCCGGTAACGTGGTTGACTTAGTCAAACTGGCCGACATTGCGCACAAGCATGGCCTGCCTTTAATGGTAGACAATACCGTAGCCACGCCGTTTTTGTGTCGGCCAATAGAGTTAGGTGCCGATATTGTTATTCATTCTCTCACCAAATATATCGGCGGCCATGGCACCTCAATTGGTGGCATTATCGTTGATTCAGGCAAATTTGATTGGGTGGCTAACAAAGACCGTTTTAAAATCTTAAATGAGCCCGATCCTTCTTACCACGGCGTGGTATATACCGAGGCGCTAGGCCCAGCGGCATATATTGGCCGTTGTCGAGTGGTGCCTTTACGTAATACTGGCGCGGCTATTTCACCTTATAACGCTTTCCAAATCTTACAGGGTTTAGAAACTTTAGGCCTGCGTATGGAGCGTCATTGTGAGAATGCCGAGCATTTGGCTGCCTACTTAAAACAGCACCCTAAGGTGGAGTGGGTAAACTATGCGGCCTTGCCGAGCAGCCCATACCATGAGATTTGCCAGAAAATCTCGGGTGGTAAAGCTTCGGGTATTTTGAGCTTTGGTATTAAAGGCGGTAAAGAAGCTGGTGGTCGATTCATTGATGCCTTAGAAATGATTCTTCGCTTGGTAAACATAGGCGATGCTAAGTCATTGGCTTGTCACCCGGCCTCTACGACTCACCGTCAGTTAAACGACGAAGAGCTAGCCAAAGCAGGGGTCAGTGCCGACTTGATTCGAATCTCGGTAGGTATTGAAAACATCGGTGACATTATTAACGATGTGAGCCAAGCGCTTGATAAAGCATAATAATCTAGATAGTTAAAAATCCAGCTGTTTAGCTGGATTTTTATTTAGTTTTTCTAGGGTTTTAGCATTATCGTTTGAAGTCATTATGGGTATTTATTTTGTAGCAAATTCCGTTATAGTTTGTGCTCAGTAATTATTTTAACTTTGGTAGGCTTACAGGGAGTGGATAGACCCGATAAGAAAGTTATAGCTAGGACGCAATAATGAAAAAATGGCATATTCAGCTCAAGGCTGCCCTGATATCACTGTTATTAATGCTGATTTTTTTCTTAAACCCTTTTGGTTTAAGAACCGCTGCAGAAAAATACAATGAAGACTTAATCATTGGTTTTAATGCGCCTATGTATCCCACCACCGCGCAGCAACAAATTGCTGTAATACTGCTTGATGATGCGTTTATTCGCCATTATGCAGAACGATATCCAGTCGATTACAGTTCACTAAATCAGTTGTTACTCCGGATTTCTCAATTTCAGCCTAAAGCCGTTTTTTTCGATATTCTTCAATATTATAAAACCTCTGAATATTTAAATTTTTGGACTCGCCGCTTAGCTAAAAGTCAGCAGAAGTTTCCGGTATTTATGGCCAGTATTCCTCAACTGGATTCGTCGGATTATTTTTCAAACCAATCGACACTTCGTAAAAATATACGGGCTTCTAGTCAGTTTACTGCTGTAGGCTGGGAGGGTTATCAACATTATTATCCTTTAAAACTTACGATTGGAGGTGAGCAGTATCAATCAGCTGCAATGGATCTTTATCAAGCGTGGTGTTTGAGTGAAGCCCAGCGTTGCCCTTACCAAGAGGCAGAGTTTAGCAATGGTGATTTATTTGATGATGTAATGATTGTCCAGTGGGGCAGTAACCCTGCCGCAAATCAGCAAGATTATGTCTATTTAGAGGCCGGTCAGCATTGCCAAGATAGTGCGACCTCTCGGTGGCGCTTATTGCTTGAGGGAATAAGCTCACGCTTCCATTCGGGCTTATCTGGTGGTGAAGTTGAAAAATCTAGCTCTTACCCTTGCCCGCAAGTACTCACAGTATCCGCAACTAAGTTGTTTCAAGAAGACACTAAGCAAGCTTTAGAGGTATTAAAAGACCGAGTTATTTTAGTGGGCTATGGCTTAGAAAGCTCTGCCGATTTGGTCGTATCACCGGTTAATGGTGCTCTACCTGGTGTGTTTTTCCATGCGGTAGCTTTAGATAATTTAATAAATTTTGGTAATAACTATTGGCATGTACCTAATACCATAGAGTTTCTTGGAATCAACATCAGTGATCTTATTGAAGGTTTACTGCAAGCCGTTTTGTTATATGCCACTTTCTACTATCGGTACACACTTATTGAACAGACTGACAATCAACGGCAACGTGATAAAGCGTGGTTTACCGAGTTACTTATTGTGTTTTTAGCTGTATTGATTACGTTTGCTTGCGTGGTGGTTGCTTATAAGTATTTGAAGTATGGCCCTGTGAACTGGTATGCATTCATCATTATTCTACTGGCTATTTTTCCAACATTCGCCCATCACCTGTTAGCTATCATTTTTCAAAAACTGGGTCAAAAGGTCAGCAAATATTTACATGATACCAAGGCATTGATGAATGGCCTTGTTCGAAGCTTCTCATATGGAGTGGCTGCCTCAAACCGAGTTAAGCGCCTTTACATACTGTTTAAAACTTACTGGAAGATTGTTGCTCAATGGACTCTATTGCTATTGTTATCAGTGGTGTTGATTAATTACCTTGGGTTTTATTTATTGGTATTTATTCTTGGTTCGACACTATTAATCGCTATGCATCTATTAGTATCTTCTTTTAGAAAAAAAATTAATTAAAGATAGTAATTACGGAGAAATAAACATGAAGAAGTGGACTCTAACATTTTTATTGGCGGTAGATTTATTGCTTATTACTAAAGTTCTCGCCTCGGATTTTGAAGGTGCTAAGGTCATCGCTTATAAGTTTGACCCAATGGAAATATGCACTAAGGATACAAGCGGGGCCTTCACCTGCGAGGATAAGCCTGTCAGCGAACTCCCTGACCTAGGAAAGCAGGCACTATTTGTAAAACACCACCAATTAGATCCCGGTTTGTTTGCGATTAGTATTGCGGGACAAGATATTTGGGTGTTTCAAGATAATGTTCAAATAGATAAAAAAGCCCGAGCTTCTGTACAGTGCTCGGAGCAGCAAATATCTCAAGGGGATGATACTGCAGTTTATGCCTCCATTGGTTTTGGTGAGGGCTGCAAATGATGAATATTTTTAAGTTTTCACCGATTGTTGTATTGCTAGCAGGTTGTGCGGCAACCGATGTTCCTAACTTGTCATTTGGGAAAAGTAAATACGAGCAATTTGATGGTCCATTCTTAAGCACGGCAGCAGTGCAAAAAGTCGCCACTAGTCCCTTGACTACGTCTGACGCTACCGGGGAAAAGAAAAGTTATTTAGCGGGTAGCCCAATAATAGGCAAAGATATTGTTTATAACGAATACCTTGTTAACTACTTTGACAGCATCGTAAATAAATTGATGCTTGGCTGGCCCGGTGAAAAGCCAGAGGTTGATCTTTCGATAGATATGTCCTTAACCTATAGTGCTTTTTCTACTCAGAATCAAGTGGTTATTTCTATGGGAGTGGTTTCAGATAGCGAAACCGAAGCAGAAGTAGCATTTGTTATTGCCCATGAATTATCCCATGTTTTACTTCGTCATAATGAAACCAATGCTTTTTTCATGAAGCAACACGAAACAGTCGAAGAGATTTCAAAATTGGCGAATTTTGCCAATGCTGTCGGTGATATGGAAGTCACGAAGCAAAGTAAAAACCTCAAAGTAGTCAGTAAGAATAGTGATAATGCAGCTAGAAACTATAAGGATATTTTTAAAACGGGCTTAGCTATTAATCGTTTAAGCAGAGATGTGATTAGTTCGAGTATGGCGCGTAACGATGAGGATGAGGCTGACCTGCTGGCGGTAGATCTTTTGGTAAAGGCCGGCTACAACCCGCGGGGCTACAGCACTGCTATGCAACGTATGGAAAGCAGCGAAGTATTTACCCAGCAACAATTGGATGAAAAGAAAGCCGATTATCAACAAGTGGTGACGGTACTTTCTGAATCAGCTATCCCTAGTGATCAATCTTTCGGGCGAAGCTTAGCTTATGCGGCAGCCAACAATGGCATTACCGAATTACTGCAAATGTCCAGCGGTCGCCATCGTGAAGCTGAAGAGCGGCATACTGATTTAGCATCTTATATTCAGCGTGAATATCGCTCGTCAAAGATGAGGTCAATGCATCAACAGCGTTATCAGGAGAAAGTAAAATCTGGTGAAGGTTTAAGCATTACCAATAATTATTGGAGCGCATACAATGCCCAAAAAGCACTGGAATCTGGTGATATTGCTCAAGCTGAGCAGTTAGCAAAGACTTCAGTAAAAGGGCCAACATCGAAGCACGCTTACCCTAGAGTGGTGTTTTCTCAAGTAAGAAAACAGCAAGGGAAGCTTGATAAAGCAGCTCAAAATCTAGACTTAATCGAAAATTGGGAAGGCTTGTCATTAGAGTCCAGCCTTTACGCGGTGAACACATATCAAGCGTTAAATCGTTACAGCGATGCGGAAGCGGTATTATTAAAAACAGAGCAACGCTTACCTGAAAAGTCGGTGTTATATCCGCAATGGGTTAGCTTGTACTACCAGCAAAATGAATTAGACAAACTCAATCAGTGGTTAGGTAAATGTAGAGCGGTAGGTGATACCGACTTAGAGTTTCGTTGCAACACAGCGGCTAAAATACCAGCAGTGGTGCCCGATGAAACCGCACAAGAAGGGGTCTCTTCAATATTTAACACTATGAGTTCTTTAGTGGATGAGCTTTAGGACTATAGGGCTGTAGCTCGCTAAATTGGGGTGTAATGCTATAAGGTCGGCTTAGTTGCTGACTTTATAGGTTTATTCGACTTTATATTAGAATGACTTGTTGCGAAGGTAGACCATCGATTATGAAATATCGCTGAGGTCCTTTTCGGTGAACTCGGTATGGTTATTGGTCTTTCAAGCTAGGTATAGTCCTGATTCTAATATCAAGATACCTAGTTCAAGGACTAACTATGCGTTGTTTTCACGGAGCGGTGTTTGTCTCTCTATTGATGAACCTTTGGGCCTGCAGTTCAGGCTCCGTTTCTCAACTGCGAAGCTTGCAAAGTATTGGTGTTTACCGTCCCTTAGCTGATTATGATCAGCAATTGCGCTTAAAGGTTGAAGGCCGTTTTATTGTAAATGGAAAAGGTGAAAAAGTCCGTTTGAAGGGGGTCGCTTTTGGCAACCAAGTATGGGCTAACACCCGCATTCCAACACAACATCATAACGAAAAAGACTTTAAGCGCCTGAAAGACATGGGCTTTAATAGCATTCGTTTTTACCTAAATTATCACACCTTTGAGAGTGACAGCGCGCCATATCAATACCACCAGTCGGGCTGGGATTGGTTAGATAAAAATGTGCAGTGGGCGGAGAAACATGGCATTTATTTAGTGCTTAATATACATGTTCCTCAAGGCGGTTTTCAGTCGAACGGCGCAGGCGACGCTTTGTGGGATAAGCGAGACAATCAGCTGCGTTTGATTAGCTTATGGCAAGCCATTGCTAAGCGTTATCAAGGTCACCCTAATGTGGCGGCCTTAGATTTACTTAACGAACCTGTGACTACTCATAGTAAGCAACAATGGGAACGTTTAGCTAATGAGTTAGTGACGGCAATTAGGCAGGTAAATTCTCAGCAAATGATTTTTGTAGAACGGTTGCTGGCGGTGAAAAATCAATGGCAGCTTGATGAGCAGCAAAACTTCTTTAAGTTAAATGACCCCAATATTGTTTATCAATACCACTTCTATGAACCCATGGCGTTTAGCCATCAGCAAGCATCTTGGTTGCGTCAATACCAAACGCCCACTTATTATCCTGATTTGCAGCGCTTAAAAGTAGTGGGTTCTCCTCGTTGGTACGGCGCACAATTTGATAACCCCATCGTAAGCAGCAACAATGATTGGCAATACATTGAAGGGAAGAAGCTGCAATATAAAGACCCAAACGTTGACTTAATTTACCCTGCCTTAGTATCGGCAAACAACGCCGGTGATAGCTGGTTTAAGCAAGTTGTTATTAATGAATACGCGCCAGACGGCAAACAGTTACTGCGTGAAATTAACATAGACCTAAGCCAACAAGCCGGTTGGTATTTGTGGTCGGCCAATCAAAGAGGACGCTCTCAGCATTTTCGCCAAGCGGGTGAGGATGTGCTGCAAATTAGCGCTACCTCTAGTGATGCCAATAATGGCAGTTCACAACAATTTGTGGTGCCTAAAGCCGACCATTATTATCAAATATCTGGTTGGATAAAAACTCAGGGCACAGGCCTGGCTAGCCGTGTGCAGTTGCGCTTAGATTTTCAACATGGGGTTAAGGATATTGTGGCTTGGGATAAGCCGCTAATCAAAACCCTTATTGAACCCATCGAGCGTTGGGGCGAGCAGCAACAAGTCCCTCTATACCTCGGTGAATTTGGGTGTATTCGCGCTTGCTTTGAACAGCAACGTGGAGGCTTGCAATGGATAAGTGATGTATTAGATGTTGTAGATGAATATCAAACTCATTTTAACTTTCATAGCTACCATGAAGACGCCTTTGCTTTGTATTATGGTAGCGGTAAGTTACCTCGAGAAACAGACTCAAATAAAGCGTTAATTCATTGGTTTAGCGATAGGTTGAGTAAGGGTGAGTAAGCTAAGTTGAGTTAACGATAATTTTTGCCACGTTATTCACCTTAGTTAGTATTTAGTCAACTACAATAGAAGGTAAGTTGTCTTTATTGCTCTCCTTATGGGTTAAGGAATAGGCATACGCATGAGAATTGTTCTGCTACTTATGCTGGTTTTGGCTATCACTAAGGTGTATGCCGATGAGCCACATCTACGTATTTCTACCGTAGAAAATGTTGCAGCCTACCCTGAGGTGGTCAACATGCTGTCTCGTGCTTATGCTGAATTGGGTTATCACATTGAGCTGGTGCCAATGCCAGCCAAGCGTTCACTGCGTCAAGCTAAAGAAAATATTGATATCGATGCTGAGCTGGCCAGAACTGAATATGCCGCTCCATTTCTGCCAAATCATTTGCGTATCCCTATACCCATTGCATACATCACGATCGCAGCTTTTGTGATGCGAGATGATCTGGAAATTGTTAACTGGCAAAGCCTACAGGCCTATGGCGTGGGTGGTGTCCGTGGTCATTTGTTCTTAGAGTCGAAACTAAAAAACCACAACAAGCTGTTGTTTCTTAGCAGTGCTAACCAAGCCTTAACTATGTTAAGCAGAGGGCGGCTAGATGTGGTTATTTTGCCGCAGACCATGGGGGAATATGTAGTAAAACAAAATTGGCACTCTCAGGTAAAAATGGTTAGTCCTGCTTTAGATTATGTTCCGCTGTATCATTACCTTCACCAAAAGCACCATGCGATAGCCGGTAATCTTACCCAAGCACTGAGCAAGCAGGTAGATGCTCACTTGGTGAAGAATCAGGCTTATTAGTCTTTGTCTCACGCTACTACTTATCATTTTAAGTTTGTGAGCGCTTGTGCTTAACTACCCTTTTGTGCTGTTGCTGTGCTGGGTAATTTACGCTTTGGCCAACATGAACAAAATGTAATCTGGCAGCCACCTTGCGGTAAGGCTGCCTTTAGTAAACTAATCAGCGTCAATTAACTCACTGGGATAAGCCAATGAAATTACCTATTAAACTGTCGAAAAAAATATGTGTTGCCGCTGTTATTGCTGTTACTTCCGCCGCTGCAGTCGCTGATGATGATGCCTTATCGGCTTTAGCAATTAAAAAAGCCGGCTTTAGCTTAGAGCAAGCCATTGAAAAAGTGCACAATAGCTACCCCGGCCAGATTACAGAATTAGAGCTTGATGACTACAAGGGGCAAGCGGTTTACGAGTTTGATGTGATTAATTTAGCGCAACAGCAAAAACACAAACTTAAGTTCAGTTTAGCTGATGGTGAAATGCTCAAAAATGAAAGCAGTAAGCTCAGTATTTTAGGTGTGAGTAAAATAGATGATGATGAGCGTTTAGCCTTAGAACAATTAGCGCAATCAGAATTATCTTTGCAGCAAACAGTCGCTATGCTTAATACTAAGTATCAAGCGCAGGTCCTGGAGTTTGAATTGGAGAATGAGAAAGGTATCACTTTCTATAAATTCAAGTTGCTAGGCGAACAGGGTAAACAACGAATTATTGTTGATGTGGCCACCGGTGAAACGATACCGGTACTTAAACACTAAGTTATTCACTGCAGGGTCAGTGTTCGCACTGGCCAAAGACTTTCTAACAAAGGGCAGGTTTGCGTGCGAATACTCGTTGTAGAAGATGATTTAACCACCCAGCAATTCTTGCAACGGGCTTTAACTGAGCAAGGTTATCAGGTGGATGTAGCCAGTGATGGTCAGCAAGGCTTATTTTTCGCCTTGGAGCACGATTACCAACTCATTGTATTGGACCGAATGCTGCCAAAGCTTGATGGGCTGACGGTGTTGTCTACTTTACGTAGTGCCAATAAAACTCTGCCAGTGATCATCCTTAGTGCCTTAGATAGCGTAGATGAGCGGGTCAAGGGCTTACGAGAAGGCGGTGATGATTACTTAGTGAAGCCTTTTGCCTTAGCTGAATTGTTAGTGCGAATTGAGATTTTAACCCAACGCCAACGTGGTCAGCTTGATTCGCAAACCAATACACTGCAGGTAGCTGATTTGAGTATGGACTTACTGGCACGGAGAGTATGGCGAGGCCAACAAGAAATACAGTTACAGCCAAAAGAATTTAAATTACTTCGCTATTTAATGGAACATGCTGGTCAGGTAGTGACTCGTACCTTGTTGTTTGAGGCCGTATGGAATTATGATTTTGACCCGCAAACCAATGTGATTGATGTGCATGTGGCACGCTTAAGAAAAAAGGTAGAACTTGATGGTCTTAGCCCACTACTTGAAACCGTACGTGGCGTGGGTTACCGGATGGTGGCGCAATAACCACCGAGCAAGCTCTGTTTGGCGATTGACCCGCCTTTATACTGGCTTATTGATGCTGGTGGTGGGTATTTTGCTGTGGGTGCTGTATCAATTAAGCGTTGGCCAACTTGGTCGTAGCCAAAGCCAGCAATTAAGCCAATTAGTGCAACAGCAGCAGCTGTTAGCCGAAGAGCTTAATCAGCAAGATTTCATTAGCCAATTTACTTTGCAGGCAAAGCAATCTAAGCAGTTTGTTTTAGCTTACAGTGATGGCAATACTACCTATGGGCGTTTGGCTTCTATCCCCAAACGAGCTAAAACTTGCCCGCGCCTCGCTCGCTTTCCGGTATATAACTATAATGAAATTCGGTTGTTTTCTGGCTGTGTTCAAAGCCTCAGTAATGGCCAATTGCTGGTGGCTACCGATGATGAAGCCCTGTTTGATTTACGCGAGCTGTTTCTTCAAGCCAGCATGGTTGCTTTGGCCTTAGCACTAGGCTTAGGTTTAATGACCGGTTGGTTTTTTTCGGCGCAAGTATTGCGCAGAGTAAACAGTTTTAATCATATTGCTCAGCAAGTTGAAGCCGGGGAGTTGAGTGCGCGGGTACCGATCGGGCCGCGTAATGATGAATTTGATCATATGGCTAAACACATCAACAAAATGCTCGCCCAAGTGGAGCACTCTTTTCAAGCTATCGCGGGTGTTACTGACGCGGTCGCTCATGATTTACGTACCCCATTAAGTCGCTTACGCTTGCGTATAGAGCAGGCCTTATTGGATGTTGAACATCAAGATATAGGTGCCAAGCAATTGGCGCAAATGTTAGCTGAGTTAGACCAAATACTCAGCACCTTTACAGCGATGTTAGAGTTAACGCGTTTAGAGCAACATCAACAAAAATCTTCGTTTAAAGCGGTCGATTTAGCTACCGTTGCTGAAGATGCCATCGAGCTTATTCAGCCTCTCTGCCAAGACAGGCAGCAAAACTTACAGCTCACTATTTTGCAGCCTTGTACTATAAGTGGTGATGCCACTTTGTTGTTTCGAGCTATTTATAATTTGCTGGAAAATGCCAGTAAATATGCAGGAGAGCAGAGTGATATTGAGTTGATGATTAACGGTGATGGTTTTGCCTTAAATGACACTGGCCCGGGGATCCCAGAGGAGGAAACCGATAAGGTGTTCCAGCGTTTGTATCGTTTGGAAAGTAGCAGAAATAGCCCCGGTTATGGCTTGGGTTTACCCTTAGTACGAGCCATTATTCGCTTGCATGGCGGGGAGATTAAATTGGAAAATAATCGGCCCGGCTTACGGGTTGCGGTGACTTTCTAGCCAACTCGGGTTTATGGGGCGTATAAAAAAAGCCAGTGCTCATACAGGGCACTGGCTTTAAACCTAAAATAAAAGTGACTAAATTTCAGGCTGTTGTGTCGAGAGCAATTATGAATGTACTTTGACCTTCTTGAGCTTGTTGGCTTTTCGAGCGAAGTAATTCACGTAATAAGTAAAATAAAACTGTTCCATATTTTTTCCCACCATCCAATGTTAATCACTGATGCGTTAGGCTAACAGCCTAATCACACGTACAGCCGGCTAATACCAGACTGTAAGGTGCGAGCGTATTGCTCTACCTAGCTAAGATACCACCATGGCTACAATTGTTTACAGTTTAAACAAATAGATCTGTGAGCGGTGTTGATGATTTGTTACTTCTGTGTATGTTTTTTGTGATGGCGAGTTGTTTGGTTTAAGCTATTGAATATTATGATTTTAATCATTAGGTCAAGCTCGGCCTACAAACGTAGGCCATTAATGATTCATCTACAGAGGCTCTTTTTCAGCGCTTATTAAAGCCATTTTCGGTGATGATTGGGTTTGCCGGTACAATATGGCAGTGGCCAAACTGAAGTAGCAAGCGGCCAATATCCATAAATGGGTAAAGTGTGTCTGTATTTCTTGAAAGCTCGCGCCCATCTGGTTCATCTTTAACATGCCTTGCACCATTGGTTTGGCGGGCACTAAGTCGGCAATAATGTTGAGCGGCATAGGAATTGAACTAATAGGCCAAATAAACCCACATAAAAATACTATAGGTAGCGAGGTCATCACACCCACAATGGTGGCATAATCACGATTAGGTAATATGGCCGCGATGCACATGGCCAAGCCACTGGTGGCGAGTAAAAAAGGCAGCAATAGTTTGTTGATGTCACCAATACTGGCCCAATGGTGTACACCGTAAAAATCTAAAACCACACCAATATAAAAGCTGCTCATTAACCAATATATCGCAACAAACAACAAGCTACGTACAGTCACTATTTTCCATGCAGGAAAGAAGCGGCCCATGTTGGGTTTGGTGGCTGGGATGCTGGGGCCAGCATGCAAGCCAATGGCAATCAGTAAGGTTTGGTGCAAAATAACAATAAATACAGCGGGAATGACATAATCCAAATACCCTTGATGGGTATTAAAGGCAGCGTTAGCGCTCAGTTTCACCGGTGAATATAAGGTGCTAGCTAGAGAGCTAGGCACGCCGTCAACCACCATTTTAGCCACCTTGACTTGTGCCGCTAGGGTGGCTGAGGTCGTCGCTAAGCCTTGTACAATGGTGCCATACACCAAGAAATAAGAGGCATCACCGGCGTAAGAGAGGGTTGGTGAGCGGCCCATTAATACATCGCGATAAAAATGCTTAGGGATTACCAGTAAACCACCCACCTGACGCTCTACCAATAGTTGCTGGGCCTCTTCAATACTGGATACTTGCTGGCTCACTTGGAGCAGCGGATTAGCATTCACCATTCTAATGAGTTGCCGGCTTAGTTGGCTGCCATCGGCATTAATCACCGCAATGGGTTGCTGCAGAGGGGTTTGTTTAATGTAAGGTTGTGGGTATAAAAAAGCATATAACAGTAACCCGCCAAATACCGTTAGCAATAAAGCTCGGTTGGCTAAAATACGGCGGGCTTCTATTTGTAATAATACTAACCAAGTCATGCTTTTACCTCACCTGTTGCTGAACAACTGAAGCGAATTTTAACTAGCCAGGCTGCGCTGATAAAAGCCAGACAAAATAGCAGTAGGGTGTGTAATGAGGGGAGTGATTGTAATAAGCCTGCCCCATAGTTAGCCTGTGAAACCTGAACTTCAATGTAGTGAGTTACCGGGATGAGTTGTCGCCAAAACTGCGCAAACCATGGCATGTCACTCACCGGAAAGGTGATACCCATAAAGGCGAAGCTGGGGGCGGTAAGCGCGCCAGCAAAACTTAATGCTCGCGCCATATCTTCAAACAGTAGCATGAAGATTAAAGCAATTGCCTGAGAAGCAATAACACACAATAACAAAGCCAGTAATAATACGCTCCAAGAGCCGCGCATCGGCCAGTCAAAGCCATGAAACATCAAGGTACATAACAAAATACCTTGGAGCCAAAGTAGCCCGCCAAAGAAGAGTAATTTCACGGATATTTTTTGCCAAGCTTGATTGGCTAGCCAGTGTTTATAGCTGTTGTCTCGCAATTCAGCGTTTAAGGCCAAAATCATCACTACCATGATCAGTATTTGCCAAAAAGCGGGCAGAGCGGCAGAAACAATGAACTGCGCATAGTTGCTGTTACCGTTATAAAGTGCGCTGATTTGATTGCGAATAGGCACCGATGAACTGAGTGCTTGCAATACTTGGGTATTGCCTTGGCTTAGCGCTCGGGCCACGCCTACCTTAGCCGAAAAAGTACCATGGCTTTGCTGTAGGGCTGAGTTAACCTGCTTACCTAACACCATAAATTGACTATTGTAATAAGCGGCAACTGTTGGCGTTTGAGCCAGTTTAGTGTGCTTCTCTAAATCTGTAGGAATGACCACCAAAGCCGATACTTCGGCTGTGCGAAGTAACCGCCGCGCTTCGATTTCGTCTGCTACGCTAATCACTTGTAGGCTTGGGTTCGCATCATAATGGGCAATTAAACTGCGCGATAACTGGCTATGGTCGCGGTCAACCACTGCTATGTGTAAATCACGGGTTAGGCCCGAAGAAAATACCCACCACACACCAAGAAAGGCCACTAAAGGCAACCAAGTGAGCATTGCCATTAGCCAGCGGTTATCTCGCAGCAGGCACCATTGCTGGGCAAATAATTGGCCGACGCTCAATCTGTTAGTGGC
The DNA here is from genome assembly GCF_023238625.1 of Agarivorans sp. TSD2052. NCBI lineage: Bacteria > Pseudomonadati > Pseudomonadota > Gammaproteobacteria > Alteromonadales > Alteromonadaceae > Agarivorans > Agarivorans sediminis. Next base: position 112,726 of record NZ_CP096670.1, read on the forward strand.
TGAGGGCTGCATCAGCTTATTGCTCTAATTGTACGATTGCGCTCATGCCTACACGCAGTTGTTCAATCTGCTGTAGGGGTCTGGCTTCAACTTCAAACGTGCGTAAATCAAAGCCGGTACGGCTATCGGTAGCACGCCAAGTGGCAAAGTCGCCCATGACTGCTACATGCGCTACTTCAAATTTGAAGCTTTGATTATCTAATGCGGGCAGGCTCGCACTAAATTGCTGACCTTTTTGGAACTGGCTCAGTTGGTCTTCACGCACATGTAAAATTAACCAAGCGTCTTGCATGTCGATAATGGATACCACAGGAAAGCCAGTAGGTGCTAATTCGCCCGTTTGCAGTAATAACTGGCTTACTTCACCCGAGTGCCAACTTTTCACTAAGGTATCGCTAGAGAATGCTTCAACTTCGGCAACCACGCCGGCAGCAGCGCGAACTTGCTCTAAGGCGGCGCGTTTAGTTTCGTCGCGAGCACCTTCTTTGGCTAGTTGATACATTTGTGAGGCGGCATTTTCGGTATAACGAGACGCTTGCCATTGGGTATATGCCTCATCACGTTTTTGTTCAGACACTACGCCATCATTAAATAAATTGTCTACGCGCTGGTAGGTTTTTTCAGCGAGCTTAGAAGCGGCGAGTGCTTTTTGCCATTGATCTTTAGCGGCTGATATTTCTTGGCTGCGGGCACCGTTTTCAGCTTGATCGGCCATCGCAGTGGCGGCTTCTTGCCCGGCTTTTGCTTGCTCTAATTTGGCGTCTAACTCTGGGCTAGTGATAGAGAAAATCAACTGCCCCGGCTCGACTTTATCGCCTTTTCTCACTAACACTTGGTCAATGCGCCCTGCCACTTTAGACGAGATGTTGTATTGCTGAGCCTCAATTTGACCCTGCAAAATATGCGGTTTAGGCTGGTAGGCTTGCCAAAAGGAGTACGCCACCCAAGCGATAATCGCGATCAGTGGAACAATGGGTAAAACGGCAGAAAACTTGCGCATAATAATTAAACCCTAATCAAAACGGTAATATTGTGAAAATTGTGCCATTTCACCGCTCAATGCGGTGAGTTTTGCTAAGGCAATGACATGGTGGTAAGCCGCCGATTGACGCTGTGTTTTTACACTGGCTTGATACATTTCTGCATCCACTACATCTAATGAGGTGGCTAAACCTTGGCTAAAAGCTTTAAGGCGGATCCGTAAATTTTCTTTCGATAGCGCCAAGGTAGATTCTAAGCCTTGGTATTCTTCTAGTGCTTGCTCTGCTTCTCGATAAGTCTTCTCCACCAACAAACCCAAATCGCGCTCGGCTTGCGCGCGAATATAGCCAATTTGAACCAGCGTACTATTGGCTGCCAAGACTTTGCCTGAGCGACCAGAGTTATCAATTAGGGGGACAGACACTCCTACACCTACCATCCAATCGGGGGCATATTTGGCGGCTAAGCTATCGCCCTTGTAGATGTCGTAGTTACCAAACATATACACCTCGGGTAGGTAGCTTCCTTTAGCAATGGTCACCATTTTTTTGGCCTGCTCGGCTTTACTGTCAAGAATAGCTAAACCCGGATAACCATTTAAAGTGTGCGACATAAAGCTTTCTAGTTCGGGAATTTGTTCTTCGGTAAATAAGCGAGTACTGGGTTCAACCACCTGTTGGCTGTGCAATAACTCTCGCAGGGCCAGTTGGGCAATCTCATAATTACGTAGGGCTTTTTTAGTATCTACTTTAGCTTTATCAAATGACGCATCGGCCTGTAGTCTTTCAACAAAGGCTATTTGGCCTTGTTGTTCAAGTTTAAGAGCGTTGCGCTGGTGTTTTCTTAGGCCATCTTCTACATCTTTGTAAGTTTCAGCCACTTGAGCGGCTAATACTACGCCAAAGTAAACTTTGGCTAAATCTTCAAATTTAGCCTGCTGTTGCATGGCTAATACTTTGCCTGCTTCAATATTTTGCTCGCGAGCGATATCTATCGCTGCACCACGCCGCCCACCAGTATACAAAGGCCAAATGGCTCGAATCGAGCTGGTAGTAATATCTTGTTCAGTAAAATTAGTGACTGTTGGTAAGTTTAATAATGGTGCGAGTATTTGCCCTAATGCAGGGTCTAAGCCACTTAAATCGAGTGACGCTAGCGGCTCCAAGTCTTTTAAATCTAAAGACACCGGTTTTTCTAAACGCGTATAGTTACCGGTTAAATCTACCTTGGGGTAATACAAGTCTTTGGCGGCATCACGCATCGCTTCTGATCTTGCTACGCTAGCTTTATTGGCTGCCAGGCTTTCGTTTTTCTCTAACACCTCAAGCCAAGCTTGTTCAAAGCTAATCGCCAACGCGGGGGGAGTGGCAAAGAATGCCAATAATAACATTGGCCACATTGTTTTGAGTAATGGGCTAAAAACGTATTGAATCACAGAGCCATTGTCCTTATGGGATTAGAGTATTTACTCTATCTTAAGTTGCGTATTTCATTCAAGCTATTTAGCGCTTTGTTCCTCTAGCTTAGAGTTATATAAGCTCAATAGCTAATTTAAGCTCAATTGGCACGAAGGAACATAAGCGATAGTGCATTTAGATGAAGTATAGGCATGGCCGGTGTTCCTGCTCTATAGGCTAAGCAAGTAGCTTGCCCAAACATAGCTTGGTTATTTTGTGTAAACAGGAGGCTAAAATCGCCAGTTAGAGTCTCCTTTAAAAAGAGTTAGTAAATGGGCCCAATTATTTCTAACTGGGTTAAATATACTCGTGTATCAAACTCCAGTTGGTGATAATTAGGCAGCATATGTTGGCAGAGTTGATAAAAGGCTTTGTCGTGCTGTTTTTCTTTTAAGTGAGCCAGTTCATGCACCACTATCATGTTTAAAAATGGTTCTGGCACCTTTTGAAATAGGCTGCTTATGCGGATCTCATTTTTACTTTTTAGCTTGTTACCCTGTACTCGCGAGACATAGCTATGTAAGCCTAAAGCATGTTTCACCACATGGATTTTTTTGTCGTAAATGACCTTGCTGAGTGGGGCCGATTTTCGCATATAGCGACTTTTAAGCTCGGTCGCATAGTCGCGTAATTCTTTGTCGTTATGAATGGTGTGCACTGTTGGATATTTAGTTAACAAAAATTCGGCCAGCCTTTGCTGGTCGAGCAGCATTTGGATTTTTTCAGTTAACTCTGCGGGGTAAGCGTTGAGGTATTTAAGGGTGCTCATCGTGGTGTTCATTGTTTCACTGTTCCCCCAGTGTAACTGGGTAAAAGGCTAAGGCATAGCCAAGCCGTTTAGCGATGCCTTAAGGCCTTTGACTATTTTCGGTTGAGCATTGCCACCGCCATAATCACTAACGCAATGCCGACCAACTGATAAAGGCTAATACTGTCGCCTAATACCCAGTTAGCCATTAACAGTGTAAACACCGGGCCGGCACTACCTGAAATTGCAGTGCGCTGTGCGCCAATGCGGTTAATCGCTTCGCTAAATAGAAACGAAGGGATCACCGTTGAAAATATCGCCATGTATAAAGCATAGACATATACCTGCTCAGGGTAGGAGTCTAGAGGGTTTAAGCTATCCTGCAGGAAAAAGTGAATGAATATTGCCAAGCTAGCAGCAATCATTGCTATACAGGTAAAAGCTTGGCTGCCTATTTGGTTAACAATGGCTTTACTAAAGACCAAATAGAAAGCAAAACTAAATGCACTCGCTACCACCAAGCCAGTGCCAAGCAGTACTCCTTGGCTTAAGCCTTGGTTGCTGGTTTCACTCCACATCATTAAGGCTACACCTAACCAACTTATCGGCAGCGCTACTATAAACACCGCTTGTGGTTTGTGCTGATACACTAACCAGGCTAATAAAATGGTAAAGCTGGGATAGACATAAAGCACCACTCGCTCGAGTGGGGCAGAGATATACTGTAAGCCACTTAAATCTAAATAGCTGGCAAGGTAATAACCAGCAATGCCGACCAACGATGCGGTGAGCAAATGGCTAGCGATGGGTTTATTGGTAAACCGTCCGCGCAGCCACCAAAATAAGCCTAATGCTAAATATATTGGTAAGCTAAAGGCCATGCGCAGAGTCATAAGGCTTGCCGGATCAATGCCATCGAGGTAAGCCAGCTTGATCCAAATACCTTTTAAAGAAAACAAGGCGGTGGCGAGTAAGGCTAAGGCTAAGCCGATGGTTGTGGGAGGTATTCGGGCGATAACAGCGCTTACCCGCTGGTGTGAGTTACTTATATTCATGTCCTTCGTGCCTTATTTCTGGTGTTTAATAATGGCTACGAAGGGCAAAAGTCTGGCTGCGCTTCGCAGCCAGTGAGCAATCTATAACAAATCTTCACCGCTGCAAAAGGTAAGCAGCAGCCACAGTTTAGCTAACGTCGCGGGCGTGATTAGCGCGAGCTGACTGATTAGCGGCAGTGTGGTTAACCATGTCATAGCTTTTCCTTGATGGTGAAGTTTTAGCCTACGAAATAGTTTTGTTTTGAGCAAGCTTTCGTTGTGACAATTTATCCCAGCCGCTACCAAGCACTAAAAAGATCACCGATAACAGCAAGGCATATACACTTTGTAGTCCCAGAGCGAGCAGTAACAAGCAGCATAATGCACAGCCTATCAGAGCGAGTATTCGCACAAAGCCTTTAAGCAAAACCACGCCTGCCAGCATGCTGAGCAAATACACCATAATGAAGTTACCGTTGGCATAGCGGATCAAATCATCTAGCGCTAACTGAAATGACCAAGCCACAAAACAACTGAGCACACAGGCCAACACAATGGCAAATAAGGCATAAGTTGGCACTTTATTTGGCGATAAGTAAGCCAGCTTTTTGGGAAGTTGCCCCTCGTCAGCCATGCTCCACAATAATCGGGCGAATCCTTGAATGTAAATATTGATGCTGGCGAAACAAGCAAAATAACCAATTATCGCGGCTAACCAGCTGGCTTGTTGACCAAACAGCAGTGCAACGATGTGCGGCAGGGATTGAGTATTGGCTAATTGGTCACCATAAGCACCATATTTTAGTACCACAACCGAAGCTGCCCAATAGACAGCACCAGCCACGAATACCCCGAGTATTAAAGCGATGGGGAAATCACGCTTGGGCTGGCGAAACTCTTCCCCCATATGGGCAAAAGCTTCAATGCCGACAAAGCACCAAAACATTACCGCTAGTGCTGGTGCGATACTTGGGCTGGAGAGCTGCTCCGGTAGGGCGTAATCAGTGATGACTATATCCGCTTGCCACCACAGTGCGGCCACTAAAGCGATGATGGCTAAAGCAATAAGCCCTTGCACATTCCCTGATAGCTTGGCACCACCTAAACCCAGTAATAGGATGGCGAGCAGCGTACCAAGTTGAATGACTAAAGCCATTAATGGGCTGATTGAGAATAAAGATTGCCAAAAGCCCGTTGCCATGACTAAGGCGGCAGGCAAACCCACAGGTAGCACGGAAATAAACAAAAACGCCGTGAGTTTTTCGCTATGCCCACCCAAGGCTTTGCCTACGAAGTGCGCGGCTCCACCGGCATGTGGGTAGCGCTTACCTAAGGCGGCAAAAGTAAAAGCGATAGGTAATACCAAGGCAATCAGCAGCAGCCAAGCAACCAGCGAGTGGCGTTCGGCCACACTGGCAGCAATGGCTGGAACCACAAATATCCCTGTTCCTAATAATGAGGTAGCCAATAAGGCGACTCCTTGGCTAATTCCTAATTGTTGCTTTAGACGGCTCATTTGATTTTGCTCTGGCGGCTTTGAATTTATGATGATACGCCTGAAGTGGCGCTGGGTTAGCTGTTAAGTTATCGGAAATAAAAGAAATATTGTCGGTAGTGACCGTGAAATTAACGGTCAGTGGTTTAGGGCCTTTTAGTGGCAGCTATTGCCGCCCCATCCATCATTTAAGACTCACAGGAAGTCGAGCGTAAACCGTCATTAATCATCAGATGCGTCAAATAACATTTAGTTAACCTTACTATGATTTTATCTGCCCCTTCGCTTGCATGATTGAGCTTCAAAACTTGCTGATATTGGTTACTTATAGCGATTTTGTAAAAAATAATTTGTCTTGTTTACAAAAACACGTTCTCAGAAAAACGTCTATTTTAGCGGCACTTTATTACCAAAGTGTAATGAAATTACATCATCTGTGTGGTTTTTGAGCGATATACCTCTTTAGGGTAGTTTGAAGTTGTTATTGATCTACATCATTTATTTATTTTTGTTACATCCTATTATCCGCGCATTATTTTGATTTTGTCCCTAGGAAGTCTATGAGCAAGTTGAAGCTAGTTGTCATTGGTAACGGTATGGTTGGTCATCGCTACCTAGAAGATTTAGTTGAAAAGGCCGATTTGAGCCAGTTCGACGTGACGGTTTTCTGTGAAGAACCTCGCGTCGCTTATGACCGTGTTCATTTGTCTTCATACTTTTCTCATCACACCGCTGAAGAGTTGTCGTTAGTTAAACATGGTTTCTACGAGAAGCACGGCATTGAAGTATTGTTGGGTGAACGCGCAATTAACATCAATCGCGACCAACAAGTGGTTTACTCAAGCACGGGTCGTGAAATTAACTATGACAAACTGGTTATGGCCACTGGCTCTTATCCGTGGGTGCCGCCGATTAAAGGCAGTGAGAACAAAGATTGTTTTGTCTACCGCACCATTGAAGATCTAAAAGCGATTGAGGCCTGCTCTAAAAAGAGTAAAAGTGGTGCCGTTGTTGGCGGAGGCTTATTGGGTCTAGAAGCCGCTGGCGCACTAAAAGCGCTAGGTGTAGAAACTCACGTGATTGAGTTTGCACCGGTATTAATGGCTGAGCAATTAGACCAGCAAGGTGGTTTATTACTACGCAATAAAATTGAACGTATGGGCGTGCAAGTGCACACCAGCAAAAATACCTTAGAAATTCAGGCGCAAGGCGAGCAAGCGCGCAATACGATGCAGTTTGCTGACGACACGAAGCTTGAAGTTGACTTCATCGTTTTCTCTACCGGTATTCGCCCACAAGACAAATTAGCGCGTCAGTCAGAGTTGGCGATAGCCCCGCGCGGCGGCATCGCCATTAATGATCAATGTTTAAGTTCAGACCAGAACATCTATGCCATCGGCGAGTGTGCTTCTTGGAATGAAAGCTTCTTTGGTTTAGTGGCGCCTGGTTACAAAATGGCGCAAGTGGCGGTTGATCATTTATTAGACCGAGATAATGCCTTTGAAGGCGCCGACATGAGCGCCAAGCTTAAGTTACTCGGGGTAAAGGTAGGTAGCATCGGTGATGCTAATGGTCGCACGCCGGGCTGTAAGAGTTTCGTATACCAAAATGATGAAGAGGGCGTTTACAAACGCTTAATCGTTTCCGAAGATGGCAAAAAATTATTAGGTGCGGTATTGGTGGGTGACACTGCTGATTACGGCAACTTGCTTCAGCTTAAACTGAACGATATGGATCTGCCAGAACACCCCGATTCATTGATTTTGCCTGCTCATGCGGGGGGTGAAAAACCCACAATGGGGGCTGACTCATTGCCTGATAGTGCTGTGATTTGTTCTTGCTTCGATGTTACCAAGGGTAAGATAGCGGCAGCGGTTGCCGATGGACAAACCACGGCGGCTGAGATTAAGGCCTCTACCAATGCCGGCACGGGGTGTGGTGGTTGTTTACCGCTAATTGGCCAAGTGCTTAACGCCGAGCTTGCCAAAGCGGGTGTTGAAGTCAAAAACCACCTCTGTGAACACTTTGAATATTCACGCCAAGAGTTATTCCACCTGATCCGTATTGAAGGCCTAAAAAGCTTTGACCAAGTACTGACTAAACATGGTAAAGGTTATGGCTGTGAAGTATGTAAACCTGCGGTTGGGTCTATCATGGCGTCATGCTGGGGGGACCACGTATTAACGCCACAACTGGTTAGCCTGCAAGATACCAATGATAATTTCCTTGGCAACATGCAAAAAGATGGCACTTACTCGGTTATTCCACGTATGCCTGGCGGCGAAGTCACGCCTAAAGCACTGGCCGTATTAGCGGAAGTCGCGGAAGAGTACACACTTTACACCAAAGTAACCGGTGCCCAGCGGATTGGTTTATTTGGCGCACAAAAAGACGATTTACCCACCATTTGGCGCAAGCTTGTTGAGGCGGGTTACGAAACTGGCCAAGCCTACGGTAAAGCATTGCGTATGGCGAAAACCTGCGTAGGTAGCACCTGGTGTCGTTTTGGTGTGCAAGACAGTGTTGGTCTAGGGGTAATGCTAGAAAACCGCTACAAAGGTATTCGTACTCCGCACAAAATGAAGTTTGGCGTATCAGGTTGTACTCGCGAATGTGCTGAAGCTCAAGGTAAAGATTTAGGCATTATTGCCACCGATGCTGGGTGGAACATGTATGTTGGCGGTAATGGTGGCATGAAACCTCGCCACGGTGATTTGCTAGCCGCTGACTTAGACCAAGCAACCTTAATTAAGTATGTAGACCGTTTCATGATGTTCTACATCCGTACCGCTGACAAATTACAACGTACTTCTGTGTGGTTAGAAAATTTGGAAGGCGGCGTAGATTACCTGCGTGAAGTGATCGAGAACGACAAGTTAGGCATTAATCAGCAGCTAGAAGCCGATGTCGCCAAGCTTATCGAAAACTTCAGTTGTGAATGGACCGATACCATTAATGATGAAGCTCAGCTTAAGCGCTTTGCTCACTTCATTAACAGTGACCAGCGTGATGACAACGTGGTGTTTGTGGCTGAACGCGAACAGCATCGCCCCGCTAGCTTTACAGAAAAAAATCCGAGCGCAAAAGGCGACATCCTACATGTTGAGTTGGAGGCATAATCATGAGCTTTGAAACAGTTTGTAAACTAAACGACATCACCCCCGGTACGGGTATTTGCGCCTTGGTGAATGGAGCTCAAGTTGCCTTGTTCCGTCCACGAGATGATGAACAAGTATTCGCCATTAATAATATGGACCCTTTTGCTCAATCTAACGTGTTATCACGCGGTTTGATTTGTGAGCATCAAGGCCAACTTTGGGTCGCTAGCCCACTAAAAAAGCAACGCTTCCACTTAGAGAGCGGTAAATGCTTAGAAAACCCAATGGTGTCAGTGGCTAGTTATCCAGTAAAAGTGAGCGCCGGCAAGGTTGCTGTAAGCGCGTAAAGAATTTCGATTTAACGTTAAATTAAGGACCAATATGTCTTATGTAAAACCTGCTGAATTCGCTCAGATGATGATCGATGCCGGTGAAAGCAAAGTATTTATGTCTACCCGCGATACCATTATTCGCGGCATCATGGCGGGTGCTATTTTAGCTATCGCTGTAGCGGTCGCGATTACAGCGGCAGTGCAAACCGGCATGCCAATTGTGGGTGCTTTGGTATTCCCGGTGGGCTTTTGTATTTTGAACCTAATGGGCTTTGATTTAATGACCGGTGTATTTGCGCTAGCGCCATTACCCTTGTTAGAAAAACGCCCAGGCGTAACCAAAGCTGGCGTATTGCGTAACTGGGGTTTAGTGGGTCTAGGTAACTTGATTGGCTCAGTATCGGTAGCATTTTTGGTTGCCTTAACCTTTACCATGAATTTCAGTGTAGAGCCTGGCGCTGTTGGCCAAGCCTTCATTAAAGCGTCTACCGCGCGAACTTTAGGCTTTGCAGAGCATGGCTTAAATGGCTGGATCACCGTATTTGTAAAAGGCATCTTATGTAACTGGATGGTATGCCTAGGTGTCGTGGGCGCTATGACCTCTAAAACCGTTGGCGGTAAAGTACTGGCGATGTGGTTCCCTATCTTTATCTTCTTTGGTTTGGTATTTGAACACGCGGTAGTAAACATGTACCTGTTCCCATTAGGGATGATGTTAGGTGCAGAGTTCACGATTGCTGATTGGTTAACTTGGAACCTTATTCCTGTCATCCTAGGCAACATCGTAGGTGGTTTATTAGTGACGGGTATGAGCATTTACTTCACTCACGGTAAAACCTTGCCACAGCGTAATGCGGCTTAATTAGCCAAAGCTATCGCCCCAATAGCAAGATAAAAAGCCCCTAGCCAATTTGTGCTTAGGGGCTTTTTGTATATTAAAGACTATCTTCTACTAAGGCTAAAGTGGGCAGCAACTCACTGAACTGATATTCTACGTTTTTGGCCAGAATACTGGTTCATTCGTACCATATTTAGTAAGCAATTTTCATAGGACGCCGTTGATGCCCGATTCTCCATCTAGCCTAAGTCATGCTCAGGGTTTTGTTTCATTAGTTGGCGCTGGCCCTGGCGATCCAGATTTACTCACGGTAAAAGCGGTAAAGCGGATCCGCACCGCCGACGTTATCGTGTACGATCGTTTAGTGTCACAAGACATCCTTGACTTAGCCTCGCCTACCGCCGAGATGGTGTATGTAGGCAAGAAGCTAGACCATCACTTTGTACCGCAGCCAAAAATTAACCAGATTTTGGTTGACCAAGCACAGTTGGGCAAGCACGTGGTGCGTTTAAAAGGCGGAGACCCATTTATTTTTGGTCGTGGTGGTGAAGAGTTACAGTCTTTAGTGGCAGAAAGTATCGCTTTTGAAGTGGTGCCGGGCATAACCGCAGCAGTGGGTTGTACAGCCTATGCGGGTATCCCTTTAACTCATCGCGATCATGCGCAAAGTGTGCAATTTATTACCGGCCATTTAAAGCAACATGGTGAAGACATTGATTGGCCATCTTTAGCTCAATCTAACCACACCTTAGTGTTTTATATGGGCTTAAAACAGTGCCCACAAATTCAAGCTAACTTAGTGGTAAACGGCTTAGCAGAAAGCACGCCCTGCGCCATCATTGAAAAGGGCGCTACGCCACAACAGCGAGTATTAACTGGCCCCTTAGCCGAATTAGCGCAATTAGCTGGGCAAGCACAAAGCCCATCATTAATCGTCGTGGGCAGTGTCACAGAGCTGCATCAAGAGCTAGCGTGGTATAAGCCTGAATAGACCTTTACCTATCAAGCCAGCCGATGGCTGGCTTGATGTCACTCCCTTCCTGTAAAATAAACGGTTATATTTGTGATTCACGGTCATTTTAAAAATTCAGCTAGAAGCCCTTGGCGTGTTTTTTTAGATTGCTACTTACCTTCGTTGGGCTTATAAATTGTTCTGTGTCTTGAGCCAAGTCGATAGGCCTGATATAACCAAAGCGAGTTGGTGCAGCCATACCAGTAACTATACGGAAGTAAATATTTGGATAAGTTCGATCAAAAGATAGTGGCCTTGTTAGTCGACAACGCACGCACACCCGTGAGTCAAATCGCCAGGGCGATCAACCTATCTCGTTCAGCTACCGCTGAGCGAATCAGCAATCTTGAAAAGCTAGGCATCATCAGTGGCTATCATGCAAGCGTTGGTCTGGCTAAGCAAGATTCGCCTATTGCTGCTCATTTCGAACTACGCTATAACGAACACAATTGCGAAGCTTATGCCGCATTTATGCGTGGTATTCCTGAAATAAAGCGGTGTCAGGCGATTTCGGGAGACGTCGATATGTTGTTGTATGTTGAAGTGCCTTCCATGGCTCGCCTAGAAGAGATTCGCCTGCAGTTGGAACAGATGGACAAAATGGTGATGGTGCGCACTCACATGGTGTTGCGGGATATGTTCAGGCGCTAAGGGTGGCCATGAAAAGAGTGATTGTGGGTTTTCAGCTTGATAGTGAGCAACACTGGGTGGCTCGCCTAGCTTGTGGTCATGTTCAACATGTACGGCATATCCCTCCTTGGCAAAACCGTCCTTGGGTCGCCACCTACAAAGGGCGCTCAAGCATGTTAGGCCAGCATTTGTCGTGTACCAAATGTTTAGACTTAGCGCCCCGAGATTGGAGTTAATGATCTTTTAGTTAATCATCACGTCACATTTAATTTTTTTGTGTTGAGTGGTTAGTAATTGTATTTATGACTTTATGGCGCTAAAGAGTCATAGTTACCTCTGGTAAATATGAAGCCTCGCATAACACTGCTGGAGTCACCGCTAATGATGACTAATTAGAATGCTATGCGAGCTCTAAAGCTGATTACATGGCTAGCTCATAGATACTTTCCACTTCTTCGGCAGTTGGCAAATGCGGGTTACCAGGCAGGCATGGGTCAACCATTGCCTTTCCAACCCAAACCCTTATATCAGAACTTTGAATACCTAAGTCGCTAAATCCGTTGGGGATCTTGACCTGAGACGATAGCTCTTTAATTAGCTCAATTGCCTTCTCAGCACCTTGTACATCGTTCATATCTAGCTTTTGATCAAGTAATGCCTCGGCGACCAGTTTGTAACGCTCTGGGACATATTTGGCATTATATTCGCAAACATAGGGAAGTAAAATTGCATTACACACTCCATGTGGAAGATTATGTGTTGCGCCCGGTTGGTGCGCCATTGCATGCACCAGTCCAAGCCCCGAGCTGTTAAAAGCCATGCCCGCCAAGAATTGCGCACAAGCGAGTTTATCGCGCGCTTCAACATTTTTACCATCAGCAACAGCAATGGGTAGCCATTGACGAATCAGTTTAATAGCTTCACGAGCCGTTGGCTCAGTCAAAGTATGTGCGCCGGGCGTCACGTAAGCTTCAATCGCATGAGTCAAGGCATCCATACCGGTAGCGGCTGTTACATTGGCCGGTAAATCAAGCATTAAATTTGCATCGTTTACCGCTATGTCAGGGATCTGTTTGGCGTCAATAATCACCATTTTGACTTGTTTTTTTTCATCGGTGATCACCGAGTTTGACGTCATTTCAGCTGCCGTTCCCGCTGTGGTATTGACGGCAACAAAAAACTGCCCTGGGTGGGTGACCTGTCCTACCCCGTTGAAATCACAGATATCGCGACCTGGGTTTGAAGCCATCACTCTAATCGCCTTAGCGCAATCCATTGGACTACCACCTCCCACAGCCATAAAGGCATCGCATTCATGGTCCAAATATACTTGATAGCCTTGGCGAACAAGGCTTGCGGTAGGATTTGGGGTCACCTGATCGAATAGTGCGTAAGATATATTGTGTAATTCAAATTGGGCAAATACGTCGTTCAAGATACCTAATTTAATGAGGTTACTATCCGTGACCAATAAAACACGATTGGTTTTTTGCTTGGCTAATTCTTCGATTGCATCCACTACTGCGCCGGGACCAGCAAAACTTAGTTTGGGTAAATTTAGTGCAAATGACATGTTTAACGCTCCTATAGATTGAAAGTCTCTTTTAGATCCTGCATGTCATCGAGGCTTAACCCTTCTGGCTCAAATCCACTGGCGAGACAGCCTAAAAACAGCTTCGCCCCTTTATTTGCAACATCTATATAATCAAACGCTTCTAAGGCATCTTGGCCGGTAGACACAGCGCCATGTTTTTCCCAAACGGCAACGTCATAGCGCATCAGTTTTTCAGTGGTTGTATTAGCCATGGTTTGACTGCCAGGCATGCAGTACGGCACGATGCCAATGCCTCGTGGAACAAACGCTCTGACTTCGGGTAACATCTTCCAGCAAGCGTGTGTATAGATTTCATCGCTGCTCACATAGTCGCGGTGGTGGGATAACATAATGAGTTCTAATGGGTGAGTGTGAACAACACAGCGGTCTGCTGCCCCCGCTTTTTGCTTAGCGATTATTATTTCCACATGAGAAATAAACTCACTGGTTGGCGCGTAATCGGTTTGACCACGGCCTCCCCAAAGTATGTGGTAACCTTTAGCTTCATCATCGATACGGAGTACACAACCGGCATCTTCAGGGCGACTTAATTCTCGGATCCGTTCACCAGTACCTTTAACAAAAAAGATATGCCCAGCACTTTCTTTAGGGAAAGAAAACTCGCCAATACTGTTAAGAAAGCAATGCGGGAAGAGATTAATATCGCCATCCAGCTCACCAAATATATCGGTCAAATCAACCGATATATTTCCGCCGTTACGTTCTGCCCATTCACGTAACCATAAATACGAACCTACCTCAGAGACCTTGGTTATTTCCTGCAATACTGCGTCATTTAGCTCGATATGAGTTTTCATTTTTTACCCTTGATAAGAAACATATATAAGTTACAAAAAAATGTTGGTTACAGTTCTAGACCATGTAAAACACGCTGCTTAACTCACGACTCACGGGGGAGTTATCAGCATTGCTAGCCATGATGTCTTGCATATAGGCCCACCATCGCTGACAAACGTTTGTCTCGGCAATCCTGTTCCACTGCTCTTCACTTTGGACTTCTACGTAGCCAAATAGTTGGTTTGATGGCGTATCTAAGAATATTGAATAGTTACTTGCGCCATGCTCACGTAACACCTGAACCAGATCAGGCCAGATCTCATCATGACGCTGTTGATAGGCGAGCTGGCAGCCTGGGTTTAACTGCATGACAAATGCTTTTCGAATCCTGGAGTCAGCCATGGTTGCTTCCTTTGCGTAGTAATCGACGTTACTTACCGACTTTATTTCGAAGGCTTTGGAACGCGCCGGGCAGGGCGATTACGCAAATCAACATTGCCCCAATGATGATAGACATAACAATGCCGGGAACATTAATCAGACCTAAACCAGAGTTCACCAACCCCATTAAGAACACCGCAATAACAACGCCAACAATTGTGCCTGAACCTCCAAGAATACTGACGCCTCCAAGTACCACCATAGTGATAATGTTCAATTCCCAGCCCAAAGCAATAGTCGGTCTGGTGCTACCTAATCGAGAGGTCAACATAATGGCCGCAATAGAACAAAAGAACCCAACCATGATGAATATGATCAGCTTGTGTTTGGCCACATTAATACCTGAGTAATACGCAGCGGTAGGATTGTTACCGATGGCATAAGTTCGACGACCAAAGTTGGTTTTTTGTAAGAGAATGTAGAATAGAACCGCGATGACTAGAAAGCTTGCGAACTCAAATCCTATGAAAGGGGCGACATAACCTTGTCCAAAAAATGAAAAGCTTTCGGGATAATTCTTTAGGGCTTGGTCGCCAAGTAATATATAAGTAATCCCTCTAAATAAGCTCATGGTGCCGATGGTTACCACGATAGCGGGAATATTAAGTCTAGTAATAAGTAATCCGTTCAAGGCACCACAAAGCGTACCGACAATTATTCCAGCTGAGCAAATTAGCACCAAACTATCGGTTACTTCAGCGGTGAAGCCCATCGCCGTTGAGCTTAAGGCTATGATGGATGCTACCGATATATCGATGTCTCTAACGATGATAACGAGTGCTAACGGTAGTGCGATAATTGCTTTTTCTGAAAAGTTAAACGTTGCATCAGACAGTGACCATGCGTCTAAGAAATAAGGTGATGCTAAGCAATTAATGCAGAACACTAAAATTGTGGTCGCCAATAAAAAGGACTCCCAGCTGAACACCCAGCTTGGTAAACTTTTTTTCTCAATGTCCTTTGTTTCAAAGGAACTGTTGTTGATCTTTTCCATGGTATTGTCCTTAACAACAATCAAGAGGCATTTTGAACCGCTTTACGCAAAATTATTCGGCCGGCTTTTCGTTCCGAACGCGAGTTAGCTATCACCGCAAGAATGATGACTGAGCCTGAAATAGCCATTTGCCAGAAAGGTGAGATACCAATCACTGGTAAGGCATTATTAATGATGCCTAGGAATAACGCGCCTAAAACGCAGCCAATAACTGTACCCGTGCCACCAGCGATACTGACTCCTCCAATCACACATGACGCAATCACTAGCATTTCAAAACCGTTAGCGATATCGACATAAGCTACCGCGTAGCGAGAAATCCAAAGGTAACTGGCAATCCCAGCGAGCAGTCCCGAAATGGTAAAAGCAATGAATTGTTTCTTGCCAACGTCAAC
The DNA here is from genome assembly GCF_023238625.1 of Agarivorans sp. TSD2052. Taxonomy (NCBI): domain Bacteria; kingdom Pseudomonadati; phylum Pseudomonadota; class Gammaproteobacteria; order Alteromonadales; family Alteromonadaceae; genus Agarivorans; species Agarivorans sediminis. Next base: position 128,573 of record NZ_CP096670.1, read on the forward strand.
GCCGATGTAATATGCCGCTGTTGGGCTATTGCCCGCCGCATATATTTTTCGACCTAATTGACGATGGCGCGTAAAGTAGTACATAGCCGCAATGACAAGCACCGAACACCACCCCAGTATTGGCAGACCGAGAAACACAAAGCGAGGGATTTCTAAGAATGATGCGCTCATTTGGTGGGCATTAATCCATGCCCCTTTGCTGATTAAAAAAACTGCACCCCTAAAGATGGCCATGGTTCCTAATGTCACCACAATCGATGGGATTTTCATTTTCCACACCAACCAGCCATTTAGCATGCCCAACATGGTGCCAAAGCTTGCGCCAATCAGAATAATCACGGGGACTGGAAAATCGGGGTAGATGCTGTTGATTGTTGCTACAACCATCCCTGTTAGCGCCACATTAGCCGCGATCGATAAATCGATGCAGCGGGTAATGATCACCAGCATTTGCCCTAGCGCTAAGATGATCAATATCGAGGTATCGGTATAAACACCAAGCAGGTTGGAAAAAGCCAAAAAGTCAGGGATGATGACACCTATCATTGCCAGTAGTGACAATATAACTAAGGCTAACTGCGCCTCACGATTCTTTAGTAGCGTTTTCATTCTAATTCTCCTGTCATACCCGTCGCGGCACTAACAAGCTGTTCAGCCGAGAATTGGGGGCGCTTGAATTCGTCAACCATGAGGCCTTCTCGCATAACGATAATTCGGTCAGCCATGCCCATAATCTCTGGTAACTCAGACGAAACCATGATCACTGCCAGGCCTTGTTCTGTAAGTTCGGACATAAATTCATGCACGGCAGCCTTTGAACCAATATCTATGCCTTTAGTTGGTTCGTCCAAAATGATGACCTTTGGCTCGGTCGCTAACCATTTGCCAATCACCACTTTTTGTTGGTTTCCACCTGACAGGTTCTCTACTTTTTCATTCCAATTTGGAGCCTTGACTTTTAGCCGTTTAGCGTACTTACCAGCCAAGCTATATTCGGAAGGAATATTTAAAAAACCACTGGAATTAATTTTGTTTAGTTGCGGCAAACTGATGTTTTGATAAATCGGAAATTCGAGCACTGTACCTTGCGCTTGGCGTTCTTCAGGAACATAAACAATGCCCGCTTTAATTGCGTCGCTGGGGGACTTAATAGCAAGCTTTTCACGATTAACGATAATTTGCCCGCTAGCATTATTGGTGACACCGAACAGTGACTGCATGACTTCAGTGCGACCTGCACCGACTAAGCCATAAAAGCCTAAAATCTCACCTTGGTGTAACTTAAAGTTAATCGCATCAAATTCAGTTGGATGGCAAAAGTCTTTGACCTCAATGATGCACTCACCAAGCGCTACCTCTGTTTTAGGAAACGCCGTATCAATGCTTCGACCGACCATCATTGAAACCAGCTCTTTTTCTTCAACTTCGGCAATCTTACCTTCGCCTATATAACAGCCATCGCGAAATACGGTAAAGCGGTCGGCAATGGCATAGATTTCGTCGAATTTGTGGCTGATAAACAATATCGCGCAACCCTTTTTCTGTAAGCGGTAAACAATGGCGTAAAATTCTTCGATTTCTCGGTAGGAAAGCGCCGCGGTAGGCTCATCTAAAATAACAACCCGCGCATCAAAAGATAACGCTCGTGCAATGGCGACCATATGTCGCTGTCCTATGCTGAGCTCTTTTAATAGCTTCTTGGGGGCTAGAGGTGCTTCAATTTCGGACAATATACGTGTTGTTTCTTGTTCCATTTTCTTCCAATCTAGGCGACCAGAAGGCAATTGCAGATAATGACCGGCGAAGATATTTTCCATCACACTAAGTTCATCAAACAATACTGTTTCTTGATGAATGGCGGTAATGCCGTTGTTGTGCGCATCTTGAGGTGTAGTGATGTTTACCGGTTTGCCATCTAAATATAGCTCTCCTTCAGTAGGCTGATAAATACCAGTCATTACTTTCACTAACGTAGATTTCCCCGCTCCATTCTCGCCTACTAAAGCGGTTACTTGACCGGGATATAAATCAAGCTTAACTTTGTCTAATGCTTTTACACCGGGAAAGTGTTTACTTACATTCAGCAAAGAAAAAATAGGGTTTACTTCAGACATAATCTTGCCTTCTTTGGCTAACCCCTATTGACTGTCATGCCTAAACACAGACAACCAACAAGGGTCGGCACTACCTAGAAAATTTTAGCGAATTCAGCGACATTACTGATGTCATAAACAAAAGGAGATGACATTGCAGCATTTCCTTCAGCATCTAGCTCTGCTACGCCCATTCGTCCCATTTCTACTTGTGTGTCACTGGCATTATCTTGTATCAAGTTGTAGGCAATATAGGTTGCTGCATAGCCTAAGTCGATGGGGTTCCAAATCGCAAAACTATTTACTGCGCCAGACTCAACATGGCCCGCTAGTTCAGAAGGTAGCCCTAGTCCGGTCACAAATACTTCACCGGTTTTTCCCATATCGGTAACTGCTTGTGCTGCAGCCAAAATACCTACGGTAGTTGGTGCGACGATGGCTTTTAGATTTGGGTAAGTTTTCACTAAACCTTGGGTTTCTCGATAGCTTTTATCCGCTAGGTCATCCCCATAAACTGTTGCTACTAAATTAAGTTGCGGGAAATCGGGTAGCGCTTTTTCCATTTCGCCAATCCAGATATTTTGGTTTGTCGCGGTGGGAGAAGCACTTAAGATGGCAATATCACCCTCAGTACTATTTGCAGCTTTAAGAGCGGCAGCGGCAAGTTCAATGTTCATTCTGCCAATCAGTTCATTACTTGATGGATTAAGGTGAATCTGGCGGCCAGCGGCAGCAACACCCGAATCAAATGACACTACTTTGATACCCCGTTGCTGAGCTCGTTTTAAAATAGGGACGAGAGCATCAGGATCGTTTGCTGAAACAACGATGGCATCAACCTTTTGTGAAATGAGAGAATTAATTATCTCAATTTGCCCTTCCGCTGTTGGAGTAACAGGGCCGGTATAAATGATTTCAATATCATCTTTTATCTCTGCTGTCGCTTCTTTAGCTCCTTTATAGGCAGCTTCAAAAAAACCGATACCTTGGGCTTTCACAACCAAGCCAATTCTTAAGTTCGCTGCTTGCGCAAATGAACTTGCTATGATGCTTGTTGCGACTAGGGTCACTTTTATTATTTTTGTTAGTTTCATCTTTCAAACTCCATGTAGTAGGTCACAATGTAGGTGTAAATTTCAGTCCTTAGTTAAACTGCTATTTGTCCTTGATTTATCTTTTAAGCAGAACCTCCTGCTCGTATTGTTTGACGTCTTTAAGCCAGTCAGCCCTAACTGGTACGCCTTGTTGTAAACAGTAGTAATCCCAAACGGCAGCCCATGGAAGTGATTTTGCTTCTTCCTGAAGTGCTAAGCGGCTAGTAAAATCACCGGCGTTTTCAATATCTTTAAGTTGATCTGTTGGCTCTAAAAGCGCTTTTAGCAGCGCTTTTTTCATATTTCTTGTACCGATAACCCAGGCGGCAATTCGATTGATTGACGCATCAAAGAAGTCCAATCCAATATTGACGCGCTCGGTTAAATTATTGCGAATAATTTCACTCGCAATCGCCTGTGTTTCATCATCCAGCATGACCACATGGTCACTGTCCCATCGGACCGGGCGGCTAACATGCAGTAATAACTCATCAACATACATTGAAACCGACGAAATTTTGTCCGAAATAACCTCAGTCGGATGGAAGTGCCCCGCATCTAAGCACAGCATTACATCTCGTGTTGCAGCGTATCCAAGGTAAAATTCATTCGAACCTGCTGTATATGCTTCCGTGCCTATACCAAATAGCTTCGATTCCACTGCATCTTTGTGGAATTTCTTCGAAATTGGTTCCGCGATAATACGGTCAAGAGATTCCGCCAATCGTTTGCGCGGTGCAAGGCGATCAATCGGTACGTCTTTATAGCCATCAGGAACCCAAATGTTCATCACTGATGGTGTACCCAATTCTTTACCAAAATACTCAGATACTTTACGACTGGCAATACAGTGCCTAACCCAAAAATCTCTCACTTCACTGTCTGGGTGTGACAAAGTCATATTGTCAACGCTCAAAGGGTGAGAAAAACATGATGGATTGAAGTCCAAACCTACCCTTGCATCACGCGCCCAATCAACCCAATTGGCGAAGTGCTCGGGTTTAATTTCATCACGTTCTACTGGAGTATCCGACTCTAGATATATAGCATGTAAATTTAAGCGTAGATTTCCAGGTATCATAGACATGGCGAAGTCAATATCTGCCCTGAGTTGGGCTGGAGACTTGGCTTTACCAGGGTGGCTACCTGTGGCTTGGATCCCCCCTGTTAATTCACCATCGGGGTCTTCAAACCCTGACACATCGTCCCCTTGCCAGCAATGCATAGATACTGGAATACCGTTCAGCAACTCCATGGCTTCTTCGCAATCAACTCCCAGTTCAGAAAAGATCTTTTGGGCGTTAACATAACTCGATTGAATTTGTTCTTTTGTGTTCATTGTTGTTCCTTTCTGGGGTATCTAGACTTATGCGTTCAAACTTGGCCCAATGGCTAAGAAAGTCACTTGATTGATTCGGTTTATAGGTTTCAATTGGAAACGAATTGGACACAATGTTGCGAGCTTGCTGCACTGAATCAATTTGCTTTAGGGCGATAAGCTGGCCGCAGATATTACCTATCGCTGAGGCTTCAATAGGACCAACGCTGACTTCTACGCCACAAGCATCAGCACATAATTGATTTAAGAGTTTGTTTTGTATCCCGCCCCCAATTATATGAATCCGATTTAGGCTTGCAGGGTTGAGTTGATTAAGCTCTAACCAAACTTTTCGATATTGGCAGGCTAAACTTTCAAAGATGCAGCGAGCAAATTCTCCAGGTGTTTCCGGTACGGCTTGTGCTGTCTCTTCGCAGAAGTCTTGAATAGCGGTACTCATGCAAACAGGGTTTAGAAAACGGGGGTGGTCGGGTGCGATTAAGCTTCTGAAAGGTTCACTCTGTTTAGCCAATGTCACTAAAGTGGTAAAGCTATACTCTCCCAGCTCTTTTTGTACATTTTGAATCAACCATAGACCCATGATGTTTTTTAAGACTCGAAAACGATTCTCTGCACCACCTTCATTGGTCACATTGAATGATTGAGCTAAGGGATTATTAATTGCAACTTCACTTTCAAACCCCATCAGTGACCAAGTACCAGAGCTGATGTAAACGGTGTCTTGACCGGTAACTGGTAAGGCCAAAATTGCAGATGCTGTGTCGTGGCTGGCGATTGAGGTAACACGAATGCGACCCGCTGCTTTACTGTGATAATAACCAACTAATCTATTTGGTGCTTCGGCAGGCAAAAACCAATGCTCAGGAACCTTGATTAGATCTAATAGCTCTTTGTCCCACTCTCCATTGGCACAATTAAGAAGTTGAGAGGTTGAAGCATTGGTATATTCACAGTGTTGAACTTTACTTAACTTAAAACTTAAATAGTCAGGTATAAAAAGAAGCCTCGCCACCGAATTAATCCAACTAGGTGGATTTTCCATTAATGCTGTAAGTTGATACAGCGTATTAAAATCGAGGAACTGAATACCTGTTTTACTGTAAATAGTGTCACGAGATATTAGCTTATTGAGTTTATTTTGGATGCCTGCAGTGCGATCATCGCGATAGGAAACTGCCTCGCCCAACTGCTTACCTTGTACATCCAAAAGAACAAAATCAACGCCCCAAGTATCAATCGCAAGGCTTTCGATAACATGACCAGCTTCGCCCGCCATAGCGATACCTCGTTTTATTTCGAGGAGTAAATAGTCTAGGTTCCAACAAGCTTGTCCATCGCGAAAAACGGGACCGTTCTCAAAACGATGTATTTCTTGTATTTGCAGAGTTTGGTCATCGTATATTCCAAGGATAACCCTACCGCTTGACGCACCTATATCTATTGCCAACATTTTGTTCATTTGATCAAAACCTCTCATTTGATGGTTAAATCATATGCAGATAGTCACGCACCGACCTTTGGAAAAAAACGCTTATTTCACAATCTGCGGTAAAAAAACAAAGTTACAGACTCGTAACTTCACGTTTTCGAATATGTTAAAACCAAGGTTTTGTTTGTACATCTATAGTGAATGTTAAGATGTCAAAATGCATAGATCTGCTTAAAAAATGGGAGGGAATGGATGATTCACCTTAAGCCTAATGAATTCTTTTTAGATTCTAGTTGCGCAATAACAACCGAGCTTAGGCAGCCTCAATCGCCATTTCCCGAACATAGCCATTCTTTTGAAGAAATCGTTATTGTGACAAAGGGGCAAGGTATTCATGTTGTCAACGATGTCCCTATGAATCTAAATAAAAATTATGTGTGCTTTATTAACCACAATGACCGACATCTTTTCGAAAGCGTTCAAGGGCTTTACCTTAGTAACGTATTGTTTCAAAGAGATAAAATAAAAAGTGCTATGAATCTTAGTGACTACCTACCGAGCCCATCAAGTCAGGCTTCAGATTGGTATATTGAAGATGATGCAGCATTAAGGGTTACCTACATTATCGAACGTCTTGACTACGAGTCTCATATTAATAATTTGGCCTCTAAAGCTATTTCAGAATTACTCTTTCAGCAGCTAATTGTAGAGCTTTGGCGGGGGCGAATTGACGATTTAAGTCTATTATCTAATGAAGACAAATTGACCTCATCGCTAGTGTATCTCAATAAGAACTATCAATTGCCTCTTCACTCAGACGGGGTTGCTGAATATGTTGGCTTAAGCCCAAGAGTTCTTTCAAAAAACATCAAAAAAGTCACCGGAATGAATTTCTCCCAATACCTGCATTTCATCCGCGCAAAGCGAGCAGTCTATTTATTGATTCATAGCGATAAATCTGTCACTGAGATCGCATTCGATGTGGGATACAGGGATAGCAATTATTTTTCGACTAAGTTTAAAGAAGCGATTAATAAAACTCCTCGTGATATACGAGAACAATACAGGCTTAAAAACTAAGGTTTTTGCTACACGTATAAGTCCTTAGCTAAATGTCTATTCCCCTTCAGTGCTGCACCATGCTTTTTCCCACGATAAAGCTTACCTAATCAACGTGTATTTGTTAAATAGTTCTGAGCCGTAAGGGTTATAAAGCTTCATGTCGTTGGGAGTGTCGGTCTTAGACTACCGGTAAAAATACCATGTTTTGCGAAGCCAAATATACCGCTTAGCCAAGAATAAAAAGGGGTATGGCAACTCCTCTGTAAGCACCCAACATAAACTTGCAGATACGACGATGCTTGATGGTTTTTTACTAAAAAACCGTACTAGTCGCTACATTAGCAACTGAGTACGGTTTAATACATCCTGGCGATATGAGTGAAAATGTTTGTCGTCTAGCAAATAATTATCGAGTAAAGGATGGGGCATGCCCTGCATCAACGTTGAGGATATTGCCCGTTGATTTTGATGAAATATCTGCGGCAAAGAAATAAACACCTTCCGCAATATCTTCAGGATACACATTGCGTTTAAGTAAACTTCGTTGGCGATAATGTTCTTCAAGGTCATCTGTAGACATTTTATATGCGCTAGCACGTTCTTCTTTCCACTTGCCTGTCCAAATTTTGGAGCCTCTAAGCACTGCATCAGGGTTGACTACATTAACTCTAATTCCGAGAGGAGCGCCCTCCAGTGCTACACATCGAGCTAGTTGTATTTCAGCTGCCTTTGCGGTGCAGTATGCAGCGGCATTTGCTGATGCAACAAGGCCATTTTTACTGGCTACAAATATAATCGCGCCGCCTAAACACTGCGCTTTCATATGGGAGAATGCGGCCTTAGATACCAAGAAATAACCGGTAGAAAGTATTTTTTGATTAAATTCCCAGTTCTCTAGGCTAGTTTCATCTAATGGAGAAGACGATGCAATCCCCGCATTCGAAACGACAATATCGACACCTCCAAATTCAAGGCTGGCATAAATAAAAGCACTATCGACCTTCTCTGGACTGGTGACATCCATGACCACACTGCGAACAACATCCGCGCCAAAAGTTTGAGAGAATTCATCTTTTGCTATTTCAAGGGATTTTTCATCTATATCCGCCAACACCACTGCGACCCCCTCTTGTAGCAAGCGCCCAGCGGTTGCTTTACCAATACCACCGGCGCCACCGGTGATAAATGCGACGCGCCCCGCGAGACTTTTTGCTTTTGGCATTCGCTGTAGTTTTGCTTCTTCGAGTAACCAATACTCTATATCGAATGCTTCTTGTTCATCTAGGCCGACGTATTCACCGACCCCCGATGCCCCTTTCATCACATTGATGGCATTGGTGTAAAACTCACTCGCTATGCGTGCGGTGGCCTTGTCTTTGGCAAAAGTGATCATGCCGACGCCTGGAATAAGGTAGACAACCGGATTTGAATCCCTAATCGCAGGGCTACTCGCATTTTTACAGCGATGGTAATAAGCTTCGTAGTCGGCTCGGTAGTCTTCTAGTTGCATGTCTAAGCTTGTTACTAGCGCTTCCAGCCCTCCCGATTCAGGTGAACAATCTAAGACCATTGGTTTGATTTTAGTTCGTAAGAAGTGATCGGGACAGGAGGTGCCAAGGTTTGCCAGTGGCTTGAGGTTTTGGCTATTTACAAATTCGAGCACGTCTGGAGTGTCGCTAAAATGCCCAATTTGTCGTTGTTGTGTACTTGTTTTTCCACGAATAAGTGGCATTAGTGTGGCTGCAACACGTCGGCGCTCGTCGCTCGCTAATGACGGGGTAGCCGCTCCGCCAAATGCTTCGATTTCTGTGAGTTGTGTATCTAGCCATTGTTGAGCTTTGTTGATTGTGTCTAAAGAAAGCTCATAGCATTCTTTAGACGAATCAGCCCATGTAAAGAGACCGTGAGATTCAAGAATAACACCTTTGATCTCTGGATTTTCCCGTGCGACTTTTTCGAGTTCCAAACCCAACTGAAACCCTGGGCGTCGCCAGCCTAACCAACCAATATCACCGCCAAAAATTTCTTGGGTTAGCTGTTTGCTTTCCGCGCTAGCCGCAATAGCAATTACAGAATCAGGGTGCAAGTGATCAACATGAGTATATGGTAGGTAGGCGTGTAGCGGTGTATCAATACTTGCGGCTCGAGTATTTAAATTGAAGGTACAATGCGAGAGTAGGTCAACCATTTCGTCTTCGTGTTCATCACCCCGATATAAACTTTTGAGACGTATTAATTTGTCTAGGTACAACGTCGCGAAACCAGATAAGCTCATGCTGCCGATATCACCTCCAGAACCTTTGACCCATAAAACCTGACATGGTTCGCCTGTTAGGGGATCGTCGGCGAGTAGCTTACATGAGGTATTTCCCCCGCCAAAATTGGTAATACGCTTATCCGAACCTAGGAGGTTAGAGCGGTATTCCAGTAACTGAGCTTCAGAAAACCCTGTAGTGTAGTCTTCGTCCCATGCATTGGGTATTAAATATTCGCTTCCAGCTGTTGATTGCATCACTCGCTTTCCTTGTTCTATATCGATTGGTAAAGACGATTTATTTGGTCTCAAAACGTTTGAATAAACTCAAGCTAACTACAATGAAACAAAATGACCGTTAATGAACTTATTTGATTGTTAATCATATGTTATAGCTATGAAAACAGTTTATTCAATCATTTTCAATCAAAATCTTTCATTTTTGTTGATGATTGTTAAGTGGTATGATGCTTTTTGACAACTAATTGCTAATTGAAGACTCACATGATCGAACGAGAGCGCCATCGAAAAATCCTTTTAGAACTAGAATCTAGTTCAGTCGCTACTATCGCCCAGCTAGTTAGCCTCATAGGCTGCTCTGAAGCAACTATTCGTCGTGATGTTCTTGAGCTATCAAGCGTGGGCAAGCTTAAGCGGATTAGAGGAGGTGTTGAGGTAATCCAAACTAGCCATTCGCATAGTTTGGTAAGTAGTCCCTTCTTGCTTAACCAATCCATTCACACTGCTGAAAAACAAGCTATTGCCAAACGAGCTGCCGAAATGTGTGAAGATGGGGAGTCCATTATTATTGGTGGTGGCTCAACGGCGTTTTACATGGCACAGTATTTTGAAAACAAAGTACTGAACGTGATGACTAACTCGTTTGTGGTTGCCGAGTATCTGCATCATAATTCCCGATGTAATGTAACCCTTCCTTCAGGTAAGCTTTATAAAGAGCAAAATTTGGTGTTAAGTTCTTATCCTGAAGACGGAGTATCGAACTTCTTTGCGGCTAAAGTTTTTTTTGGTGCTCAAGGGGTTAGCCCACTAGGGGCACTAGAAACAGATTCGTTAATTATTCAAGGAACGACACGTTTACTGCGGCAGGCAACTAGCAAAATCCTGTTAGCCGACAGTAGTAAGTTTGAGCAGTTCAGTAACATGATAATTTGCCCGCTGGCGGATATCGATTACTGTATTAGCGATCAACAGCTCAAATCTAGCAACAAACAAATGTTAAGTGCTAGCGATGTTACTTTGATACAAGCTTGAGCGCTCCAATAATGGCTAATACCACTTGGAAACGACTGTTACACACGGCTAAAAGACGAGCTCGCGGTTTCTTCTAAAGTTAATGAGAAAGCCGAGAATCGATAAAGTGTGACCTCGAAAAATCATCTTTCTACTGTTTATTTCAAACAAGTAGATCGTTTCTATAAGCCCTCCCGTAGTCATTATATATTCTAAAAGTGGCGCAGAATTTTATGCAATTGGCATCCAGTGTTTATCGACGCTTTCTATTGCTGTTCGGTTTAATGGCGGGCTTATGGGGCTGTTCAAGCGCCGATGTAGACAGTTATGCCAGTAACCAACCCAAATTAGTGTTGGAAGATTTTTTTTCCGGCAGTTTAACAGCGCATGGCATTGTCAAAAATCGCTCCGGTGAATTAATTCGTTATTTCAATGTCACCATTGACGCCAGTTGGGATGAACAAGGGGTAGGCACGCTCGACGAACATTTCATTTTTGATGACGGCGAGCTACAGCAACGCATTTGGACCTTAAAGAAGCAAGCTGATGGTGGCTATTTGGCTAGTGCTAACGATGTTAACCAGCCGGCAGAAATGCATTTAGCTGGTAATGCCTTGTTTATGGACTATGTATTAACCATTCAGTACCGAGACAAACCTTTAGACATAGTGGTTGAAGACAAGATGTACTTAGTCAATTCAACGACCATTGTTAATGAATCGGTGATGCGTAAGTTTGGTTTTGAAGTGGGTTCGGTCAGTTTGGTGATAAATAAGCAGCCATCAAGTTAAGCTTGTCGACAGCACAAAAGCCAATTAAATAAAGACCCAGGCTTGTTATTCCTAGTTAAACTGCGCTAGGTATGTAGTAACAGAATTAAATTACAAGAGAGAAATGAATGACTAATGTATCTAATCTTGCACCACTGGCGAGCAGTTTTAGTTTAGACCCTGCGCTGATTACTATCACCAATTTGCGCTTGCGTACTTATATTGGTTTTAACGAAGAAGAGCTCAGTAAGCAGCAAGATGTTGTCATAAATGCCGAAATTCGCTATCAGGCTACCAAGGCTTGTGAAGCCGACAGTGAAGATTTAGCGCTCAATTACAAGGTTATTACAAAAGCGATGATCGCGCATGTAGAGCAGGGGCATTTTCGGTTACTAGAGAAACTGTGTGCTGATTTACTCACGTTAGCGATGGATGAACCGCGGGTGATTAAAGCCAGTATTACCGTGGATAAACCGCACGCGCTGCGTTTTGCTGACTCGGTATCAGTGACCTTATCAGGATCGCGTAACAGTGTTTAAGGCGCCGATTAGTCAAGCGCCGGTATTGATTACTGGTGGATCACAGCGGCTGGGCTTAGCCATTGCAGAAAATTTACTGCAACAGGGATACCCGGTGATTATCACTTATCGACGTGACAAACCCGCAGTGCAGGCATTGCGAGAGCTGGGAGCCGATTGTGTGCAGGCCGATTTTAGCGATGAAAGAGGCATTAATGCGTTTATAAGCCATATATTGCAGCACTACCCATCTTTGCGTGCAGTGATTCACAACGCCTCTCAATGGCTTAACAATGCGGCTATGGACAACCAACACCAATTAATGCGTTTGATGTGTAGTGTGCATGTCAGTGCCCCTTATCAAATGAATTTAGCGTTTAGCGAGTTGCTCAAGAACAACCAACAAGTTAGCGACATTATTCACATGACAGATTTTGTCGCAGACAAAGGCAGCGCGAAGCATATTGCTTATGCAGCGAGTAAAGCTGGCTTAGCTAATCTTACTCATTCTTTTGCTGCGCAGCTTGCACCTGCGGTAAAAGTGAATAGTATTGCGCCCTCGTTGCTGATGTTTAACCAAGGTGACAAAGCAGAATACAAAGTTAAAGCCCTGGCTAAATCGTTAATGGCGATTGAGCCTGGTGCAATTGAAGCCGTAGAAGCGGTTAACTACATTATGAACAGTCAGTATATAACCGGTCGAACAATCGGTTTAGACGGCGGCCGACATCTGGTCTAGGGTTAATAGTGTTGTTAATTTGAGTGTGGTGGATAAAACAAGAAAGACTATCTAAAGGAAGTGATTATGAAAGTAGCGTTAGCCGAAAAACAATTTAGAAAAGACGCTTGCTTGTCACCTGAGGCAATCCAAGTTCGCCAAGCATTGATTGAAAAGGGTATTGAGACCCCTTTGGTTGACAATCAATTAAGCAATGAGCAGAAGTACCAGAAGATCAAAGCCTCGTTGACCGATGTAGTAGCAACCTTAGGCTTAGACTTAAGTGACGATAGCTTGGCTGAAACACCACACCGCATTGCTAAAATGTTTGTTGATGAAGTGTTTTCGGGATTGGATTACTCCCGTTTCCCAAAAATTAGCATTATTGAGAACAAAATGTCCGTAGAAGAGATGGTCAAGATCTCTGATATTGCCTTCACCAGCACTTGTGAGCATCACTTTGTCACCATTGATGGCCTCGCCAAAGTGGCTTATATTCCCAAAGATAACATTATTGGTTTATCTAAAATTAATCGCATTGTGCGTTTCTTCGCTCAACGTCCGCAGGTGCAAGAGCGCTTAACTCAACAGATTTTGGTGGCATTACAAAGCTTGTTAGGCACTGACGATGTGGCGGTTTCTATGGTCGCTACCCATTACTGTGTTAAATCACGGGGGGTCATGGACGCCAGTTCTAGCACGCAAACCTCGGCCTTTGGCGGACAGTTTAAGTCGAGTAAATCCGTGAGAAGAGAGTTTCTAGGGTAGATAGTTCCCCCAGCGAGCGCTGGGGGGCAGGCTTATTTAGCGGCCGGTTTTGAAAAACGCGCGCTAGATTTAGCGGTACCACCACCGGTATGACGGCGGTTTTTACCTACAGGCTTATTGCCACGCGCATTTTCGCTTGAACGTTGACCATCTCGGTGGTCATTACGCCCCTGCTTTGGTTTCTTCGGCTTCTTCGGTTTGATTGGCTTACCACTGAGTGTGGTTGGCGGCAAGATAGCCGAAGGTTCAAAACCTTCCATGATGCGCCGCTCTAATAATTTGCCGGTTAGATGCTCTATGCCACTTAATTCAGCAATCTCATCAGCCGATACTAATGAAATGGCTTCGCCGGTAGAACCTGCTCGGCCAGTTCTACCAATCCGGTGCACGTAATCTTCAGATACATTAGGTAGGTCAAAGTTAACCACTTGTGGTAATTGGTCGATATCTAAACCACGCGCTGCAATGTCGGTCGCCACTAATACTCTTACATCACCACTTTTAAAATCTGCTAGTGCGCGAGTTCGCGCGCCTTGGCTTTTATTACCATGAATTGCTGCTGCGGTAATTTGGCTATGGTCTAGGTGCTTGGCCAAGCGGTTAGCACCGTGTTTAGTGCGGCTAAATACCAATACTTGCTGCCACTTGTTATCGTGAATCAGCCGAGTCAGCAAACTTGATTTCTTTGACTTGTCGACAGGCACAACCCACTGTTCAACGGTGGGAGCCGCTGCATTGGCAGGGGTTACCGATATCTCTACGGGGTTGTTCACTAAGCTTTTCGCTAAGGTGCGAATGTCGTTAGAGAAGGTGGCTGAAAACATTAAGGTTTGACGCTTTTTAGGCAGCAGAGCCAAAATCTTTTTGATGTCGTGGATAAAGCCCATGTCCAACATGCGATCTGCTTCATCAAACACAATCACTTCTAGCTGTTGAAAGCGGAAGGCATTTTGTTGGTAAAGGTCTAATAAACGGCCTGGAGTCGCTACTAACACGTCTGCACCGCGACGTAGTTTTTGCATTTGTGGATTAATTTTAACACCACCAAATACCACGGTTGAGCTTAATGGTAAGTTCTTCCCGTAGGTGCTCACACTTTCACCCACTTGAGCGGCTAGCTCACGGGTTGGTGTTAATACTAAGGCGCGCACTTGGTTTGCGCGTGCTTTAGGCCCTTTACTTAGTAATTCTAGTAAAGGCAGAGTGAAGCCAGCGGTTTTACCGGTACCGGTTTGCGCGGCAGCCATGATGTCTTTACCTTCTAAAATCACAGGGATGGCTTTGGCTTGAATAGGCGAAGGTGTGTCGTAGCCTTGTGAGGCAACGGCTTCAAGAAGGGGTTTAGATAAACCCAGGGAGTCAAAGCTCATAGAATCGTCTCTTATGATAAGTGGTTTAAGCATGGCCGCAGAATTAGCGGGGCGTGCAGCTTACAGTAACTTAGCTGTTTGCGCCATCATTGCTGGCAGAGTTAAGCCTAACAATTATTTATTAATAAAGAATTGTTAGGATTGCTTGGCTGAGTATGGCAGTTACACGGGTGTTTTTCCTGTTTTAAAGGCTGAACAGCCAGATAGGTAGTTGCTATGGTTATCTGCGGAAGTACCGTAAGGTTGCCTTTGAATGGCTACTGGTTATTTGAGAGCAGTGAGGGTGTTTCTAGTATCCAACAACGCTAAAAGGATGTTGGTAAGCCCTTGAAGGGTTAGTTTGCATGTGCGTCCATACCACTTGAGCCTAGGCTTGATGTTCGTGATAGTGTTACTAAAAATGTCGCTATCAAACGTATTTGTTGCGGTGAAGCAATAGCAGGCCATAAGCGTGCACTGCCTAGTGTTAATGTTAAATAGGAGGGAGGATGTCGGCAATACTTATTCAAGCGAAAGACGGCCGTCAATATAATTTGCGCTTATTAGAGGCGAGCGACAGCGAGGCGTTTGGCGAATTCTTGCAGACATTAAGCCCCGCGACAACTCGCCGCTTTGGTCCACATCCTCTCACCCCGCAACACGCAACAATTCTCTGCCAAGTTCTTAAGCAAGACAGTGCGCAGCGTTGGGTGATAGAAGATAAAGGCATTATTGCCGGTTACTTCATTCTAGAGCACAACATTTCTGAGCATGAAGCTAAGCGTTATTCGGCACAAGGGGTCAGTTTAGTCTCGCCACTCGATGTAATATTTGCGCCCTGTATTGCCGATGCATATCAAAATCTAGGCTTAGCTTCTGCTGCTATCCGTCCATTGATGCAGCAGCTAAAACAGCAGGGTGCGCGCAGTATGGTATTAATGGGAGGAACCCAAGCAACCAATCAGCGTGCTCGTCATTTTTATCAAGCCTGTGGTTTTGTTGAATATGGCCGTTTTAACACCGAGCTCGAAAATATCGATATGCGGGCGATCTTGTAATCGATAATTAACTTGGCATAGTAGCCAGCAAACAATATGAATGAGTAACTGTAGATGAAGATTTGGGTTGATGCAGACGCCTGTCCGGTGGTGATCAAAGAAATATTGTTTCGCGCCGCCGAGCGCACTCAAATACCTTTGATACTGGTGGCCAACCAATATATTAAAACGCCGCCATCTAAGGTGATATCTAGCCTGCAAGTTAGTGCGGGTTTTGATGAAGCCGACAACGAAATAGTCGCGCGGGTCGCCGAAGGTGACTTAGTGATCACCGCGGATATTCCGCTGGCCGATGAAGTTATTACTAAGCAAGGGCAGGCACTAAGCCCACGCGGTGAGCTTTATACTAAAAGTAATATTAAGTCGCGACTTAACATGCGTGATTTCATGGATACTTTGCGCTCTAGCGGGGTGCATACGGGTGGCCCAGCTGCGCTTAATCAAGCTGATCGCAAAGCCTTCGCCAGTCATTTAGATTCTATATTGTCTAAGTGCCAAGCAAAAAAATAGCTTAAGCCTGAGCGCTTAAGCTATTGCTTGAACAGTGGCTAGCGGCTTAATACTTAAAGCGATTGACTTGGGTAACCAATTGCTGGCCCACTTCCAGTAGGTCCTCGGTAGCTTGTTGTAGCTGCTTGCTATCGTCACTTAACGACTGCGCGCCCATACTTAAGGATTCCATATCGTTGGTGACCGCGCTCGTCACATTGGCTTGTTCCTCACTGGCGCTGGCTATCATGGTAATCATGTCGTTTACTGAGTTCATTTCTTGGTTGATTTGTACTAATGACTCACCAGTGCCCTCAGCAGAAGAAATCGTCTGGCCTACCATTTTTTTACTTTCTTGGGTTGCTTGATATGAGGTTTCCGCTTGGCTTTGTAAGTCACCAATAATAGATTCAATTTCAGTGGTTGATTCATGGGTTTTACTGGCTAAAGCGCGCACTTCATCGGCGACCACCGCAAAACCTCTGCCAGATTCTCCGGCGCGGGCGGCTTCGATAGCGGCGTTCAGTGCCAGTAAGTTGGTTTGTTCGGCGATCCCTTTTATCACATCAAGTACACTGCCAATGTTATCGCTCACTTGTTTTAGGTTCGTCACCTCTTCGGCGGTGCGGTCAAGGTTTTCAACCAACTCGGTGACCTGCACAATATTGGCATCAATTGCCTTTCGCCCATCGAGTGATAGTTGATAAGCTTCTTGGGTTCGGCCTGCGGTATTTTCGGCGTTGCCTGCAATCTCTTTGGTGGCCACCCCTAACTGTTGTAGGTTGCTCAAAGAGGTTGAGGTGAGTTCTGTTTGCTCAAAGGTATTGGCGGTATTTTTGTCGTTAATCACCCGTACGTTTTCCGATACTAACTCTAATTGTGTAGCTGCCTCGGCCATGTCTTGCACAATGGTTTGTACGGTTTCGATAAAGCTATTAAAGTTATCGCCCAATTGGCCAATTTCGTCTTCGGTGTTAATGGGAATGCGAGCGGTTAAATCACCATCGCCCTGAGCAATACCCGCCAGCACTTTGTTGACTTCAGCGAGGGGGGTTGTTACCAACTTACGTAGCGAGAACACAATTAGAATAATGATTAGGCCCATTAGCAAAATGATGGTGAGCACATCTTCAGTTAGTTCATTGGCTAGGGCCGAATTAATGGCTTGCTTTGTTACCCCTATTTCAATGGTACCTAAGGGCTTGCCATCCCAATCTAAATCGATACTAATGGTTTCATCGGAGCTGAAGCCCGAGTTATGATTTTCGGCCATTAACTTGCCGCGCTGGTCGCTCACTTTAATACCAACAATCATCGGCTCATCGATAAAGGCATCGATGATGGATTGAATCACATCAAGGTCATAGACAAATACCGGCTCTTTAAGAATGATGGTCATCTGTTTAGTCAGTGCTTGCTTGCTGCTGTCATAACCTTCTGTAAGGGTTGATTTAGTGGCCCAATAAAGAATACTAACAGCAACAATTCCTAAGCTTAAAATGGTTACGCTAAGCAGGACGATCAGTTTTGAAGTAATTGTTTTCATAATTTATTTTCCTGCTAATGGGTCGAACCATACCTTCTGTGGAATGGCATTTACTTTATCGGTGAGGTAGGGGTTGTCTAAATCAAACACGGTGCGTTTCTCTAACTTTCCGAGATTGAGTGCGTTTTTTACATCAGGATCATTGAGAAATAATGTTTGATAACTGCCGTCTTCAAACATTTGATAGAGGATGTCATTAAGGTGTTTGGCTAAGGCTTGATTATCTTTTTTCACAAAAAAGAAGAAAGGCATTTTGTAGCGCAGCATGACATAAGAATCGACAGTTAAATTGTACTTAGCTTCACGTTTAATTTCGCTCCAAGGTTCAAAAATTCCGCGTGGGAAATAATCACAGCGGTCAGCTTCTAACATGGCAAATATATTACCGTAGCCGAGGCTTTTGGCTACCTTAATACCGTTGGCTTCAAGTATCGCAGTATCAGCCCAAAGTTTGCCCTGACAAGGAATGAATTGCTGCATTTGTGAAAAGCTAGTGACTTGGCTAAATATTTCGCGATTGGCTTGCTCAATAATGCCTAAGCGCATACCTAAGGTACCGCGATATAGGGGGAAATAAACAGCCGTCTGTGCTGCTTCTCGATCGGCCGAGGTAGCGGTCCAAAGTAAGTCAACCACTCCCCCATTGAGGTCTGCGAGGGTTTTTGCAAAAGAAATGTCACCGATTTCACCATAGGGGAAACTTAGTGAACTATAAACATCACTGCGCTTTACAATCTCTTGGGCTAAAACTATGGGTAGAGTATTTCCCGCTGATGACCCGGGAATATTGAGTGGCTTGGTGGCACCAAGTGCCGTAAAAAATATCAATAAATAGAGAAGTCTGTACATATAGCCTCCATGCTTTGTCTAATCTTAGGTCTGCTATAGAGTTAGGGTTATGAGAGGCATAAAAAACGTGAACTAGATCTTCTTTTATTTCATAACAAAGCGATAGCACTGTTTTATGATGATTAATTGATAAGTTTGTAGCTTGTCATACTCAGAGCATGGTTTTTAAGGATAAAGACAACATGGGCAAGCAATTTAGTGCCATGATCCCGGCGCACATTGAGTTTATAGCGCAACAACAGATGTTTTTTGTAGCCACTGCAGCCGCAACAGGCAGGGTGAATACTTCACCAAAAGGGATGGATTCGTTTCGAGTGCTTAATCAACATCAGGTGCTTTGGCTGAATTTTACTGGCAGTGGCAATGAAACCGCCGCGCATGTTAGTCAAGACCCTCGCATGACCATTATGTTCTGCGCGTTTGAGGGGAAGCCCGTTATTTTGCGCTTATACGGTAAAGCTCAAGCTATCCATCGAGCTGATCAAGGCTGGAAAGAACACATAGGGTTATTTCCAAATCTGGATGGCGCTCGTCAATTGTACTTGTTGGATATTGATATGGTGCAAAGCTCTTGTGGTATGGCGGTGCCGTTTTTCGACTATGTGGCTCCGCGTGAAGAGCTAAGCAAGTGGGCGCTAAAGCAAGGTGATGACGGCATACAAAAATATTGGGCTAAGAAAAACCAACATAGTTTAGATGGTGTAGAAACCAATATTCTAGCCCGGTCAAAAATAGCTGATTAACACCTCAAATTGATTTGAGTTGAAAGTAAATTGACTAGCGCTGTAGATCTTTTATCGGTGGCTCAATATCCAATAAAGGTGAAGCGTCGATCGATTCAGCGTCCATCATTGAAGCGATATGCTGCAACGAAGAAAGAATTTGGGTTTTTTCCCAATCTTCTAAACCTTCGAAACGCTGAATAAACTCTTCATGCAGCAGTGGCGGTACGGTAGTAAGAATATCCACCCCTCGCTCGGTCAACCTTGGGTTAACAATACGTCGGTCGGTACTACTGCGAACTCTTTCTATGAGTTGACGTTCTTCTAAGCGATTGAGAATAGTAGTAACGGTTGCTTGGCTTAAAGATACCTGATCGGATAAACGTTTTACCGTTACTGTGCCTAATTCTTCAATGGCTCTAAGCACCATTACCTGCGGAATTGTTAAGCCACAGGCTTTTACTATACGCTTAGATTGCAGGTCAGTAGCGCGAATAATTTTGCGAAGTGAAATCAATACATCTTGCCAGTAAGCAGATTTTTGCATGGATAAAAACAGGCCTTATTGGTTTTGCCGAAGTATATCCTATAGTGAAACGAGTGGATATATACAGTGGTTAGTTTGAGCTCTAACTATTAGACGTGTATGATTCTTTAGGTAAAGCAAGTTAAACAGGGAAGGATAGGGATATGAAGTTAAGATATGCAGCATTATTATTGGTGAGCACTTTTGCTCAAGCCGAAGAAAGCTGTGGCAGTGTGACCATCGCAGATATGAACTGGAGTTCAGCGACGGTGATTGCCAACGTAGACAAATTTATTCTGGAACATGGCTATGGTTGTGATGCCGAGCTCGTGCCAGGCGATACCATGCCAACCACTGTTTCTATGATGGAAAAAGGCGAGCCGGATATTGCTCCTGAATTGTGGAGTAATTCAGCCAAAGAAGTACTTGACCGCGGCGTAGCTGAAAAGCGTATTCGTTTTGCTGGTAAGTCTTTGTCTGACGGTGGCGAAGAAGGTTTTTGGGTGCCAAAGTATTTAGTTGATAAATACCCAGAGATAGCCACCATTGAAGGTGTAAAAAAGCACGCTAAACTATTTGTTCACCCAGAAAGCAAAGAACTGTCAGGTTTTTATGGCTGTCCAGCAGGCTGGAACTGCCAAATTTCTGCTAATAACCTTTTTGAAGCATTAGAACTCGAAAAATCTGGTTTTGAACTGATCGATCCAGGTTCAGGTGCTGGTTTATCAGGCTCCATTGCTAAAGCGTATAACCGTGAGCAAGGTTGGTTTGGTTACTACTGGGCGCCAACGGCTGTATTGGGTAAATACGAAATGGTTAAGGTTGATACTGGGAACGGTATTGATGAGCAAGAATTTCTAAATTGTACCACCCAAGAAGGGTGTGAAAACCCTAAAGTCACTATGTACCCACCTTCACCAGTACATTCGGTGACGACTGAAAGTTTTGCGAGTAAAGCACCGCAAGCTTATGACTACATAACTAAACGTAGTTTCACTAATGCGCAAATGAATGAACTATTAGCTTGGATGGAAGATAACCAGGCCGATGGTGATGCCAGCATGTATCACTTTTTGACTGAGTACCCCGATACTTGGAAAGCATGGGTATCAACAGATGTAGCAGCGAAGGTAAGTAAAGCTTTAGCTAGTATGTAATTTGAGTTAAAAAAAAGGCCAACGTAACGTTGGCCTTTCGCGTTTTTTATTTAGAGGTATTTTTTATGGCGGATTCGTCGTGGTTAGAAAGTTTTCCACAAATGAGCCGAGCCGATCTCACTGTTATTCGTAAGTCGTTAGATGGTGCATATCGTAATTTTTCGCGAGAGTATGGTGAAGCCATCGAATCGTTTTTTGATCCCCTCCTACAATTTTTAGTTTGGTTCGAAAAGTTGTTAATCACCACGCCGTGGTGGCTGGTGTTAATTGTATGCGCAGGCTTGGTGTATTTAGCTAGCCGCTCTTGGAAGCTGGTCATCGGCTCGGTTGTATCACTGTTGTTGGTAGGCTACTTTGGCATGTGGGAAGATATGATGCGAACAATGAGCATTATTACCGTGTGTACAATGTTAGCGATAGCCTTGGGTATACCTATTGGTGTTGTTATGGCGCGCTCAAATCGTGCTCAGGCAATCATTACTCCAATGTTAGATGTGATGCAAACGTTACCCGCTTTCGTTTATCTGATCCCTGTCGTGATGTTATTGGGCATTGGTAAAATACCGGGTGTTATCGCCGTGGTTATTTATGGTATCCCCCCAGTTATACGTCTTACTAATCTAGGCATTCGCTTAGTAGATAAAGAAGTCTTAGAGGCTGCCACTGCCTACGGTGCGAGCTCCTCACAGCGTTTGTTTGGTGTGCAAATTCCCTTAGCTATGCCTACAATTATGGCGGGGATTAACCAAACCATTATGATGGCCTTATCGATGGTTGTTATTGCCTCAATGATTGGTGTGAAAGGTTTAGGTCAACCGGTATTAAAATCAATTACTAACCAGTATTTCACCTTGGGTTTGCTCAATGGTTTAGCGATTGTGGCACTGGCCATCATTTTTGATCGCGTGTCTCAAGCCTACGCAAAACGAACTCAAGCGCATCTGCAAGGACTAAAGCATGACTGAGCCACTAATTAAAATTGAGGGCTTATACAAGCTATTTGGTCATAACTCTAAAGAAGTTATGTCGCGGGTAAAAGCGGGCGAGTCAAAAGACAAAATACTCGCTGAAACCGGTCATACCTTAGGCCTGAAAGACATTAATCTAGAAATTAATCAGGGTGAGATTTTTGTCATCATGGGTCTATCTGGCTCAGGTAAATCTACCTTAATTCGTCACTTTAACCGTTTGATAGACCCTACCGAAGGGGTTATTAGCGTTGAAGGCACAGACGTGATGAAGTTGAGTCCGAAGCAACTTCAAGACTTCCGTCGTCACAAAATGTCGATGGTATTTCAACGCTTTGGTTTGATGCCTCACCGCAGTGTGATTGATAATGTCGCTTATGGCTTGTCGGTTCAAGGCATTGCTAAAGAAGAACGTTTGGCTAAAGCTCAGCAGTGGTTAGATACTGTAGGTCTAGAAGGCTATGCACAGCAGTACCCCTCGCAACTATCTGGTGGCCAACAGCAACGAGTTGGCTTAGCACGGGCGTTGTGTACTGATGCTGAAATCTTATTAATGGACGAAGCGTTTTCGGCGCTTGATCCGCTGATTCGCAGCGAGATGCAAGACCAATTGATTGAGCTGCAAGAGAGCCTGCACAAAACCATTATCTTCATTACCCATGACTTGGATGAAGCCCTTCGCTTGGGGGATAAAATTGCCATTCTTAAAGATGGCGAAATGGTTCAGCAAGGTACACCTGACGATATTCTATTGCATCCAGCAACTGATTATGTGGAAGCGTTTGTCAAAGACGTGAACCGCGCACGAGCGCTTACCGTTGAAACGGTGATGCAACCGCCAGCGCGTCGGATTACGGCTGATACCATTGGCGAAGCCCTACAGCAAATGAAACGCCTAAAAGGCGATTATGCCTACCATGTCACAGAAGAAGGTTATCAGGGGATCGTAACTCAAGATTCACTGGAAGAAGCGTCTAAAATTCCTGGCGAAGCCAAGTTAGAAGTTAGCGAATACCAAGACGTACCTACCATCTCTCCTGATGCGGTGATTGAAAGTGTGTTAACCGACTCATTAGAAACCCACTTCTCACTACCTGTGGTAGATGAAGAAGGCAACTTGAAAGGTGAGTTAACCCGCAGCTCGGTAGCAGAAGTATTTGCTGAGCCAGAAACCGACACCGCGAAACCATAATGTCATATAGCCTTGTTAAGCTTAGCTTTCAAGGCTATACAGCTCCTCTGTTAGGTTTTACTGTTAGCGTTAAATTTCTTGTTTGGAGCTCAATGTGAGTTTTTTGATTATTCCCATTGAAGCTGTTCATGATCGTGCAGTGTGCGAGCTTATTGAGCAGGGCGGCCTAGAATTTGGTGCAGTGGGTGAAGGGTTTGGTCCTTCAGATGCTGAAGTAAAAGCCATGAGTCAACACTACACGCTGCCAGGTAGCGCTTATTGGGTGGCGATGTTAGACCAGCAAGTGGTGGGATGTGGTGGCATAGCCCCCTTTGATCAAGCATCGGCGACCTGTGAGTTACGCAAATTGTTTGTCGCTCCTCGCCACCGAGGTCTCGGCATCGGTAAAGCCATGACAGAACACTGTTTAAAGGCGGCGAAGCAGATGAGTTATCAGCAGTGTTATTTGGACACCTTGAGTACGATGAAAGCGGCTATTAGCTTATACCAAGCTTTAGGGTTTGATCATCTAGATAAACCCTTCAGTGGTTCAATTCATCAGGGCTGTGATGTATGGATGATCAAGCAACTGGCGCCATAAGTAAATCTATCGAGGAAGCAAGTCATGCAGGTTAAACGACTTGAATCAGAGGCCGAATTGCCGAGCGTGGCAGCAGTAATGCAGGAGCTAAGGCCCAGTATCTCCTTAGCGCAATTAGTTGAACAGATTCAGCTGCAACGTCAGCATGGTTATCAGCTTGCGTATCTTTGTCACAACCAGCAGGTAATCGCTGTCGCTGGCTTTGTTATTGGCTGGAAGCTATCTTGGGGAAAGCATCTCTACCTTGATGATCTGGTGACTATTGAAGCTATGCGTTCACAAGGCGCTGGACAAGTACTACTAAATTGGCTGATAGATTATGCTAAACAGCAACAGTGTCAGCAGCTGCATTTGGGGTCGGGGGTACAGCGATTTGCTGCCCATCGCTTCTATTTACGCAACGGCTTTGATATTAAAAGTCACCATTTCACTCGCAATATAAATTAGCGTAGCTAGCCGTTCTCGATGAAGGCGATGATGTGAAAGGGTTCGCTTACGAGTTTACCAAACGCTGAAATGCACTCCCTAAGCGCTTGTAATTGCCACTAAAAATACTCCCTATGCAAAGATGCTTGAACTAATTATTGTGAAAACCAATAATTGCCGATAAATTGAACCTAAGTGTTTGTTGCATAGCAGTAAGGGAAGCAGCCATGATCAGAGATGCCGAGCAGGCGGATAGTCAGCAAATTTGTGATATCTATAATCACTATATTCGGCACTCTAGTGCGACGTTCGAGGAAGTGGAACTGGATGTAGCGCAAATTGCAGCGCGAATATCCCAGCTACAACAACATTATGTATGGTTGGTTTTTGAGCGCGATGAAAAAATACTCGGCTATGCCTATGCAGGGCAATGGAAGCCGAGGAGCGCCTATCGATTTGCTGCCGAATGCTCCATTTATTTAGCCAAGGATGCCGCAGGTAAAGGGGTGGGAAAGGCACTATATAGCCAGTTAATAGACTTACTTGAAGACTACCCAATTGCCACCTTGATTGGTGGGATTGCTTTGCCTAACCCAGCAAGCATTGCGTTACATGAGCGTTTAGGTTTTCACAAAGTGGCAGAGTTCGAGCGGATTGGACGTAAGTTTGGTCGTTGGGTAAATGTGGGTTATTGGCAGCGACAAATAAAAACTGAGCAACAAATTGAAGCCTTAGAGCAACGAGTCGCAGAGGAAAGTTAAACATGTCTAAAATAGCGTTCTCTCGTGAGCAAAAAACCGCCTTAGTCGACAAGCTTCAAGCTTATTGCGAACAACAGCTGGATATTGAAGTGGGTCAGTTTGATGCCGAGTTTCTGTTAGATTTCTTCTCTGAAGAACTGGGCGCGTTTTATTATAACCAAGGTCTACAAGATGCTCAGGTAGTGATCCAAAAGCGGATGGATAATGTCGCCGACGATTTATATGAAATCGAGCAACCCACTAAGTGGTAAACCAGAAATAAGGAGCTGTCATGCTTACTATTGGTATTATTGGTGGCATGAGTTGGGAGTCGACCCTAAGTTACTATCAACAACTCAATGTGGCCGCAAAGCGAATAAAAGGCGGGCTGCATTCAGCCAAGATCAACCTTGTTAGCGTAGATTTTGCAGAAATTGAATCACTACAACATCAAGGGGATTGGCTCGCACTTGCCGACAAGATGATAGAAGCCGCTTTGTCTGTTGAAGCATCGGGTGCTGATTTTTTACTGATTGCTACTAACACTATGCATAAAGTGGCCCCGCAAGTAGCGCAGGCGATTAATATTCCGTTATTGCATATTGCCGATGCAACGGCCGCAAGTTTACTTAAAGATGGCGTTCAGCGGGTAGGCTTGTTAGGGACACGTTTCACAATGGAGCAAGATTTTTATAAAGGAAGCATTGCTGAGCAAGGCATTGAGGTATTAGTGCCTGAAAGTGCTGCTATGGAACAAGTACATCAGATTATTTATCAAGAATTGTGTCAGGGGATCATCTCATCAGCGTCGAGACAGAGTTATTTGGCTGAGATTGAGCATTTACAGGCTCGTGGGGCACAAGCAATTATTTTGGGTTGTACTGAAATAGCCTTATTGGTTCAGCAGCAACATACTCAAGTACCACTTTACGATACTACGGCGATTCATGTAGCGGCTGCAGCTCAGCAGGCTTTTAACTGTAAAGCCAATTAAATTGACTAAACGCCAGAAAACAAAAAACGGTCACAAGGACCGTTTTTTTAGCTTAAAGCTAGTGTCTAATTAGTCTAAGACTAAATGGATACTAATGCCTTAAAAGCAAATTAAGCAACAGTTACGTTAGCAGCTTGAGGACCCTTAGGACCTTCTTCTACTTCAAACTGTACTTCTTGGCCTTCAGCCAAAGTTTTGTAACCATCGCTTTTGATAGCACGGAAATGTACGAATACATCTTTACCGTCTGGACGCTCGATGAAACCAAAACCTTTTTGCTCGTCAAACCATTTTACGCGACCTGTAGCCATGAGTAATCTCCAAAATATAATAAATAAAATTCACACCAAAAACGGGTAAATTATAGGGTGCCGAAAGATGCAGAAATTACTTACGAACAAACAGGTATAAATTTCGAAAAATCAACGCGCTTGATGGGGCATAAATATCCGCTGTAACCTTTACCAGCGAGAGAAGTGTAACGTATATTGGGGTAATGTAAAGGTGTATGTGTGATCTTTCTCCAACTGTTCAGATGAGTGCGTTGTGTAAAGTTGACAGACGCATATTGCTAAGTACTTGGGCTATTGGCAATTAGTCTAATAACAAGGAATGTAATGACTTTAAATATTTATCAAATAGATAGCTTTAGTCAGGGTTTATTCAAAGGTAATCCTGCTGCGGTGATCATTTTAGACAGCTGGTTAGATGACAGTTTGATGCAGAACATCGCTATAGAAAATAATCTTTCAGAAACAGCATTCCTGATCCCTTTGGGCTCGGCTCACTATTCTATTCGCTGGTTTTCCCCTATCTGTGAGGTCGATTTTTGTGGTCACGCCACGCTAGCGGCTGCACATCTTTTGTTTAGCCAGCAGCCAACATTGCACAAGCTGCAGTTCTCAACCTCGCAAGTGGGGGATTTATTGGCTCGTCGCGCAGAGGGGGGGTTGATTGAAATGGACTTCCCGATACATGAACCAAGCCTGCAGCCAATACCTAGCGCGTTGTTAGACGGCTTATCGATTAAACCACTAGAAATATTACGAAATCAGCAAGCGTATTTTGCGGTCTATGATCAGCAAGCCGACGTTGAGGCGGTTGAAATAGACGAAGCATTGATCAAAACGCTGGCTCCTTATGATGTTGTGGTCACCGCCAAAGGTAAGCAATATGATTTTGTTTCGCGTTATTTTTGGCCGGCTAATGGTGGTTATGAAGATCCGGTGACGGGTTCTGCTTATGCCGGTCTTACGCCTTTTTGGGCAAAGCGCTTAAATAAAACAACATTGCTGGCTTACCAAGCTTCTGCTCGGGGAGGTGTTTTGCACTGTACCTTAAACAAGCAGAGTGTCACTGTCGCAGGACATGCAACCACCTACATGCAAGGAACCCTGTTTGTATAGGCAGGCTTAAGCGATAAGCGGATAAGGAAATAAAGATGAACCAACACGAAAAGCTTAATTATGTGGAATTTCCCAGTGCCGATTTAACGGCGACTAAACAGTTTTTTACTCAGGCTTTTGGCTGGCAGTTCGTCGACTTTGGTGAGCAATACACTGCGTTCTCGGGGCAAGGCTTAGATGGAGGGTTTTATCAAGCGGCTCTTAAATCGTCGAGCGAAAACGGCGCAGCGCTGCTGGTGTTTTATAGCCAGCAACTTGAGCAAACCTTGGCTAAGGTAGAGGCTGCTGGCGGGCAAATCACTAAAACTATTTTTAGTTTTCCGGGGGGGCGGCGCTTTCATTTTTGTGAACCTAGCGGTAATGAGTTTGCTGTGTGGTCAGACATTGAATAAACCTGCACCTTTACTGACTTGGTTGAGTACCTCTATCGCTTTAATTGCGTTTGCGGGCAACTCGGTATTGTGCCGTTTAGCTTTGGGTGAGCAACAAATTGACGCGGCAAGCTTCACAAGTATTCGCTTAATTGCTGGCGCATTCACGCTCGCTTTACTGATTACCCTTAAGCAAGATAACAATGCTAGCAAGGCTAAAGGCAGTTGGTTGTCAGGTTTAATGCTGTTTATTTATGCCAGCTGTTTTTCTTTCGCTTATGTGTATTTGGATACCGGCATTGGTGCTTTGATTTTGTTTGCTGCGGTGCAACTCACCATGGTGGGCATTTCTATTTTTAAGGGGGCTCGCTTAAAGTTGGGTGAGGGTTTAGGTATAGCCTTAGCCTTTAGTGGTTTGGTGCTGTTATTGGCCCCGTCCGAGCAACGCTCAATATCTATTGTCGGTTTTATCTTAATGTTGCTGGCGGGCTGTGCTTGGGGTGTTTACACCTTAAATGGGCGCAGGTCGACCAGCCCCAGCCGCGATACTTGTTTTAATTTTTGGCGTAGTTTAGCCTTTTTAATGCTGTTGTTGCCGTGGCTAGCCAGCCAGTCAAGCCTAAGTCTGCAAGGTATTTTACTTGCGGTTATGTCGGGCGCGTTGGCTTCGGGTTTAGGTTATTGGATTTGGTATGTCGCATTATCGGGTCTGTCGGCGAGCCAAGCCGCAGTATTGCAGCTATTAGTGCCGATTATTGCCGCCGTTGGTGGTTGGTTATTTGCTAGCGAGCCCTTGGGGCTTACTTTTGTGTTATCTGCCAGTTTGGTGTTAGGGGGCATTATGCTTACCATCTATAGTCGCCAGCGTGCATTAAAAGTCACCGCGGGCGTAGAATAGAATGCAGCCAAAATTAAATCTCGTGGTAGGGCGTGAGTCTACCTGGTCGATTCGCGCCTATTTGTGCCTGCAGTTGGCCAAGTTAGATTTTGATATTACTACGATTGCTTTGGGTGATGCAGGTTATCAGCAGCAGCTACGAGCTGAATCTGCGACGATGTTAGTGCCGGTGTTACACACCAAAGAGGTGAGCGTTCATGACTCTTTGGCGATAACAGAGTTTGCCAATGAGCTGTGTAATGGCGGTCTTTATCCAGCCTGCGCCAGTAAACGTGCTATCGCCCGAAGTTATTTAGCAGAGTTGCATTCGGGTTTTTCACTGATTCGCAGCCAATTACCTTTTCAACTTTTACAGACGCCAGATACCGCTTCAACTATTCCACTCCAGTCTGAAATAGCGCGCTTAACCTGTATTTGGCAACCATTTGGTCCGAGTTTCGCATTTGGACATGCAGGCGCGGTTGATGCCTTTTATTCGCTGATGGCGTTACGCTTGCTGCAATATGGTGTAACTCTTGATGGTAATGCAGGGCGCTATCAGCAACACTTGGTGAATTGGCCGCTGTTTCAACAAGCATTGCTTGAAGCAAAAAAATGGTAGTTGATTGCTTAAACAACATCCTTAGTTTGTTAAATCAAAAACCAGTAGGCTAAGCTAAATGAGCGCTATCGCGAGAACGAGATAAATAAAAGCGAGCAAGGTCTCAGCCTTTACCGCGTAGATGAGGTGTATATTGAAAGGTTATTCAAGGATGAATAAGGCGAAATGGCTAAACCGCTTATGGCTTATATGCTTGGCCTGTGGAGTAGCCGCTAGTTCTCGGGCAGCCTTAAAAGACGGTCATTTAGAAAATGAAATTTTGCCGATTCTTGAACGTAATATAGCGGGAACTTTTGCCGCTGACGCGGTGATTCATGATCGCGAAACAGTGACCATTGGCTTTGTAAATTTTGACCCTTCAGGTTTTATTCCAATAGACGACGATAACCTAGGGGGGGATGATGCCAACCGATTAAAAAACGAGCTCAAAACGCTCACCCTACCGCTGACCTTGCGCTTACCTTGGCGTGGTCAAGGTTGGGAAACTTACACGACCGGACGTTTGGGGTATACCCAGCGTTTCCATGACATCACACTGTTTGAGGAGCTAGATCCGACTCGCGATCAAGAAAAGTTGAAACTGTACTCAGGGTATTTAGCCGGTGGAATTCATTGGGATAGCTTTGCTAACTGGCGCTTTAGTGGTGAATTAGGTGGCAGTATTCGCAGGTTAGAGCAGCGCTACACTTACAATAATTCTGTTAGCCAAATATTTCAGCCTGTTTTCGATGGCGTTCTCACTAACTTTTCGCTAAATGCGTGGATGTTACAACCCAGTTTAGCTTTGCAATATCAGAAACGTTGGACCAATCATAAGCTTAAATATCGCTCTCGTTATTCATATATTTATGGCCAATCTTATGGCTCTGACATTGCTAGCCACCAAGTAGATATACAAGCCAGTTCGTGGCGCAATACCCTGTATTACTCTCATCCCATTGGACGAATCTGGGACATCGCATTTTCTGGAGAGCTGTCGGCGTCTCGTGTCGATCTTACGGGGAATACCAATGAAGCCTTTCAAACACCGCATTATTACGAATTTGGTGTTGATTTGTTAATGGGCACGGGGCATTACGGAGCGGGTTGGTTAGACAATGTTAGTATTGGTTTACTGTTTAATTATGGCAGTGTGCTTAAAGGTGGCAGTTTGGTGCTTAATTACAATACCTATTAAAACGCCAGCTGCGAGCTGGCGTTTAACGTTGTTCTGCACTTATAGCGTTAAGTGCCTCACGCGGAACGAGCGGCCTTTCATTTTACCGTGTTCTAGTTTTTTACGTGCACGCTTAAGTACTTCACGCTCTACCGCGACATAAGCGCGGTTATCGAATAGGTTGATTTTACCTACCTGAGAGCCGGCAATACCATTTTCACCGGTTAAAGCCCCTAAAATATCGCCAGCTCTTACTTTTTGCTTTTTGCCGCCATCAATCTGCAAGGTAGCCATTAATGGTTGGTTAGGTGTTTTATTTAGCAAGGCCATTGATGGTAGGTCTTCATCTTCGATAGGGCGCTCTAAATAATCTTCTAACAAGGCAATTTTGAAGTGTTCCTTATCGCTAAATAACGAACAGGCTATGCCTTTACTACCGGCACGACCAGTACGGCCAATGCGGTGCACATGGATTTCAACATCACGCGCAATATGATAGTTAATCACTGCATCTAGCGAATCAATATCTAAACCTCGTGCAGCTACGTCAGTGGCCACTAACACCGAGGCGCTATTATTGGCAAATTGCAGCAGGGTTTGGTCACGATCGCGTTGCTCTAAATCACCGTGCAGCGCTAATGCACTAAAGCCAAACTGGAGCAATTCGTCGGCCACTTCTTGGGCTTCTCGCTTGGTATTACAAAACACTACACTAGAGGTAGGGCGATGTTCTAATAGCAGTAAGCGCAAAGCTAGCATCCGCTGTTCATTGTCGTCTACTTTAAAAAAGTGCTGAGATATCGAAGAG
Source organism: Agarivorans sp. TSD2052 (assembly GCF_023238625.1). Lineage (NCBI taxonomy): Bacteria > Pseudomonadati > Pseudomonadota > Gammaproteobacteria > Alteromonadales > Alteromonadaceae > Agarivorans > Agarivorans sediminis. Next base: position 159,705 of record NZ_CP096670.1, read on the forward strand.
TTATCATGGGTGCTGGCGACTTCAACGCGCACCGGATCTCGCATGATATGTTTAGAGATGCTTTCAATTTGTTCAGGGAAGGTGGCGCTAAACAATAAGGTTTGACGATCGCTTGGAGCCAAATCAATGATCGCATCAATGGCGCTTTGAAAGCCCATTTCTAACATGCGGTCGGCTTCATCTAGAATCAGGTTTTTAATATTATCGAGCTTTAAAGTGCCTTTGCTTAAGTGTTCTTCTACGCGCCCAGGAGTGCCGACCACAATGTGCGCACCATGCTCCAGTGAGCCAATTTGTGGGCCAAATGGCATGCCACCACAAAGCGTTAGTACTTTAATGTTGTGAATGCCACGAGCCAGTTTACGGATTTCTTTAGCCACCTGGTCGGCTAACTCGCGAGTTGGGCATAATACTAAGCTTTGAATACGGAAGCGTTTAACGTCTAAAGCGTTGAGTAAACCTAAGCCAAAAGCGGCGGTTTTACCCGAACCAGTTTTGCCCTGTGCGATAACATCTTTTCCGGCCAAAATCTCAGGCAGGCTTTGCGCTTGAATAGGCGTCATTGAGCTATAACCTAGGGTCTCTAGATTACTTAATAAATCCGCATGTAGCGTTAAAGTAGAAAAATCGGTTTGGCTCAAAATGGCGTCCTCTTCGAGGGTTAAAGATAAAGTGTATATCGCTGTAGAATTTACAGTGGGGCGCGATGATAGCTGAAATTGATTACAAATTGGGTAAAAAATGACAGCTTTTTACAGATTAACGGTGCTTAGCTTAGTTTAATGTGGTTAAACAGTAATATAGAGAGCGACCATTTACAGCAATAAGTCTTGCTCAATAGCTTGAAAGTTACTGGCAGCATTAACTAAAGCATGCGCGGTTAAACTCGGTACGCCGTAAACCAAGGCTTCAACGGAGTAGTCTTGGGTGATCTTATCAAGCAGAATCGCAAAGTCACCGTCGCCGGAGAGTAGCACCACAATATCTACTTCGCGCGCAGCTTCTAGTACATCAATGGTTATTCCCACATCCCAATCACCTTTCGCTGAGCCGTCACTGCGTTGTATAAAAGGCTTAAGTTTCACCTCAAAACCAATGTGTTTTAGGGCGCTTTGAAATTTAAGCTGCTGATTATCGCCGCGATCAATAGCATAAGCATAGGCGGCAACGATGTCTCCTTGGTGCTGCAACTGTTGCCAAAGACGACGATAGTTAAACTGTTTGGCATAAGCTTCACGGCAGGTGTAATAGATGTTTTGCACATCGGCGAATATGGCTATTTTTTTCACTTATGGCCTATCGGCTTGGGGTTACAAGCTCAGCTAGAGTGGATGGTTCAAGCAGCAATTATTACATGGCAACTGGCAAATAGCTGTAGCTGAATTGCGATGAGCACAAAGTCATCAGCAAGATGGTGTGAGGATGGTTTAGCTTAAGGAAGTATTGGGGCAGTACTAGGTAGCGTTAATACTAAAGGCTACCTAGTGTTTGGCGGTTTACTTGTTGGTAATCGAGAACTCATCAACCCTGACTTCAAGCTCTTTATCTAGGCTGAGCTCGGCCGAGGTATCGACTTCCAGTAAGCTGAATATTTCAACGCTAGTATTGGCTCCGGTGTTGAAGTCTACACTCACTTGGCGGAAACACTTCTTGTTACCTTGAGGAGCCATAGCTAACTCACTGACATGCGCTTTGCTATCGGCAATGACATCACCGGTCAAGGGAGCACTATCAGCCACTGTTCTTACACCAAAGTGCAATTTAGTTGGCGAGTTATTCCCTTTTTTATCACAGTAGTAGAGTGAGTAGGTCATGTCAGTATTCTTGGGTAGTCCACTAACAATTTGGCTTAAGCCTGGAGTCGAATTGAAGTCATGATAGGCCACATCGCGCTTAAAGCGAAAGCGCGATGAGCCTTCGGCGTCAAATGCACTGTCTTTAGAGCTACCCACATCCCCATAACCTTCTTTAGAGTCTTCATGAGATAGCCATACTGAGCTTTTTCCTTTATTTGCTCGGTATTCAGTAAGCTGAGGATCTTGAACATAAGCGTGAGCAGAAAAAACCAGACAGCTGGTAAGTAAGCTGGTACCTAGAGCGATAGATTTAGTTACGTTCATACAATCCCTTCCAATAAATGTAGCATGCTAGTTATTGTATTATTTTATAATGATAGTACTTTAGCCGTGATGAGATTCTCGTTTTTGGCTATTGTTCGAGCAAGCCTCAAGTTTTGTGAGGCAATACTAAAACTTGGGCGTTTAAAACACTCGTAAATAGCAAGGGCTAAAAGCTTGGCGGAGCCTTAAATTGGCTAATTGGCTAATTGGCTGTTATTGGGAGGGAGTGCCAGTAAGCATAAGCCTCACTTACTGGCATGGGGCTTAAAAGTTATCTTTACTGATAAATATTTACTTGAAGAAAACAAAAAGAGGAGACGCCCGTTTATTATATTACTTTTGGTGGAAGGCTTGTTCTGCTTTGAGAAAAAATTACTTTGTTGAGTTGAAGATAATCGGTAAGAAAGAGACTTTCTATACTTTTTGTCAAAATAAATGAATAAATGGGGCCGCTCTGGGGCAGAGCCACCTTAGCAGATTCTTCGTACTTGATTAGGCAATGCACTGGCTGTGAAAAGGTAAACCGCCCTGCAGTTAACTATAGATGAGTAGGTTCGCTGGGGAACCCACCCTCTGGAGTCACGGTTACTTTAGTATCAGAACTTACATGCCTAGTGTTTTATTCATTTGAAGCTGGTTGAACAATACTTTTAGCGCCAGCCTAGATGAAGAAACTTATGCAGCGTTTGCTTGAGTTTTCAAGATGCCGGTTGGCGGTGTGCTGTTGGCTTTTGATGCTGCGAGCAAAATAGAAACAAAAATGCTTAATGCGCCACACAGCTGCAGCCAGGTGAGTGATTGTCCTAACACTATATAGCCAAGCACCACAGCCGACACACTGCTTAACAGCCCTAAAAATGACACTGTAATTGTCGGCAGCTTTTCAATACCACGAAACCATAACGAATAGGCGAGCACCGAGCCCATGATACTCAGGTAGCTATACCCAGCAAGGCTTTTAAGGCTTAGTTGGCTAGGTAAGCCCTCAATTGACCATGCCACAGGTAGCAGCATTAACCCGCCCAATAGCAGTTGCCAACCGGTAAAACCCAGTAAGGTCATTCCTTTTGGTCGGCCCCAGCGCTTGGTCATTACTAGGCCATAAGCCATGGTGACGGCCCCTAACATGCCCATTAAAATACCTTGGGTACTCAATTCAGCTTGATTGTTTACTACCAACAAAGCGATACCAGCTATGCCCATCAAGCCTGCCACCATCTGCTTTATGCTTAACGCACTGTTTAGCAAAAAGTAGCTAAGGGCCATGACTAGCAGCGGTTGAATCGACATAACAAGCGCAGCCATCCCCCCGGGTAGATGTGTGGCGGCAAAAAACAAGCAGTAAAAAAAGAACCCAATATTTAGAAAACCAAGTACCAATAGGCGAGGCCACCAATGCCCACGCGGCAGTGTTCGGGTTAATAGCACGAGCACTATGCCAGCAGGCAGTGCGCGTAACATGGCTGCGGTTAGCGGGCTATTCGCCGGCAATAATTCTGTGGTGACCAAATAAGTACTGCCCCACACAATGGGTGCAATAGCGGTAAGTGCCACTGTGCTGAGGGTTTCACGTAGTGTCATAACGGTTTGCCATGCTTAGTTATCTTTCAATAATGTATCTTTTCAAAAAGACACTTTGTGAAAAGTAATAGAATTTTCACTTTTATTCAAGTATCTTTTCGAAAAGATAGTTAATTAGGCATTATCGATGAAGGATCCGGTAGACAACATTTTGCAGCAGTGGGGCAAGGTAAAGCCCGATATGGACTGCTCTGCAATGGGCATTATTGGGCGTTTACGGCAAGTAAATGCTATGTGGCAAAAGCAGTTAGACGGGGTGTTTGAGCAACACAATTTAAGCAGTATCGAGTTTGATATATTAGCAACACTGCGCCGTAGCCAAGTGCCTCTTACCCCTACCGAACTCTACAAAACCTTAATGTTGTCATCGGGCGCAGTGAGCACTTGGATTGAGAAACTGGTTCAGCGTGGCTTAATAGAGCGGATTGCCAGCCAGCAAGATCGCCGAAGCTGCAAGGTAAAGCTCACCGAGCAAGGCACAACAGAACTCGACGAAGCCCTCGATGCCCATATTGTAAACATGGATATAATGTTAAATATGTTCGACGCAGAAGAAAAAAATCAACTAGCGGCCTTGTTGAAAAAGGGCTTACTCGCTAACGCGTAGCCTGAGTGTTCAGTACGGTTGTTACCGTGCATGAGCCACTGCAACCGAATGGACGTTACACGCATCATTGTCTGCTTCAATGTAGAAAGAGGCGTTATCAAAGATTTATTTTACTTCGTATCTCAGTAACACTTCATTATCCAGTACGACATTAGTTGACCAAATAAAACTGGCCCCTGCACCGCTGAATTTTTCAATGAAATTCATGTAGGCCTTTTTGTTATTTACACCTATTTCATCTTCTGAATATAAGGTTGCTTGAGGCCAAGAGCTTGAATCAAATTCTTTTGCCATCCAATTGCTTGGCGTTGCCCAATGGGCAGCGTAAGCATGCTCACCATGATCTGTACCCTCTGTAGTACAAGTCTCTGATAGACGTTTGTTTTCAACTTCTGTCAGACAGGCTAGATCGTAAATGGGCGCGGTATAGAATGTTTGAGCTTGCCAATCTGAACCTGTCACCGTTCCATCACTAAAGCTTGCAATAAAGCCACCGTCACCAGGGTGATAGGCCTTTCCACGGTTATCTTCAGTACCCAAACCTAAGTGTTCTTCCCAATCAATGACTTTTACTGCAATCGTATAAGGCTTTTTAACTTTAAACTTCACAATGCTAGAGTTAAAGGGGGTGAACGGTACGGTATCTACCGCTACAAGCGTGCCATTGATGTATAACTCAAAGTAGTTGTCAGCAAAGATATAGCCTGTGATTTCTTCACCGTCAGTATCGACCACCGCGACGGGTACAGAGGCTTCGTCTACGTTAGCAAGGCTTTGCGGGGTGATGCTTGCGCATTCTTCGTATAAGTCGATAGCTTTTGGTGCTGTAGTAAAATGGTTTTTAGCTGGAACCGTCCAAACTGTCCCTTCTGAAGCGGTAATCTCACCGATACCTGCAACTCGGCTACGGCCGTTTTCACACTCAAATATATTCGATTCCAAGGTGTGAGCAGCACCTTGCGTAATACTTGCTGAACCACGGTAATCGCTGATAGTTCCACTGGACGCTATACCCGGTGCTGGTGAGCACCCTGTAGCCAGTAAAATGACCGATGAAAGGGCGATAACTTGATTTTTTTTAATGCTCATTGAGAAAATATCCATAAGGAAAAGATGGCTTAAGCGTAGCGGTAACATAAGATAGCGGCAAAATTTGAACGCCTATTTTTCTAACAACTTGCGTAGAGTCGCGATTATTTTGTTCTATGAGGCAGCGTGTTAACTCATTATGCCCCCAAGTCGCTTAGATCATAAACGCTATGTGGTAGCTAAGCGAACCTTTCAAGCAAGTTTTTGGTTACTTATTAAACCTATGTACCCTTAATTTTTCTACTGTTGTGGACAAAGCGCTGTGCTTATACACATATAAATTGTGATTCCTTCTTTCCACAAAGGCTTGCATTCTTTTGTGCTGATGTTTTTGTTATTTTTCGAGCTAGGTGGCTGATACAGCTTAGGAAAGGTGATAATCTGGGTTTTATCAAATGTATGTTAATAGGAAAAATCCCTTGTTTAAACAAGGAATTTTTCCTATTAACAAGCTGTTATACGAGTAAAGGATGAGTCGATGTATCAAAATTTAGCTAATGCCACATTCAGAATAGAATGCCATGGTAGCTCGGGTAGTGGTTTTAGCTTTAGGGATGATAAAACAATCCTTACGAACCACCATGTTATAGAGAATCACATATCCAGTGGCAATCCTATCTTTGCAGTAACAGAGTCGGGTCAAAAACTAAGAGTTACGTTAAAAAACTATTCTCACAAATCAAAATATGACTTCGCTGTGCTTGAGCTTGTTGAGCCTTTACCTGATGGTAGGATAATCCTTCATCCGGAAGAACCTTGCCAAATACCAAGAGGTAGGAAAATTTTATTTGCAGGTTTCCCACATGGAATTCATGACTTATTAGTTCATGAGGCTATTATCTCAGGGCCATCCAACAGCCATGCTTTCTACATTGATGGTTCAGTTAATGGTGGAAACTCAGGAGGTCCAATCGTCGATTGTGAAACAGGAAGTGTTATAGGTATAGTTACTCAGCGGAGGTTTTTAGGTGGTGATTCTTTACAAGCATTAGGCCAGCCAATCGCAGAACTATCATCTCATTGCCAAGCAATTGCTAATAACGGTTCTGTTAATATTATGGGCGTCGACTTTGGGCAATTCGCTAACTTAATTGCTAATGGTCTAGGTGCTATAACAAGCGTCCTTGAAGCGAATGCAAATACAGGTATAGGTATCGGCTTTAAAATAGATTTTGCTAATCAAGAATGTATAAATCCAACAAAAAACAATACGGTTCCAACCTTAACAGGTGTTGCAAGAAACGCTCAATGTCCATGTGGCAGCGGGAAACGCTATAAAGAGTGTTGTGGCAAACTCGTATAACGAATAAGAATAGGTGTCGCGCAGCCGACACCTTATTCGGGTGTTGAACAAGCCCGATGCTCCCTTCTATAGTCAATAACGGTGTTGAGGTTGGCGGGGTCAAGGCCTTGTTAGTTTTCGCAAGGCGAGTTTGGCTAAGACGGGGTGAACGGCGTTAAGCCCTTACCCGTTTGGCGTAGTGCTAAGTTGTTATTTTGTGTGTATTTTCATCCTCATGTTAAGCCCTGCCATTATCCTTATACTGTTCGCCTTTCGGCTAGCTCGTTCGGCTTATGCCTGTGCAGTGCATGGGGTGTTGGCTACAAGGGCATAGCTGAGTAACGACATTGTTATTGTTGTCGGTTTGGATCGCGATGTGTATTGAAGCAACAGCAGCCCAATGTAAAAAGCCCAACGTCATAAACCACACAAAGATGACTAGCCAAGTCTTTGTATTTTTTGATAAGTTTGTTGATAGAACGAATATTGGTGGGAATGGTGCCTTGGAACACAGGCTCATCTCTCGAATTATCAACACAATAAGCGGCATCTTTGGTTTCTTTGTGAACATCTGGTCCAATAAAAAACGTGCTAGATGTAGACATGTCGATCTCCTGTTCTGTTAAGACTTTGCATCTAACAGTGTGGCTCTAGTTTGACTAACCCACGATAAACGCAGGAGGTCGGCACTTTCACCGGGGATCATTATGTCTAGGTGATGTCAGATGAAAAGTATGATGCTTCGAGTGGCTTTATTTTTCGTTATCCTTCCGTTGACTGCATGTGGTAATTTTGCAGTGATTGATTTAGCTGATAGCAACGGTATTACTGATAGCGCCATTGAAAATTTTTGCAGTGATAATGGCTTGGTTCAGGATAAAAAGCCTTGGATACGAAGTTATAACCGCTGGGCTAACAGCCCTCGTAACGAGTTGTTGAGATCTTGGAGTGGTGAGTATGAGGGGGAGGCCGTCATGCTTGTCGAACTTAAGAGAGATGGGAAATATATCTTAGTTGTTGATGTCCAATATGCGCACGAGCGGCCAAATGAGGTCGCGAATCATATCGTAGGTCGGTTAAAGCAAGCGGGAGTTAAGTACGATATCGTGATTGAGTATAAGAGTTTTCTACGGCTGTCATAAATGAATTACCTAACAAGCGGTTGTTATCGCCCCGTTGGGGCTGGGACGGCCTTTCCGCTGCTTCGCAGCTCCAAGTCCGCCCCAAAACCGGGCGTTAACTCCGATCTAACCGTACTGAATCTAATCCGAACCACCGATATTTGAGCTAATAACGTAACACGCATTTGTCCAAAAATGAGTTAGCTCGGCTGTTCGTATCCGTCTATTACTCCAACCTCTACTTATTTGTCACGGGTGTCACGAAATATCGGGTGTAGTTTCAACGTAGCGGAAAGCATTTCAATGAAACTGAAACCTACACTATAGCTTGATCCTAGATAAAACCTTGCTTCATCGCTAATGCTGTATATACTAACAGTGTGCTGTATAAACTTACAGGTAGACTATGAAGCCCTTAACGCCCCGTCAGACCGAAGTGTTTGAACTTATTCAACGACATATATCAGATACAGGTATGCCGCCTACTCGTGCCGAGATAGCTAAAGAGCTGGGTTTTCGCTCGGCCAATGCTGCCGAAGAACACCTACGAGCCTTAGCGAAAAAAGGCGCAATTGAAATGATCCCTGGCGCCTCTCGTGGGATCCGCATTGCCGATGCCTATTTGTCTACACCGGCTGCTAATCAACAACCTGAAGAAGCGGGTTTACCGCTGATTGGGCAGGTTGCCGCTGGCGAGCCTATTTTGGCGCAAGAGCATGTAGAGTCTCACTATGCGGTTGATGCTAATTTATTTAAGCCGCACGCAGATTACTTGCTACGTGTGCAAGGGATGAGCATGAAAGACATTGGTATTATGGACGGCGACCTATTGGCGGTGCATAAAACCAGCGATGTTCACAATGGTCAAGTGGTGGTAGCCCGCTTGGAAGATGATGTCACGGTAAAACGTTTTGAGCGCGATGGCAAAATGGTTTATTTGCACCCTGAAAACCAAGAGCTCAGTACCATTGAGGTAGATTTAGAGTATCAGAGCATTGAAATTGAAGGCTTAGCAGTCGGCATTATTCGCACTGCCGATTGGATGTAAGCTTAAGTTTTACAATAGTTCCCGCATTTTAAAGCCCAAATCAATTTGATTTGGGCTTTTGTCGTTATCATCACATCTTTTATCTCTCGCAATAAAAAAATAAACATTTTATTTACAATTCCATAACTTAAAGGTTAATTTATAAGCAGTAGGTTGTGTTTAGCGGTTGCAACCTGTTGGTTCGGGGTGGGAGTTATCCCTTTATTCGCAGCCACTTCCTGATTTGGGAAGTTGTTGTCGTTGGCTACTAGCAAAGGAGAGCGCTGTGGGCCGATGGATACAGCTATTACTGCTGACATTCTTTACGTCGCAAGCATACGCGGAAGAAATGTCATTCAATTTACGTCCAGGTGTCACCTCAATAAGCGAGCAAGTCTATGGCTTGCACATGACAATTTTTTATATTTGTTGTGCAATTGGTGCTCTGGTGTTTGGCGCAATGTTTTGGGCCATTTTTCATCATAGAAAATCTAAAGGGGCCGTTCCGGCTCAGTTTCATGAAAGTACCAAAGTCGAGATTATTTGGACGGTCATCCCTTTCGTTATTTTGATTGGTATGGCGATCCCTGCGACTAAAACCTTACTCGCCATGGAAGATCCCTCCGATGCAGACCTAACGATTCAAGTTACCGGCTCGCAATGGAAGTGGCACTACAAGTACTTTGACCAAGAGTTAGAGTATTACAGTGTACTGGCATCTGATTGGGGCGAAGTGAACGGCAAGCTGAGCAAACGCGCTAATTATCTACTCGAGGTTGATCGGCCCTTAGTGTTGCCTGTGGGTAAGAAGGTTCGCTTCTTAATGACCTCTGAAGATGTTATTCACTCTTGGTGGGTGCCAGACTTTGCGGTTAAAAAAGATGCTAATCCAGGCTTTATTAACGAAGCGTGGACGATTATCGATAAACCGGGCATCTACCGCGGCCAATGTGCAGAGCTATGTGGTAAAGACCACGGCTTCATGCCCATTGTAGTGATAGCCAAACCGCAAGCAGAATACGATGCGTGGCTGGCTGAAGAAGAAGCCGCTTATCAAGCCAAACAGGCACAAGAGCTTGCATTAGTGGCGATGACCATGGAGCAAGACGAGTTGATGTCTCTGGGCGAAAAAGTTTATGAGAAAAGCTGTGCTGCTTGTCATCAGGTTAATGGTGAAGGTTTGCCGGGAGTATTCCCTGGGCTAAAAGCTAGCCCAATCGCCGTGGGCGACGTGAGCAAACACATTGATGTGGTGGTAAATGGTGTGCCGGGTACCGCGATGCAGGCCTTTGGTAAACAACTGGGCTTAAAAGAGTTGGCGGCGGTGATTACCTATGAGCGAAATGCTTGGGGTAATGATACGGGTGATCTAGTGCAGGCCAAGGATGTTGTGGCCGTGCAGAATGCAGCGCAGTAGGGAGAGTAATAATGAGCACGATTAGTGAGGTTCATGCAGAGCATGACGACCATCATCACGCCCCTCGCGGCTTAATGCGCTGGGTTTTAACCACTAACCACAAAGATATTGGCTCGATGTATCTTTGGTTCGCCTTTGCCATGTTTATTACTGGCGGCGCGATGGCGATGGTGATTCGGGCTGAGCTATTTCAGCCGGGGTTACAATTAGTTGAACCAAACTTCTTCAACCAAATGACTACCATGCACGGTTTAATTATGGTGTTTGGTGCAGTAATGCCAGCATTTACAGGTTTAGCGAACTGGCTGATACCTATGATGATTGGTGCGCCAGATATGGCATTACCCCGGATGAACAACTGGAGCTTTTGGATCTTACCGTTCGCCTTTACCATGTTGTTAGCGTCATTATTTATGGAAGGTGGCGGCCCTAACTTTGGTTGGACCTTCTACGCGCCGTTGTCTACTACCTACAGCCCTGATAGTACTGCTCTGTTTGTATTTTCGGTTCATATTATGGGGATTAGCTCGATTATGGGGGCGATCAACGTGATTGTTACCATTATGAACTTGCGCGCTCCGGGTATGACTTACATGAAGTTGCCGCTGTTTGTATGGACATGGTTTATTACCGCATTTTTGTTGATTGCGGTGATGCCTGTATTGGCAGGGGCGGTCACCATGGTATTGACCGATAAGTACTTTGGTACTTCCTTCTTCGATGCTGCTGGTGGCGGAGATCCGGTGTTGTTCCAACACATCTTTTGGTTCTTTGGTCACCCTGAAGTGTACATTATGATTTTGCCGTCGTTTGGTATTATCTCGGCGATTGTTCCTGCCTTCTCGCGTAAGAAGTTGTTTGGTTATTCGTCGATGGTTTACGCCACCGCGTCCATTGCCGGTTTAAGTTTTGTGGTATGGGCTCACCACATGTTTACCACGGGGATGCCGGTGCAAGCCGAGCTGTTCTTCATGTACGCCACCATGTTGATTTCGGTGCCTACAGGGGTAAAAGTCTTTAACTGGGTTGCCACAATGTGGAAAGGCTCAATTTCTTTTGAAACCCCCATGTTGTTTGCTATCGCCTTTATCGTGTTGTTTACCATTGGTGGTTTCTCGGGATTGATGCTGGCCATTACCCCGGTTGACTTCCAATACCACGATACCTATTTCGTGGTGGCGCACTTCCACTATGTTCTGGTTACTGGTGCCATATTCTCGATTATGGCCGCGGCCTATTACTGGCTACCTAAATGGACCGGTAAAATGTACGACGAAGGTTTAGGCCGTTTGCATTTTTGGTGCTCGCTGGTGTCGGTAAACGTGTTGTTCTTCCCAATGCACTTTTTAGGTCTAGGGGGCATGCCACGGCGAATACCTGACTACGCACTGCAGTTTGCTGACGTGAATGCGATTGTCAGTATTGGTGGCTTTGCCTTTGGTTTATCACAGTTTATTTTCTTATACATGGTGATTAAATGTATTCGTAGTGGTGAGCCTGCGCCAGCCAAACCTTGGGAAGGTGCAGAAGGGCTAGAGTGGGATAACTTACCCTCACCCGCGCCTTACCATAGCTTCACCACTCCACCGGAGATTAAGTAACATGCAAGGCCATCGCCGCTTAGTGGTGCGACTACTGATTGTAGTGGTTGCCATGTTCGGCTTTGGCTATGCCTTAGTACCTTTGTACGACGTATTTTGTAAAGTTACTGGTATTAATGGCAAAACGGCTAAGCAAGCTAGCGAAGTGAGCATGAGCACCGATGAACTGCGCACCGTGACCGTAGAATTTATCAGCTACGTACCGCAGGGGTTAAATTGGAAATTTGGCCCTAAAGTTAATCGGGTCAAAGTGCATCCCGGTGAAACGCTGCAAGTGGACTTTAGTGCCACTAATCAAACGGCTAAGCGCTCAACTGTGCAGGCGGTGCCGTCGGTTAGCCCCGGCTTGGCCGCTAATCATCTTAAAAAAGTCAGTTGTTTTTGTTTTGAACAGCAAACGCTGGCGCCTGGTCAGCAACAAGACATGCCGTTATTTTTCTACGTTGACCCGGAGTTACCCAAAGATATAAACACATTAACCTTAGCTTACACCTTATTTGCCGTAGAGGGCGTTGAGCTAAATGAATCGAAAACCGCACAAGCGAGTGCAGAGGGAGAGGTGAGCAATGACGCAGCCTTATGATAAGTATTATGTTCCTGCCCAAAGTGTTTGGCCGATTGTTGGCGCAGTAGGCCTATTTTTAATCGCAATGGGGGCAGGCTTTACCGTACAGCAGATGAACAGCGAACAAAGCTACGGAGTATGGATATTGTCCTGTGGCTTTGTGGTGATCATCACCATGATGTTTGGTTGGTTTGGCAATGTTATTCAAGAAAGCATGGACGGCTTGTACAGCGCGCAAATGGATCGTTCGTTTCGCCAAGGCATGAGCTGGTTTATTTTTTCTGAAGTGATGTTTTTTGGCGCCTTTTTTGGGGCCTTATTCTACGCCCGAATGATTGCGGTGCCATGGTTAGGGGGGGCCGGTAATAACGAAATGACCGGCGCGGTATTGTGGCCGGAATTTGAAGCCATATGGCCACTAATTCAAACCCCAGGTGGCACCACCACCGAAGCCATGGGCTGGTACGGCTTGCCTTTGTTGAATACGGTGATTCTGGTGATTTCTTCTATCACTTTGCACTTTGCTCACGTGAGTTTAGAAAAAGATAAACGCGGCCCGCTAAAACTGTGGTTAGCCATTACCTTGGTATTGGGTTTTGCCTTTTTGTTTTTTCAAGTTGAAGAATATGTTCATGCCTATCAAGAAATGAACCTACGACTCGACTCGGGCATTTATGGCAATACTTTCTTCTTGCTGACTGGCTTTCATGGTTTGCACGTGACCTTAGGCGCAATCATGTTAACAGTAATGTTCTTGCGCGTATTAAAGGGCCATTTTACCGGTAAGAGTCACTTTGCGTTTATGGCGTCGAGTTGGTACTGGCACTTTGTCGACGTAGTGTGGTTAACACTATTTATCTTTGTGTACGTGCTGTAAAGCGCTTTGGGTAAACACTAATAAGGACGGGGGTTGGGCTGAATTAAGCCCGTGGCTAGCGCCAGCAATACAATGGCGATAGCGATAACACTTAATATAAGGCGGCGGCCTAAATAATGGCTCATGGGTTTATCGCCGCCTTTTAGCATTACCCGTAGTGCAAACACCATATTAATAACCACAAACAGAATGAGTGCGGTGATTAGAAGTTTTATGACCATAACAAAGTTCTCTCTACAGGCTAATAAAAAAACAGCGTCTTACCGCATGCTGCTGTTTGTGTTGCTTATGTTTGCGCTGATAGTCTTGATGGTCAAGCTTTCATTATGGCAATGGCAACGGAGCGAGCAAAAACAACAGTTGTTAGACCAATATCAGCAGCAATCGTTAGTGCAAACCAGTTTGCCGCAAGCCCTAGAGCAAGGCCCCGTGCCCTTTCAGTTGGTACATGTTTCAGACATGCAGCGTTCAAATTACTCACTCTGGTTAGATAACCAAGTACAAGATGGCCAAGTAGGTTACGACGCGTATGTGGTTGGGCATACGCCGCAGGGCAATGTATTGGTGCGTTTAGCTTGGTATAAAGCGTCTTACGATAGAAGCCAATTACCGCTAACCGATGTGGCTCAAGCATTGCCTGAGCAATATCGCCTACGCCAAGTAAGTTTGCCCTTGGTACTAGATCAGCAGTATTGGTTAGAAGATTTACCGCAAGGCCTAAGGGTTCAGCAGCTCAATATTGAGGCGGTAGCCAAATATTGGCAAATAGACTTATTACCCTTTGTATTAGATAGCCAAATAGACCACTCGCCTAAGCAGTTGGTCTCTATATCGCCTGCAAAACACCTAGGCTATGCAGTGCAATGGTTGCTTATGGCCTTAGTTGCTGCAGGCTTAACGGGCTATTTTTACTGGCATAATCGAGACAAGGAAACGTCATGAAGAGTCATCAAAAAACCATGTTACTCGTGGCTTCGGTGTTTTTAGTGCCATTGCTACTGGCTTGGTTGGTATTAAATATGGGCTGGTTTGAGCGTGGTGTATTAAGCCATGGGCAATGGTTAGAGCCCCCCTTGCAGTTAGAAAACTACACCCCTGGAAAATGGTCGATTGCTCAAGTGGTGCATCAACAGTGTGAAGAGCAGTGTGCTGAGCAGTGGAGCAAGTTAGATAATGCCTGGTTAGCCTTAGGTATTGCTAAGCAAAAAACGCAACGGATGGCGCTTCTCAATGATGTTCAGCTAAGTGTTGAGCAATTAGCGACCATTGATGAAGGGGTTGCTCAGTTACGCCTTACCCAACGTAATCAGGCTTTGGCGGGTTATGATCAACAGTGGTTAGTGGTAGACCCCACCGGTTGGGTGATTCTGAGCTATCAACCTAGTTTGGGTGACGAGCAGGTTAAAGGCTTGATTACCGACCTAAAACGCTTAATTAAAAATTCTCGTTTTCAGTAGTTAGAGGGAGAGTTATGCAAAAAGGATTGATTGCCGCAATTTTACTCGCGGTGGTGGTGATTGGTTTAGGCGCATTTACCCGCTTAACCGATGCTGGATTAGGTTGCCCCGATTGGCCAGGTTGTTATGGCCGATTGGCGGTTCCGCAAACGGCGGAGCATATTGAGCATGCCGAAAACGCCTTCCCCGAGCGACCACTAGAAGCGCACAAAGCGTGGAACGAGATGATCCATCGTTATTTCGCCGGTAGTTTAGGTTTGCTGGTGGTGGGCTTAGCGGGCGTTGCCTTGTGGCGCAAACAACACCGATTTATTGCGGTGGCGTCGGTAGTGCTGATTGTTTTTCAAGCCCTGCTGGGAATGCTTACCGTTACGCTTGGCTTAATGCCCATTGTTGTAATGGGGCATTTGCTGGGAGGCTTTTCGATGCTTGCGCTATTGTTTACTTGGTTGCTGATAAGTCAGCGGCCGTTGGCAAAAAATGTTCGTTCTGGACGCTGGTTATGGTTAGGTTTGGCGATATTGGTGGTGCAAATTGCGTTAGGTGGTTGGACTTCGGCCAATTATTCAGCGATATCGTGCCAAGGCTTACCGCTATGTCATGAAGATTGGACCGCCAGTTATCAAGTGGATGCTTTTCACCCTTTACCTGAACGAAGCGGTGATAACTACGAGTTTGGGGTACTGAGTCACCAACAACGAATCACCGTGCATGTCACCCATAGAATTTGGGCCGGCGTAACGGCTTTTTACTTGTTAGTGTTGGCCTTGAGCCTTATTCAGCAGCGTCACAGTGACATTACTCGCGGGCGAGCCTCGCGCTTAATTTTTGTATTACTGATGCAGGTTGGTTTAGGTGTGGCTAACGTGCTTTGGCAGGTGCCGCTGGCGGTAGCGGTGGCACACAATTTAATGGCGGCGATGTTGCTGCTGTGTCTGATTAGTTTAGTGGTTGCGCATTATCAAAGCGCTACACTGAGTAGTAAGCGTGTATTGCAGAAGGAGAGGCATTATGGCGAAATCGAACGCGCTAACCCAGCCTAGGCAGTTAAACAAAGGGATCAATTGGCGAGCACTGTATAAGCTTACCAAACCTAAAGTGGTGGCACTGATAGTGCTCACCTCTATGGTAGGGGCTTGTTTAGCTACCTCAGGGCTTCCTCCTTGGCAGGCATTGCTGATAGGTAATCTGGGTATTGGCTTAATGGCGGGCGGGGCTGCGGCGTTTAATCACTACATTGATAGTGAAGCCGACGCGGCAATGGCGCGAACCCATAAGCGACCATTACCCACCGGCGCCATTGCCAGTTGGCAAGCACTTAGCTGGGCCTCGCTGTTATCAATAGTCGGTTTTGCCATGCTTTATTGGTGGGTTAATCCCTTAACGGCGTGGCTAACCGCGGCCAGTTTGGTGGGGTATGCCGTGGTATATACCTTGTGGTTAAAGCGCGCCACACCGCAAAACATTGTGATTGGCGGTTTAGCTGGCGCCATGCCGCCCTTATTAGGTTGGACAGCGGTAAACAACAGCGTGTCGGCCGAGCCATTGTTATTGGTGATGCTAATTTTTACGTGGACGCCTCCGCATTTTTGGGCGTTGGCTATCGCCCGTCGTGATGACTACGCCAAAGTGAATATTCCGATGTTGCCGGTCACTCACGGCATTCCATTTACTAAAATCTTAACCCTACTGTATAGCTTTTTGTTGTTTGCCGTGTGTTGGTTGCCGTTTTTAGTCGGCATGAGCGGCTTACTCTATTTGGCTGCCAGTTGTGTGCTTAACTTGCGCTTTATTTATTTGGCGTGGCGTTTATACAAAGGGGACAACCAGCGAGATGCAATGCGACTATTTGGTTATTCGATCGTTTACTTGATGTTGTTGTTTGTGGCCTTGTTGGCCGACCATTGGTTGTTTGCAATGCTGTGATACCCACCCGTCACTAGCCGAACACTGCTGTTCGGCTAGTGTTATTTTTCTCGCTTTATCGTCATCGGTGTATTCTTTATCAGCGTCTAACCATTTAACGGTTGCCGCTGTTATCGCCAGCTCTTAAACTCTGCTTATTGCCCCTCGTTTAAGCCTATATGCATTCTTCTCGTTTTTCGGCTATTGCCGCTATCGCTATTCCGATGATTTTGTCGAATATTACGATTCCATTACTGGGCTTAGTGGATACCGCGGTGATCGGTCATTTAGACCACTCATACTATTTGGCTGGGGTGGCGCTGGGTTCGATGATGATCACGCTGGTGTTTTGGCTATGTGGCTTTTTGCGTATGTCTACCACCGGGCTTGCGGCTCAAGCGTCGGGTGCGAACGATCGACGTCAGCTTATTCATCTAGGGATTAACTCAGGGCTTATCGCGCTTAGCTTAGGTTTAACGCTGTTGTTGTTACAAACTCCCATTTTAGATTTAGGGATGCGCTTAGCTGGTGGCAGTGAGCAGGTACAATTTTACGCTAGAGAATACTTCGCTACGCGGATTTGGGGGGCGCCAGCAGCCCTGCTTAATATGGTATTACTGGGGTGGTTGCTGGGCATGCAAAACGCACGCGCGCCGATGCTATTGGTAATGCTAACCAACAGCTTGAATATTGCCTTAGATGTACTGTTAGTGGTTGGTTTTGACATGAACGTGTTTGGCGCGGCCTTAGCCACGGTCATCTCTGATTATCTTGGCTTAGCCGTTGGCTTGTATCTGTGTCGGCAGCAATTTTTGCGTCGCTTTGAGGGTTTACCTGATTGGGCTGAGTGTTTTAGCGGGTTTAACCGTTTGCAATTAGGTGGCTTGTTTAGACTAAATAGAGACATATTTGTTCGTTCACTGGCTTTACAGGCTTGCTTTGCTTTTATCACTTTTCAGGGCTCGCGCCTTGGTGACAATATTGTGGCAGCCAATGCGGTATTACTAAACTTTTTGATGTTTGTGTCTTTTGGTTTAGACGGCTTAGCCTATGCTGTTGAAGCGCTGGCGGGCAAGGCCAAAGGCCAACAAGATCGGCAGCAATTTGTGTCGGTGATAAACCGGTGTTTGTTGCTAGCCTTGTTTGCTGGCATTGGGTTTAGTGGCTTATTTGCCGTGTTTGGCGAGGCCTTGGTGGCCCTATTAACCGACATTGCCGACATCAGAACAACGGCCAACCAATATCTGCCTTGGATGGTTTTACTGCCGCTGGTGGCGGTATGGTGTTTTATCTTAGACGGCGTGTTTATTGCCACTGCCGAAGGCCGAATCATGCGAAATTCAATGTTACTGGCCAGTGTCGCGGTATTTTTTCCGCTTTGGTGGCTAAGCCAAGCCTGGGGCAATCATGCTTTATGGTTTGCCATGAGTGGCTTTATGGCGGCAAGAGGGCTGAGTTTAGGGTATATCTATTATCGCGCCCTCATTCAGCATCGCTGGTTTAAGGCGCCATAAATAGTCATATTGAGAGTAGCAAGGCTATTATACTGCGTCGATATAGCCTAGTTGGCGCCACGCTTCGTAAGCAAATACTGATACCGCATTAGACAAATTCATGCTGCGGCTATCGGCCAGCATGGGGATCCGTAAACGAAACTCACTGCTTATTTGCAATAATACTTCGTCGGGTAGCCCGCGAGTTTCAGGACCAAACATCAAGTAATCACCCGCTTCAAAGCTAAAGTCACTATGAAAACCGCTGCCTTTGGTGGTGCAGGCTAATAAGCGCTTGGGTTGCTCATTATCTAGAAAGGCTTGGTAATTAGCATGGCGCTTAACCTCAGCAAACTCGTGATAGTCTAGCCCGGCGCGTTTTACTTTCTTATCGTCCCAAGCAAAACCTAAGGGTTCGATTAAATGCAGGTTACAGCCGCTGTTCGCCGCTAAACGGATAATTGCGCCGGTATTTTGTGGTATTTCTGGCTCATATAGCACAATGTTAATCATGGTTAGTCCAAGTCGCTGCAAAAGCGCTATTGTAGTGGTAAGCGCAGGTTAACTTCTAGCCCTTTGCTCAATTGATTCAGTTCGCTGTGACGATTTTTGGCGCTGATCTCGCCGCCGTGTTGGCGAATGGCTGATTCAGCGATAGCTAAACCCAAGCCCACACCGCCGCTGTCTCGGTCGCGCGCTTCGCCACTACGATAAAAAGGGCGGAAGATATTGCTGAGCTCACTGTCGTCAAGCCCCGGCCCGTCATCACGCACCGTAATCAATAACTGCTGCTGTTCAATGGTGGCGCTTAGCGAGACCGTTTTACTGGCGTATTTCAATGCATTGCGACAAATGTTTTCGATAGCCGAACTGAGCAACTGCGGGTAACACACCAGTGTTGTTTCTTCTGGAAAACGGGCTGAGAACTGCTTATGTAGTTGCTCTGCTTCAAACTCACAGTCATTGACTAAGTCATTCATTACATCGCTTAACGCTATTGATTGTTGCTTAGCGTTTACCTGCATGCGAGATAATGACAATAAAGCATTGATCATCTCTGCGAGGCGTTGAGATTCGCGCTCGATGCGTTCCATTTCAGGGGTGCTGGTTTGGCGCTTTTTACTGATGGCTAAGGCCATGTTTAAGCGAGTTAAGGGCGAGCGCAGCTCATGCGATATGTCGCTCAATAAGCGCTGTTGGTTACTAATGGCTTGATTAAGGGTATCGACCATACGCTGTAAGCTGTCGGATAGTTGGCCAATCTCGTCACCGCGCGATATCTCAGGTAATGGAGTATCTAGCTGTCCTAATGATACTTTGTTGGCCGCCGCTTGAAGCCGCTTTAAAGGATTAACGATATGCCTTGTTAGCAGAAAACACAGCGCTAAACTCAAGGCGATAGCCACCATGGAGAGAAACCACGGGGATACCCCAAAGTGGCGTAAGGCATTCATTTGTTCTGGGTTGCTGCGTCGCTCAACATATAACAAATAGTTTTTGTCATTCAGGGTAACAGCCTGTGGTCCCATTAAGATATGTTGCTTGTCTAAGGTGACTCTAGGGTTGCTGAGTGCATCATGGTTAGCGATAAAACGGCGCATACTGCGACTCACTTGGGGTTGATTAACCACCACGCCTTCTGCGTCCACTAAGAAGGGCTTGCCAAACCGTGCTTTGAAGTGTGAATCTTGCCTTGGTTGTAGCGCTTTTTGTGGGCTTCTTTCAATGCGTTTTGAGAATTCGGCTAAGCTCTTGGTGGCCCAGCTCGGCGCAGGAAAGTTATCGGTACTGAGCATTTGCGACAGGTTAATGGATACAAATGCCGTCACCAGCAAAATCATCCAAAACGAGACAAATATTTTTACAAATAAGTTGTTTATGAAACGTTTCATGCTTACCACTCTAGCCACATGTAGCCTTTACCCCGAACCGTTTTAATTCTGGGTAGCTGGTCTTTTCTAGCCGGGATCTTCTTTCTTAAATTACTAATGTGCATATCTAAGCTGCGGTCAAAAGCTTGTAGGCGTTTGCCTAGCACCTTTTTATTTAAATCGTGTTTATCTAACAATTGCCCGGGATGCTCAAGCAGCTGTTGAAGTAGTAATAGCTCAGTACTGGTGAGGTCCAGCTCTTGTTCATCGCAGTGAGCTTGTTGTTTAGCGATAGACAAGCTTAAGTCTTGGTGGCAAATAAGCTCTGTATGATTGTCTGTGGCTACCGGCACTTGGGTGCGACGCAAAATGGCGCGAATTCTTGCCAATAACTCGCGTTCGCTAAATGGCTTGGCAAGGTAGTCATCGGCTCCCAGCTCTAAACCTAGTACTCGGTCTATTTCATCGCCTTTTGCGGTTAGCATTAATACTGGCTGCTGGTTGTTCTTACGTAGGTCTTTTAATACTTCAAAGCCATTTTTTCCGGGCATCATTACATCTAGTAATACTAAATCGTAAGACTGCTGCTGCAGCTGCGCTAAGCCGCTGATACCGTCATTTCTAATGTCACAAGCAAAGCCCTCAAGTTCTAATAATTCACCGAGTAATTCAGTTAACTCTTTATCGTCGTCTATTAATAGCAGCTTCACTAATGATTCTCTTTGATTTGACTGGTAGTTAAATTGTACAAAACTTAATGAGCTTTGTAGGGTTTATTTGGCGCTTTTACATTGCTTTACACTTTGCTGGCATTTGTTTGCATTGCCATATGTACACTTAATAGGACTTAACAAACCCGAGGAATACATCATGAAAAAATTACTAGTAACAGCACTTGTAGGTGCGTTAGTTGTGGCCCCTGTTGCTTTCGCTGCTAAAGGTGAAAAACAAGGCGGTAAACAAGATCAGCGCGCTGAAATGCATATGATGAAACAGTTAGACTTAAGTGCAGAGCAAAAACAGCAAGTGAAAGCAATTATGCAAGCGCAGAAGAAGCAACAGCCAAATACTGAACAGCGCGCAATGATGCATGAGCAGCGCATGGCTATTATCACTTCAGCGACGTTCGATAAAGACGCGGCCCAAACACTGATTACTCAGCAGCAAGCAATGAAACAAAGCCGCATGCTAGATAAGTTAGAAGCTCAGCATCAGGTATATCAATTATTAACGCCTGAACAGCAGACAAAATACCAAGAGTTGGTGAACCAAAAAATGGAAAAACACCAGCAGCGTATGGAGAAGGGCGGCAAAAAAGGTCAAACTTCAAACTAACTAAACGTTATACTTTAGCAAACACCTCGCTGAAGTATTAACGTGGAACCGCAAAGTTATAAACGCTTAGTCACTTTAGCTACATGGGTTGCCACCTGTGTAGCGGTGGCTTTATTGGTGATTAAAAGCGCTGCATTTTTTTATACTGGCGCGGTCAGTATATTAGCCTCTCTGATTGATTCGCTAATGGATATTGGCATGTCGTTAGTCAATCTACTGGCGATCCGCTACGCCTTACAACCCCCTGATAAAGAACATCGTTTTGGTCACGGCAAAGCCGAGCACTTAGCGGGGGTGGCCCAAGCGGCCTTTATCACCGGTTCGGCATGCATGCTGTTATATGGCGGCGCCACCGAACTGCTTCACCCTAAAGCCCTAGAGCATAGCCAGTTGGGTATTATTGTGATGATAATATCGACTGTAATCACCATCGCTTTGGTGTTGTTTCAGCGATATGTGGTCGCTAAAACCAACAACAGTGTGATTAAAGCCGACTCGATGCATTACGCCATGGATATTTACATGAACGCGGCGGTGTTGATTGCTTTGCTACTTAGCCAGTATGGCTGGTATTGGGCCGATGGCTTGTTTGCTATCTTGATTGCGCTTTACATTTGTTATGGCGCTTATGGAATAGCCAAAGACTCAGTACAGAATCTACTAGACAGAGAACTGCCAGAATCCTTCCAGTTACAGGTATATAATACCGCGTTGTCGGTGCCCGATGTTTTAGGTGCTCACGATATTAGAACTCGTCAGTCAGGGCAGACAAAATTTATTCAGCTTCATTTAGAACTAGATGATAAACTTAGTCTTTATCAGGCGCATATCATTGCTGATAAGGTTGAGGATGCAATGATTGAACAATGGCCTGAAGCCGATGTATTGATCCACCAAGACCCTCAGTCGGTGGTTCCGCTAGAAAAGAAATTAGAGCTCGAGTAAGGTGAAAGTGTGGCAAAGGAAAAGTTAAAGGACTATCAAATCAAACAAACGTTAGCGGAAACCGTGTGGCTACAAGTACGCGATGAAGCACACCGTATGGCTGAAGATGAACCGATGCTATCGAGCTTTTTCTATTCAACGATTTTGAATCACCATACTCTTGCCTCGGCCTTGAGTTTTCAGTTGGCCAGTAAATTAGATAGCTCAACGGTTCAGGCCATCTTGTTGCGCGAGTTTATCGAAGAAGCCTTAATTGCTGACCCTTGCATATTGGAAGCGGTAGCCGCCGACATTGTGGCGGTAAAAGATCGAGATCCAGCGGTGAAATATTACGCTATTCCTTTGTTATATTTAAAAGGCTTTCATGCCCTGCAAGGTTACCGAGTGGCTAACTGGTTGTGGCATCAGGGGCGTTTGGCTTTAGCACGCTATATTCAGAACCAAATATCTGCCGTTTTCTCGGTGGATATACACCCAGCTGCAACCATTGGTAAAGGCATTATGCTCGATCACGCCACTGGAATTGTGGTGGGTGAAACAGCAGTGATTGAGAATGATGTCTCTATTTTACAATCGGTGACGCTAGGCGGTACCGGTAAAGATCGTGGTGACCGTCACCCTAAAATTCGTCAAGGGGTACTGATTGGTGCAGGGGCAAAAATTTTAGGTAATATCGAAGTGGGGCGTGGCGCTAAAGTGGGCGCGGGCAGTGTGGTACTTGAAAATGTACCGGCCCACACCACCGTTGCAGGCGTGCCCGCAAAAGTAGTGGGTACGCCAAGTTGCGATATGCCGGCTATCGACATGGGACAAAATATTTAGGCCTATTCTTTAAGTGCCTCGATGAACGCAAATCGTGGCACTTGCTCTCCGTTCACATTCACCGTTTCAAAAAACATCTCATAGGGCCTTACCCACAGTTTGCCTTCCCCATAAAGTGGGCGGTACAGTACTAGTAACTCTTCGGTTTCAGAGTGAATAACGGTATCAATAACGTGGTAATCAGCACCTTTGTAATGCTGGTAACGGCCTTTCTTTAATTTCATGACTATAAATTCGACAACTAGTTAGGTAAATACTGTTCTACCCTTGTTGGCTAAAGATGACAAGAGTATGCTGCTTTAAAGCCGTTCTTATCAATACGTGGGCGCCAATTAGGGTTCATTTATACATGACGCTAGCTTGGCAAAGAAATGCTTAAGCGAAGCTCGACACAGTTAATGGGAGTAATGTAGATGTCTTTTGATGTTTTAGAAAAATTAGAAGCGAAAGTTCAAGTAGCAGTAGATAGCATTGAGCTTTTACGTATGGAAATTGATGAACTGAAAGAACAAAACAGCCAGCTAAGTGATGAAAATGGCCGTTTATTACAAGAGCAGCAATCTTGGCAGGAACGTCTAAAAGCCTTATTAGGCCGTATTGAAGACGTTCACGCCGAGTAGGTGTAAATGCTTACCTTGAGCCTTTACTCGATGTCGAGGGGCTCAGGTGACAAGATTACCCCTGTGGTATCTGCGTAGATGTGATCTTCTGGAAGGAAGGTCACTCCACCAAAGTTTACCGGGATATTTACATCGCCAATTTCTTCGTTGACGTCAGCGCCAACCGGAATAGAAGCCAAGGCTTGAATGCCGATATCTAAATCTTCCAAGGCGTCTACATCACGTACGCAACCATAAACAATAATACCGTCCCACTCATTTTCAGCGGCTGTTTCGGCAATGTTTATATCGACCAGGGCACGGCGTAGCGAACCACCACCATCAATCAGTAATACTCGACCAGTTCCCGACTCTTGTACCACTTGTGAGATTACCCCTGCGTGTTCAAAGCACTTAACCGTAGTGATTTCTCCCCCAAAAGAGTTTCTGCCACCGAAGCTGGCAAACATGGGTTCTACAACGTCAACCGTATCTGCGTATAGGTCACAAAGTTCTGAGGTATTATATTCCATGGTTTGGATCCTGATTTTGGCCGAGTTAGCGCTACCAGTATAAACGCTAAGTGGCGGTTTTCAATTAAGAAATGAGATCTATTCAGGAATGCCCAAGGGCAAAGGTATAGCGAGAGAGAAGGTGGAACGAATAAAGCCGCCTTAGCGGCGGCTTTATTGTACTTACAGACTGAAGCAGCGTTGCAGTGCTTACAGAATAAAGCGGCTTAGATCTTCGTCGGCCACTAAATCATCTAGCGAGTTATTTACATAGTCAGCGTCAATAGTGATTTGTTGGCCTGCACTATCCGATGCTACAAAGCTTAACTCTTCCATCAGCTTTTCCATCACTGTGTGTAAGCGACGCGCACCAATGTTTTCGGTACGTTCATTTACTTGCCAAGCGGCATCAGCAATGCGGCGAATGCCGTCTTCGGTGAACTCGATGTTCAAACCTTCTGTGGCCATTAAGGCTTTATATTGCTCGGTTAATGAGGCGTTTGGCTCGGTTAAAATTCTGACAAAATCTTCAGCGGTTAAAGCATCTAAGCTTACTCGAATCGGTAATCGGCCTTGTAGCTCAGGAATAAGGTCTGAAGGCTTCGCCACTTGAAACGCCCCTGAAGCAATAAACAAGATGTGGTCAGTTTTTACCATGCCGTGCTTAGTACTAACGGTTGAGCCTTCTACTAAGGGTAGTAGGTCGCGCTGTACGCCTTCACGGCTAACATCTGGACCTGAGGTGTCACCACGTTTACAAATTTTGTCTATTTCATCTAAGAATACAATGCCGTTATTTTCTACCGCGTGAAGGGCTTTTTCTTTTAGCTCTTCAGGGTTAACCATTTTAGCGGCTTCTTCTTCGATCAATAACTTGAAGGCTTCTTTGATTTTTACCTTACGCTTTTTGCTGTCTTTATTACCCGATAGGTTTTGGAACATGCCTTGTAATTGATTGGTCATCTCTTCCATACCTGGAGGCGCCATGATTTCTACGCCAACTTGGGGTTGGGCAACATCAATTTCAATTTCTTTATCATCTAGCTGGCCTTCGCGTAGCTTTTTGCGAAATGCTTGGCGAGTAGAGTTATCTTCTTTTTTCTCATCGTGGCCAAAGCTGTCTTTCGCGGGGGGGAGCAAGGCGTCTAAAATGCGGTCTTCAGCTTGGTCTTCGGCGCGAAAACGAAACTTTTCAGTTTCTTGTTCACGCGTTAACTTAAACGCGACATCGGCGAGGTCACGAATAATGGTTTCAACTTCTTTACCTACATAACCTACTTCAGTAAATTTGGTCGCTTCCACTTTGATAAACGGTGCATGAGCAAGCTTAGCTAAACGGCGAGCAATCTCAGTTTTACCGACACCCGTTGGGCCAATCATCAAGATATTTTTAGGGGTCACTTCTTGACGTAATTCATCGCCTAACTGCATACGGCGCCAGCGGTTACGTAAGGCGATGGCTACTGCACGTTTAGCATCGGCTTGGCCGATAATGTGGTTGTCTAATTCTGAGACGATTTCTCTTGGGGTCATTTCCGACATAATTTCTTCCTGCAAAGCCTTAAGCTTTAGCGTCTAATTCTTCAATAGTATGGTTTAGGTTAGTAAACACACAAATATTGCCTGCGATGGTTAGGCTTTTTTCGGCAATTTCACGAGCACCTAAATCGGTGTTCTCAAGCAAAGCGAGCGCTGCTGATTGAGCAAACGGGCCACCTGAACCAATGGCGATTAAGTCGTTTTCTGGCTGAACCACATCACCGTTACCGGTAATGATTAATGATGCTTCGCTGTCGGCCACTGCCAGTAAGGCCTCTAATTTGCGCAACATGCGATCGGTTCGCCAATCTTTGGCCAGTTCTACAGCGGCCTTGGTGAGATGGCCTTGGTGCATTTCAAGCTTAGCTTCAAAACGCTCGAATAGCGTGAAGGCATCGGCTGTACCACCGGCGAAACCCGCTAATACTTGACCGTGATACAAGCGACGGACTTTTTTAGCGTTACCTTTCATTACTGTGTTGCCAAGTGATACTTGGCCATCACCAGCGATGATCACTTTGCCGTTGCGGCGGACGGAGACGATAGTAGTCACGTTATTTCCTCATTTAATTTGGCTTACTCTAAGAGTTAGCTTTGTTATAAAAATGAGATGGGGGAGCTTTAGACTATTTTCAAGGTTTGAGCGGATTTAGTTGTCTTGCAGTTTGTCTAACAATTGTTGTTGCTGTTGGATATCAAGCGAGGAAAATTGTTTTAGTAGCATCCTCAATAACTTTGATTTTGGGAGTGTATGTTGAGTTGATGCTTGCTGCAGCTGAACAATCGCAAGATTATCAAAGGTAAAGGTGCAGTGACGAAAATTGGGGTGTGCTTTTTTGGGCGGCTTTGCTTCGGCTTTTAGTGTGGCGACACTGGGTTTGCCTTGGGCATAGTTCTCAGCATCGTTGATGAAATCATCGACTGATATTTTTTTACGCTTGTTACGAGACAGCGATTGTTTTTTTAAATCAGTTAAACTCATGAGAGTCTTCTTGTTGAATAGCTAGCATCTCGGTAACAATGGCTTTTATTTCGGCTGCCGCCTTACCATCTTGCTCGATTTCTATCACTGAGCGCCCACTCTCTTCGCTATCATCGTAGATATTTCGCGTGAAGGTGACCGAATCAAGCACGTCTAAGCCAAAGGACCGGCAAACATCTTTAGCATCTAAAATTCGTTTGGCTTGGCTGGGTAGGGCTGGGCACTGGGTGATAACAAAATTGGCCACCATTTTGGGGTTAACCATTTTGCAGGTACTTAACATGTCTTCCATGTGAGGCAAGGTTTTTAAGTCTCGTCGCTTGGGCCGAAGGGGTATAAGCACGTATTTGGCGACCGACATAGCCGCGCGCATCGCTAGGTTATCTTGTCCGCCACAGTCAACAATCACGAAATCATAAGCGCTTTCTAGGCTTAGTAAGTCTTTTCGAATTTTACCGTACAGTTGAATGCAGTTAATACTGGGGAGAGATTCATCTTCGTTACGCGCCTGGATCCAATCTGAGGTGGTGCGCTGTGGATCACAATCAACCATCAAGATATTAGCGTCAAGATCGGTTTTAAGGTGTACGGCGATATTTTGGGCCAAGCAGCTTTTACCGCTACCACCTTTTTCCCCACCTACTAATATCAACATGGCCTTCTCCTTACTAAATATTTCCTTGCTACCAATCTTGTCTGTTGGTAGTGATTTAATAAGTATAAGACAAAGTACTAAGTTTGCTTACTTAGATGTACTTTTTATAGCAATAACAGAAACATATGGTAAGTAGAAAAGTTTTTACGATGGCAGCGCGCTACTTTGGCTTGCATCTCTTTTGCTTCAGAATGCTCAGAGGTGAATAATACCGTTAGCTTGGTACCTATCTGTAGATCGTCACTATGCAAAATCAACATGCCGCGGCGCGAAATGTCGATGCAGGTAGCCTCTAATTGCTGGGCGTCACCGTTGCTATCCATCCATTTTAGCAGTACGGGTTCGTTTTCTAAGTCGAGTCGCATAGATCGGCGTCGTTCTAGTTGCTCTAGATCGGTGTTTTCCATTACTTCGCGTTCCTGTCCGAGTAGCGGTCAATGAGCTAAATAGTCCTGCCGCATATTTTAGTTGTACCTAACATACTAGCCTAGCTACATTTTTATAACATATTTGAGAACAAGTTCAAATAAGTAATATTTTTAATCGTTTAGCGTTGTATTTTTTGAAAATTATGACTAATTACATGTGTTTTTTATCAACATCATCGACTTTAACGAGGCGGTATTGAGCTTTTCGAGAGTGCCAGAGGGTAAATGCTGAGGGCAGATTGCTGGTGATGATAAAGGGGTTATTAATTACGCCAAACTAAGTGAGTTTGGCGTAATTAATCATTAATGGCTTAAAAGTTCCAATGCCAAATTTGGCAGCCGTTAATTTTGGCTCGTTGCAAAATGTGCCTATCACGCTCTGCGTCACGTTTGGTTGGATAGGGCCCTAGCACCACGCGATACCAAGCGCCATTTTTTCCGTCGGTACGGCGAATTTGGCTCTCTAAACCAGCAAAAGCAATTAAGGCTTTACTCTCTTCTGCTTTATCGCGGCTACGGAAAGACGCACACTGCATTTGATAGGGTTTGGCTGGCTTGCTGGGTTTGGCGGCCAGTTCTACTTCTACCTGTTTTTGTTCTAACTCTTTGACGTAAGGTCGCTCTTTAGGCAGGTCAGGCAATACCGCTGCCGGTTTAGCGGGTTTAGTCGGTTTGACTATTTCACTTAACTCTGGCGCCGGTGTCGGGGCCGTGCCTTTAATGTTAAATAGCAATACCGAAAACCCAGCAATCGCCAGCAACACGGTAATTGCTAGGGCAAAAGGGAAGCGTTTTTGGTTGCTCACCGCGCGGCTAGATTTAGCCGCCGGTTTTTTCTTAGGCTTGCTACGGCCTACATAGTCTTTAGCCATGCTTACATGCGTTCCAGGGTCTCAATTCCTAATAATGAGAGCCCTTGATCAAGTACCTTGGCAGTTAACGCTGCTAAACGTAAGCGGCTGTGTTTTACCTCGGTCTCAACATCGTCTTTAAGGATTGGGCAGGCTTCGTAAAGGGTCATAAATGCACCGGCTAGCTCGTAAAGGTAGTTACACATCATGTGTGGCATTCCTTTGTTGGCTACGTTATGCACCGCGTCGCTAAACTGAATTAACTTTTGCGCTAAGGCAATTTCAGCATCTTGGTCAAGGCTAACCGCTTGTTGCAAGTTGGCTACGTCAATTTCTGAGCGGCGAATGATTGATTGGATACGGGTATAAGCGTACTGCAGGTACGGAGCCGTGTTGCCGTTAAAGGCCAACATGTTTTCCCAATCAAAGATGTAATCGGTGGTGCGGTTTTTAGATAGATCGGCGTATTTTACTGCGCCCATAGCGATAGCTTTTGCTGCTTGTACTTGTTGCTCGGCATCTAAATCGCGAGATTTTTCGGCCACCAAGGTTTGCGCGCGTTGCTCCGCTTCTTCTAGTAAATCAACTAATTTAACCGTGCCGCCACTGCGGGTTTTAAATGGACGACCATCTTTACCCAACATCATGCCAAAAGCATGGTGCTCTAGCGGTACGTCTTCAGGCACGTAACCGGCTTTGCGAACAATATTCCATGCTTGCATTAAATGCTGGTGCTGGCGCGAGTCAATGAAGTACAACACGCGATCGGCATGCAGTGTTTGATAGCGGTATTTGGCACAGGCAATATCGGTAGTGGTATACAGGAAGCCACCATCTTTTTTCTGAATGATAACTCCCATAGGGTCACCATCTTTATTCTTGTATTCATCAAGGAATACTACCGTGGCGCCGTTATCTTCAACCGCTAAACCTTGTTGTTTAAGATCGTTGACCACGTCATGTAGCATGTTGTTATACATGCTCTCACCCATCACATCATTTTTAGTGAGTGATACATTTAGGCGATCGTATACGGCTTGGTTGTGGCTAAGAGTAATGTCGACCAATTTGCGCCACATTGTGTTGCAGTATTCATCGCCACTTTGTAGCTTAACCACGTAGTTACGGGCGCGTTCGGCAAATACTTCATCGCTGTCGTAACGGGCTTTAGATTCACGGTAAAACACTTCTAAGTCGGCCAGTTCAATGTCACCGGCATCGGTACCACGGGCTTCTACTTCTTCTAAGTTGGCAATTAACATACCGAACTGCGTTCCCCAATCACCAATGTGATTAGCGCGAACGACTTTGTGACCTAAAAATTCGAGCGTACGCACTACCGCGTCACCAATAATGGTTGAGCGCAGGTGACCTACATGCATTTCTTTGGCTACGTTAGGGGCTGAATAATCCACCACAATGGTTTGGGCTTTTTCAACAGGCTTAACGTTGGCCGTAGCAGAGGTTGCCATGGCTTCGATTTGCGCGGCTAACCAATCGTTATTTAGGTAGAAGTTAATAAATCCAGGGCCAGCAATATTGGTTTTTTCTACCAAGCTTGATGCCGGTAGGTTATCAACAATTAGCTGGGCTAACTCTCGTGGATTTTTGCCTGCAGGTTTGGCAGCCATTAAGGCTAAATTGGTCGCCAAGTCGCCGTGAGCTTTATCTTTGGTTCGGTCTACTTGGATACGTGGTTCGAATCCTTCAGGAAGCACCTGTTGTTGTTTCAGGGCTGTGACCGTTTGTTCCAGAAGTTGTTGAATAAGCTCTTTCATGTAGGCTGACACCAATCTCGCGTAAATAGAATATACAAAGCGGGCATTTTACCGACAATTTGCCGTGAAAACTATCTCTTATCTAGGCTAATTCTGCTTACTTCGCCTCACCGGCTCAAATCGCCTGAAGTCAATGCTGGAGCTTGTTGGCTGAAAGCCGCCGATTGCCGATTTAAAACTACACGGCTTATTGCATGTCGTAAGGGTCTATATCTAAAGACCAGCGCACTTTTCTGCTCAGTTTTAGGCTTTCTAATTGCGGCAGTAATTGATGAACCAGTTGATGCAAGTTAGGGCGATGCTCAGCTTGAATCAGCAGCTGCATTCTATATTTTCCGGCACGGCGCGCCTGCGGGGCAGGCATCGGTGGAAATACCCAAGTGTTGCCTTGTTGTAGCGGCTGGGCTATTTGATAAAGCTGCTGGCTAAGCTCGGTGACTGCATTGCCGTCGATGGCTTCAAAGCGAAACAGCGCCTGAAAACTAAAGGGCGGTAACTCGGTGTCTTTGCGTTCAGTTAACGCAAAGCGAGCAAAATGTTGGTAGCCATTGTTGATTAAATCTTGCAGCAGCTCGTGTTCTGGGTGGTGCGATTGTAACAATACCTTGCCTAGCAGGTTGGCGCGGCCAGCACGCCCGGCCACTTGCACGTAAAGCTGAGCTAAACGCTCGGGCGCACGAAAATCAGAACAGAACAGGGCATGGTCAATATCCAATAATGCCACCAAGGTAACATTGGGGAAGTGGTGGCCTTTGGCTAGCATTTGCGTACCAATTAAGATCTGATATTGATTAGCGTGAATGTCATTGAGTAGCTGCTCTAAGCTGCCCTTACGGCGAGTGCTGTCACGATCAATGCGGGCCACCTTGTATTCAGGAAAAATGTCTAACAGGGCTTCTTGTAGCTGCTCGGTGCCTAAACCGGTAGTGACCAAGTTGGTAGAACCACACTGAGTACACTGATGGGGCACCGCTCGTTGGCTACCGCAGTGGTGGCAAGCAAGGTGCCTTGGTTGTTGGTGATAGGTAAAATAGGCCTCGCAGCGTTCACATTCACACACATGGCCACATTCGTGACATAACAGTGCTGGCGCGTAACCACGGCGGTTAAGAAACAGCATCACTTGGCGGCCAGCTTTTAGCTCTATGCGCATGGCTTTAATTAAGGCCGGAGATAAGCCCGAAGACAAAGGTTGCTGGCGAATGTCGAGCAGTTGTTGCTCGGCTAAAGAGGCACTGCCAGCCCGCTGTTTTAGCTCAAGGTGAGAGTAACGCCCCGATAGCGCATTATGTAAACTCTCTAAAGAAGGGGTCGCCGAGCCCAACACTATAGGGATTTTTTCTAAGCGAGCCCGCACAATGGCCAAGTCGCGAGCATGATAACGAAAGCTGTCTTGTTGCTTAAATGAGCTGTCGTGTTCTTCGTCGATAATAATCACCCCAGGCCTTGCCATTGGCGTAAATACCGCCGAGCGTGTACCAATAATAATGCCCGCCTCGCCTTGCTTGGCTTTTATCCATGCATTGAGGCGCTCGCTATCATTTAAGCCTGAGTGAATGGCATACACCGGTACATTGAAACGCTCGGCAAATCGGGCTAGCGTTTGTGGGGTTAAGCCTATTTCAGGTACCAGTACTAAGGCCTGCTGCCCTTTTGCCAGCACTTCGGCTATTACGTTGAGGTAGACTTCGGTTTTACCCGAGCCTGTAATGCCTTCAATAAGAAAAGCCTGAAAGCTCGACAAGCTTTGGTTAATGGCGGCGACGGCAATAGCTTGCTCTGCGTTGAGGTTTAGCGGCTGGGTTTTTTTTGTGTCTTGTTGAGTCCAATCTTCAACCTTGGGGGCTACTTCAAGCTTCGTAATAAAGCCTTTTTCTTGTAAGGCTTTTAAGGCAGGGCGAGAAAAGTCACTTTTTTTACACTGTTCATCACTAAGCTGATAATTAGCCTGTTGCTGCAACGCGCCAATAATCACCCCTTGTTTGGGGGCGCGACTAAAACGGGTTAGCTCAGCTTGTTGGCCTTGCTCGCTAAGTTGCCACGCCACCACGGTTTTAGGCTTAGCGGGGTCACCTTTGCGTAATAAGCTAGGAAGCGCTTGGTTTAATACATCGCCTAAGCTGTGGTGATAGTAAGAACTGGCCCAATTAAGTAGCTTAAACAAGCTCTCTGGTAATAAGGCTTGGTTATCTAAGGTTTCGCTGAAAGGCTTAAGCTTATCTAAAGCTATGTCGCTTTCATCGGGGTGCTCAACCACTAAACCTACTTTTTCACCTTTGCCAAACGGTACCTTAACCCGGCTGCCAATTACCGGCATAGGGCTGTTGTCAGGCACGCTGTAATCAAATAGGCGACGCAGGGGTATAGCTAAAGCAACACGAACGATAGACACTAATTAGTAAACTCAAGGAAAAACCTAACTCATTCTACTGGTAGAGTGCGCTGTGGGGCAAATTAAGCCCTTGTTGTTTTTTTATTCGCTTATTGCCTCAGGGTACTTGCTAAGCTAGGTGGCTTCTTATATGATCCGCCACCTAAAATTTATAGGCTCTGATAGAGTTGCTTTCGTATGGTGTTTGGTGTCAATTGTGACGACCAGATGGCGATACGGCCCAAGTATTGAGGTAATCCATGAAAACTGATATCCATCCAACTTACGAAGTACTTACTGCTACTTGTTCTTGCGGTAACGTAATCGAAACTAAATCTACTCGCACTGGTACTATGTTCCTAGACGTATGTGACAAATGTCACCCGTTCTACACTGGTAAGCAACGTAACGTTGATACTGGTGGTCGTGTTGATCGTTTCAACAAGAAATTCGCTGTACTGGGCAAAAAATAAGCCAGCCTTATTTACGCTATACAGTAACGAAAAAGCGCCTAAGGGCGCTTTTTTTATGTCTGCTGTTTCAGCAAACCATTAAGCCTATGCGGCAGGCCTTTGATTGAGTTGTCCCTTCACGCTTAGCAATTGTATACCAGCGAATGACTGCTCCTCCTTTCCCTTTATTTCACTATGTCCATTAATGACTTTTTTGTCATTTTGTGTTCTAGGTAGCTGATAAAAATAGTGAAAATTGATATTCTAGTTGTTGTCAGCTTTGTGGTTTGGCTTCATTTTGCTATCACAAACAGGCCGATTCAACATGGCTGCCTACGGCGGCGCTATCTTTTAGTTATTAAACAAGGAAGTTTGTAAAATGAGAAAAGTATTGTTAACTCTGATCGTCATGGTCTTTGCTACCACTGCATATGCTGCTGACTTAAGTCAGTCAGCGTTACAGGGCGATTGGGTCATTACTGAGTTTCATGGTTCTCCAGAACCCGATGGTGATATGTGGCAATTTGAGGGGCAAAATTTCTATCAAAACATTGCTGGGAGAAGAATGTCACCTGATGCCTTTACAGTATCTCCAGCAGTGATAGATCTAGGCTATGCAAAAATCACGGTTACTCGCTTCGATAGCAAGGAAATGGACGCCACAATGGCTGGCTTTACCTATAAGCTTATTAAAAAATAATATCAATAAGCCATAGCGCTATAGCCCAGCCTGCTAGGCTGGATCTTGCGGTATTTGTTGCGCATTATTGACGCTATATATTTAAAGGATCTCATTTTATGCCTGTGCCCGACCCATCGAAAATCATCACCTTTGCAACATCACAAGATCTCGGTCAGTGGCTTAAGGTGAATTACGCTTGTGAAAATGAACTGTGGGTGAAGATATACAAAAAGAATAGCGGTATGCAGAGTGTAACTTGGGATGATGTGGTCATTGAGGCGCTGTGCTGGGGGTGGATCGACGGCGTTAAAAAGTCGATTGATGATCAAGCCTATCTTCAGCGTATTACGCCTAGAAAAGTGCGTAGCAACTGGTCTAAAAGGAACACCGAGCATGTAGAACGCTTGATCGCAGCGGACCGAATGATGGAGCCTGGGCTGGTGCACGTTCGTGCGGCTAAAGCCGATGGCCGTTGGGAAAGCGCTTATGTAGTTAGTGAAATGGACGTGCCGGCTGATTTCATCACTGCGCTTGAGTGTACGCCGAATGCGAAACGTTTTTTTGAAACGCTCAATAAATCGAGTCGCTATGTTATCGCCTATGGTTTACTCAGTGCCAAGAAACCAGAAACTAGACAAAAGCGCTTTGAAAAATTCATGAACATGCTGGTTAACCAAGAAAAACCTAAATAAATGGGGTAGGTATGATTAGATTTTTTAGCCTCATAATGCCGTTTTAGGCACCATGGTTTGTTTAATAATAAGGCATTAGTAGCTGATTAAATATACTATTGTAATCAGTGAGTGAGTCGACATTAAGGATGAGTAGTGACCGAACAATCGAATGAAATAGCAAGGTTTTTGGATTTTCTGGCCGACGCCATTGTTATTGTGAATGAGCAATCCAACATTGTGTTCGCTAACAAATCTTGCGCTAAGTTATTTGGTTACCAACAAGAAGTATTATTAGAGCTCACTTTAGAAGACTTAATTAAGCCTAACGTTGTGAAAGGGCATCGCTCTAAAGTGAGCCACTATATCGTTAATCAATCGCAAGCCAAGCCGATGATGTCGCGCAGCATTATGCCGTGCCTAAATGCCAGTGGCGAAGGCTTTAACGCCAGAATATCTATTGCCAATATTGCTTTTAACGGTGAGGCGTGTGGCATTGCCACCATACAAGATTACTCCACCGTGCAAGAGCTAATAGATGAGCTTAAAAGCGAAGCGAGCACAGATCCGCTAACGGGCTTGTTTAACAAACGACACTTAGAAAACGTCATCGACAAACAGTACCTTGCGATTCAAGATTCTGGCTGTTTAGGGGTGGCATATTTAGACTTAAATGGCTTTAAAGCGATCAACGATACCTTTGGGCATGATGTTGGAGATGCCTTGTTGGTAGAAGTGGCTAGCCGTTTAAGCAAACAGTTACGCAGCAGTGATATTTGTTTTCGAATTGGTGGCGATGAGTTTTTAGTGCTGTTTAACATTAATGACCATCAAGACTATCTAGGCGAAGCAAAGGGCATTGGCAGCAAGCTACATAGCTTGATTTCAGCACCTATTCACAATGACAAACTTGGCCAAGACCTAAGCGTTGGAGCAAGTATTGGTATTGGCACCTTACCGCATGATGGTAAAGAACTGTCGCAAGTGATAGATAAAGCGGATAAGGCCATGTATCAGTCTAAAGTTGAAAAACTAGCCTATGTGTTGGTATCGCAGCAGCAGTAAGCGTGTTCAATACTTTGCCCTTGTTAGCGGTTATCGTTGAAGGGCCGTTAAAGGTAGTTCTCCTTTGGCTGCTGTCTCTCACGACGTCATTAAGCTTTAACGACCAAAGCGTAGCCAAGTAAAAAGAAAGGCCGCCCTGCATTATCGTTATCCTGTGTTCAAGCTTACAAAGCGATGCTTTGTTTAAAACAACCCTTATTACTTCCGCGACTCGGCGATAATGGAAGAGGGCAAGGGAAGCAAAAGCAAACCTGCACATGCCGCATAGTGAGCTACAGCCAAAAATTTGAAATACGGCTTTATCTTGTCTACTTATTGGCGAGTAAAGCACTGTGAATGACATACAACCCCTGCATTTATCATGCTGGGGTTGTCAAAGCGGTCACAAAACGTGAATACGGACTATTGATAAAATTAAAATAAATCTTCAAAGTAGCCTATGAGTTAAAGATAGAGTAAGAACAGCCTGGCGGCTTTGCATTAGGCGACACTTACCTGAGTTAGAAAGCATGCTCATTGAATGGGATAGGAAGCGCGTGCTTCTTACTGAAGGTTAGATGCAAATGGATATCGAAGAGATATACACGTTTCTCGTTGAAGAAGAGGCTATTAAAAGGTCTAGTTTGCACCCCGATTCAGACCTAGTTAAAGATCTTAGTATAGAGGGAGACGATTTGTCAGAAACCATCGAACTCTTTGCGGAAAAATTTGGTGTGGAGATGAGTGAATATCGTTGGTACTTCCATCATCGAGAGGAAGGCTGGAACTTCGGGGCGCTATTTTTCAAGCCACCCTATGCCCAAGTAGATAGAATTAATGTAACCCCCAATATATTACTTGCAGCTGCCAGTACAAAAATTTGGCCAATTTCCTATCCCGCGCATCAAATGGGTGAGGGGCGCCCTGATTTAATGTGCAACAACATCATTATTGGTGGCCTTGGGTTAATCGGCCTATTGCTCTGGGTATCTGAAAAGTTTGGGACCTAAGCAAGCCAGCAGGGGTTAAACATCAAGGAGAAAGTGTTGAAACATTTCGTACTACTATTGGTATTGATATCAAATATTTGTTTTGCAGCTCTACCCAAACCGAGAGCCGAATACGTTAATGATTTTGCGGGCTTAATCCGCTCCAGTGATGAAGTAGAACTCACTGAAAAGTTAAAGAGTGTCGAGTATTACACAGGTATAGAGATAACGGTGGTAACCATAAATGACTTTGAACTATACCGTGACCAATTCTCCACATGGGAATCATTTGCCACCAGCCTCTTTAATAAATGGGGAGTCGGCAATCTTCCAGAAAACGACGGTGTCATGTTGCTTGTGTCTGAACGCGGGAGAAAGATACGTATAGAGCTTGGTGCGGGCTACCCAAGCCGCTTCAACCACATAATGAAGGTCATCATTGATGAAACCATATACCCAAGCTTCAAAATTGATGCCTATTCGCAAGGTATTGTTAGTGGTACTGACGCAATCGTAGCCGCCGTCACTGAGCCTGTTTCTTTTTTTGAATGGTATAAGTGGTATATCTTGGGCGGTGTCGGAGCTTTATTATCCACACTTATAGCCCTTTCTGTTGACCGTAAGAAAAACGCTGGATTGTTCTGGGTTTTACTGGGATTTGCTGGGTTTATTATTCTAGGTATTTGGGGTCTACTTAAAGATGGGAACGCCTCTGATGGCTTCGGTGGAGGAAGCTCTGACGGTGGGGGCGCATCTGGTGGGGATTAAAGAAAGTGCGAAACAAATCGACCAGCCACCTGCATTTTAGGTTTCAAGCGTTTTCTTGTTTAAGTAAAGGCGATATTTAAACACCTTTATGCCCATTGCACCTAAGAGCAATAGCTCATGCATATATTACTCGCTTACGCAGTCTTACTAAACGTTTGCCAAAT
The DNA here is from genome assembly GCF_023238625.1 of Agarivorans sp. TSD2052. NCBI lineage: Bacteria > Pseudomonadati > Pseudomonadota > Gammaproteobacteria > Alteromonadales > Alteromonadaceae > Agarivorans > Agarivorans sediminis. Next base: position 197,305 of record NZ_CP096670.1, read on the forward strand.
AAAGTGAGTTAAGAAATGGTAGTGAACGAACTCTCTAGGCGTCTAACATTGTTAACTGTGATGACATCCAGTTTATAAATGCCGCTATTTTGGGTCTGGTTTGTTGTCCTTGCATACATATTAAGTCGTATCCCAGACCGGATGGCGCTTCGGAGAGTGGCATAACTAACTGACCATTTTCTAAATATTCTTGCACAAGTGATTTCCGAGCAATGCCTATACCTAATCCATTTCGAGCGGCGATCATAGCCATATCAGAATGATTAATTTGAAACGTTTTTTTCATTATATCTAGGGATTGTAGTTCTTCGTCTTGTTGATGATCGCGCCACACTGACCATTCTATGTCTGGCTCAGTGCCCTCTAATGATTCTGTACAATGGATAAATGAGACGTTTGAGAGTTGCGTTGCAACTGGATCAGCATTGTCAAAATATTCATCGAAATACTGAGGGCTACATACGGGGACTAATATCTCGTCAAACAAGCGTTTATGATAGAACCCTGGATGCTCGTTGTTGCTGTAATATATGGCGATATCGACAGGTTCATGTTGAAAGTCTAAGCGGCTCGCTTTTACTCTCAACTTTATTTTCAGATTTGGGTAGCGTTGTTGAAAATCTGGAAGCCTCTCTAGAATCCACCTTTGAGCAAACGTGGGTGCCGCGCCAATGTAGAGTTCGCCTCGTAACTCGTTAAATTTAATATCATCTAGCTCGGAGAATATGACCTCGAAAGACTGATTTAAAGCATGAAGTAAGCGTTTTCCTTCGTTGGTCAGTTCAAGTCTCCTTGTTAACCTTACAAACAAACTAAAACCCAGTTGCTTCTCTAAAGATTTAATTCTTTGGCTAACAGCGCCTTGTGTAATAAACAGCTCTTCACCGGCTTTGGTAAAGCTAAGAGATTTACCCGCGATGGCAAAAGTGTACATGTTGGATAGCATTTGCTGTTTTTGGTTCATGGTGCATACAACTATATGGATTAGCTTGGCTAATTCATACCAGCTAAATTCTGGTTTGTAAACCAGGTGGGTATGCTTTTAAATTAGCCTATCTTATCCATGCGAGGCATTACGATGAACAAGAATATAAAAATCACCGTTATTGGTGCAGGCTCAAGTTACACTCCAGAGCTTATTGAAGGCCTAATAAAGCGTAACGATGAACTTCCCATTGGTGAGTTGTGGTTGGTTGATATTGAAGATGGTGCAGAAAAAGTTAGCATCATCGGTGATTTAACACGCCGTATGCTGGCCAAGAATAATATGTCACATATTGCCGTTCATGTGACCTTAGATCGAAAACCTGCACTTGAAGGGGCAGATTTTGTTTGTTCACAATTTCGCGCGGGTTGTTTAGAAGGTCGAATTCGTGATGAACGTATTTCTCTTAAGTATGGAATGATTGGTCAAGAAACCAATGGATTAGGCGGTTTTGCAAACGCATGTCGCACGATTCCTATCGCCTTAGAAATAGCAAAAGAGATGGAAGAATTGTGTCCTGAAGCTTGGTTACTTAACTTTACCAATCCATCGGGTATGGTGACAGAAGCTATCTTGAAACATACCAAAGTGAAAGCTGTAGGTTTGTGCAATGTCCCTGTAATTATGCAAAAAGGCATAGCAAAAATGCTTGGCGCAAATGAACAAGATTTCGTATTGCAAGTCGCTGGGCTAAACCACTTCATCTGGGCACGTAAAGTACTTCATGAGGGGCGCGATAAACTGCAAGATGTGGTTGAAGAAATGCTTTCAGGCAATGATCCACTTGTGCCACAGAATATCCCTAAATTTAAATGGCCTGCGGAACTGCTGCGTAATATGGGCATGATTCCTTGTGCCTATTTACGTTACTACTACACCAGTGAAGACATCTTGGGTCAAGAACTGGAAGAAGCGAGTGGGCAAGGTACACGTGGTGAAGTGGTTAAAGCGATGGAAAATAGATTATTTGATATCTATCGAAATCCAGAACAAAATGAAAAACCTAAAGAGTTAGAAAAGCGTGGCGGGCAATATTATTCAGAAGCAGCTTGTGAACTAATGAGCTCTATCTTCAATGACAAGCGTACTATTATGCATGTAAACACAAGAAACAATGGCGCCATTGAAGGGCTCCCCAATGACTGTACAGTAGAAGTGAGCAGCGTGATCACTAAATCAGGCCCACTTCCATTAAACGTTGCACCATTCCCGAACGATACTTTGCGTCTAATTCAGGTATTGAAAGAATTTGAATCACTGACGGTGGAAGCGGCCATTACTGGAGATCGAAACACAGCGCACCGAGCGCTAGTTTTAAACCCGCTTGTCACTACTGGTACCGTCCTAGAAACAGCCTTAAATGAAACCATTGACGCTAACTTGGATTACATGCCTCAGTTTCGAAAAAATGTCTGACGTTAAGGCGCAGTGATTTGCTCTTATAAGGTAAGAAACTATGGAGCAGTAGAGATTTGATCATCTCTACTGCTTTTTATGTTGAGTTCGAAGACCATGCAGATACTTTATACATTGGATTTGTCAGGATCATTTTGTCACTTTCCAATTTGCGGTTAAATTAGATTTGAGCATTTTCTCTAACTTCCCTTTGTTCAACTATGAGTCTACAAATTGTAGCTGACTCACTTTGCCCATTTATGAGCCACATTGACGTATCAGAGCTAAGAAAAAAGCCTCTAAACTATATTGTTCCCCAGCAATACGGTCATCTTATTTTCATTTTTAGATATGCCCTATAAATAGTGTCTGGTGTTAATATCCATCCGTACCTAGCTAATATATTTACCGCTTTTTCTTTGATATCCTCTATAGATTGCTTTTCCTCAACATCAAAGTTCTGTTGAACTCTTAAATTATGGAGAATAAGAGCACCAATGGTACTGACCCATTTTCTCCCACTAGGTTTAAGCTCATCAAAGAAATCGTCACTTGTGATGGCATATGAATCTCTAATGACCATAAACATTTTCGTATAAGCGATCTCTAGCTCTTTATCGGTGATTTCATTAACCACAAAATGCGGTAATACTTGATCGCTTTCATACATCAATCTCACTGCTACCGCAAACTCTCTCTGCTCTAAGTCATCATGCTCGAACTTATTGCATAGGTTGATTGATTTGTTGGCTGAAATTTGATTCACAATATCCACTGCTTTCGCAACATAGAAGCCACTATACCTATATGCCATATAGCCCTCTAAGAATAATCCGATTAAGTGGGACGATTCATTGTCTTGTGCGTCATACGTAGGGAGTTGGTAGTTAGCTGATCGTGTACAAAAGTTAATCCCCTCCATTCTTCTCATGAATTGGCTTATCACCGCTCCGGCTGGTGTGATCGAAAATAAAAAATACAAATAGAAATACCCCATATCCCACCGTAAAGACTGACTCTGGGAGCATTGTTGAGTAATCGATGAAAACATTCCCAATAGGTTGTAGTGCTCCATAAACATTTCGACAGCTAGATCAACATCATCATTTACAATCTTAGGGTATGCCGCTTGTACTCTTTCTATCTCTAGTTCTATCACCTCCAGTGTAAAGCTTTCAGATTTAAGGTATGGGCTCGCTATTGACTCACCCTTCATTTTTTCGCGGTATGCGAAGGCATTAATGGTGGAAATAATGAGACTAAGCGTTCGGTACTTATATAAATTACGCCCAAGTGCTGTTTGTAGCGTTTTGGTGCTTGGATGCTCATCAATACACTTTTTTAAGCTTGTATCCATATCCATGGCTAATTGACGAAGAGCCTTAATCATTGAGTTGTCTAGAACGCAAAACTTGAGGTTTGCAGTTGCAAGGAGTTCAAATAGGTCAAGAGCAAGTGTTTGATTCTTTGGTGTTCTGGGCATGAACATTTCCATCTTTCGAGCGAATACGTTAAATATGGTACGTAAAAATGTCATTTATTACACGTTTTTCAAGGCTTATAGTTTAAGCAACTTTAACGAAAGGCTGAAAATCATGAAAATACAATGTATGAACTGCGAGCAAACCGAAACTGTCAACAAAGATTTCTTTTTGAAGTTATTTGGTGCTTCCATGGCTGGTATGGGCTTTTATGCTTGGCTTAAGTATATATTTGCGGGTACTGGCTGTGCCTTATTAATTTGTGTAGCAATGATGAGTGGCGGCATTGCAATCTTGGCATTCAAGGAAGAGATAATGGAGGTTATTTTCAATCAAAAATATAAATGCTCTAAATGCGGGTCAAAGAAATGGTCGTCATAGTTGGATAAAAAACATTTTAGTTTCTTCATCCAAGCAAATTGTAGCGGTCAACCAATTAGAACCAAGCCGATGGTAAGGCCCGAGAACCAGTTATGTGCTTTTTTCACCACTGGTGAGGCCTAAGAATCCTAGCCACATACGAGGTTCTCAACATTTTGTGGCTTCCATCCGTAACTCGAAATTGCCCCAAAGTTTGTTTAGACTGTATAGCGACTCGCATTATTGTATGCAAATTTGACCTAATTAAACTAATCGTTAAAACTATTCAATCCCTACCAATGATGGTTTAAATATGATCAGAGTTTGCCCAGTAGTTACACGACGAAATGGTCGAACTGAAATACTTGTATTCCAACACCCGTTGGCTGGGATTTAAATCGTTAAGGGCAGTCTAGAGAGTAGTGACGACTCCATAGAATTCGGTGCAAAGCGGGATCTTTTTGAAGAAGCAGGGATCGAAAACATTACTCGAGTGGAATACCTCGGCGAATGGAATACTGGGTATGAAGGTCAAATATGGCACTTCGTTCTTTGTGAAGTAAGCGGCTTACAGGACTTTTGGATTAATCATACGATGGATGATGGTGGGCTAGATTTCTCTTTTTATTGGCAAGACCTAGAAAGCCCAATATGTAGTGATTGTCATTCTGTATTTGAACATGCTTTACTAAAAATCACGCAGCTACTCGCAGACAACAGTGCGCTATAAAGCACACGTTAGGGTTAGCTCAGATATATCAATCTTTATTGTCACTCGGTGGACTCGTAGAGCCGAAATGAAGTGCGAAAATGATCAAACATTGTCTCTCAACTCGCCAGTTATCGTGTCAATTCTTCACATTTGCGGTCAAACATTCTTGGCTTCCCACATTAGTAGCGTTATCCTCCACTAACCACATGCAAGGGGGAGGGTGGAAATGGTAAATTTCGCTATGAGGGCCAAAACAACCTTACATCAACATGCGCGTCATCTGATGCAGTGCTGTTTAGTTGTCAATATTTGACCGGTACTTTAGTGCCACGATTGAGAGTAACTAACGCATCGTATTTGCGATGACTGCTCTGCAAACTTCTCATCCCGTCCGCTTCTAGCGATGTTTCTCTCATCACCGTGATACTTTATCGAGAATAAGTGGTAATTGCGTGCGTGCACTATCGGCCCCGTACAACCAATCTCCCCATAGTACTTAGCTCTTAGTGTTAGGTGCCAAGTTTGGCCACCCAACCCGGTACGACGAAAATTCGCAATGCGCGATGCATAGAAATCCCAACTTCCATCGTTATGTATAGTGAATTGAGCAGGGTTCTCATAGTGAAGGCTTTTTCTATAGAAAGCGATGTTTTCAAGCGTGAATATGGAGTACTTCATAGGCTTCATATCACTGAGCGGTGCCACACCAATATCTAACGTATTGACCTCGTCGGCCTCAGGTGGCGAGTCTATGACCTCTTCATCGGTTAACTTGGTTTGTTCACTGGGTGAACTACATCCAATTACAAGTAGAGGTAGGCAAAGCAACATCCAGCCATATCGCGTGTATTGTTTAGTGTCCACTTCTAGCACTCCTTTAATTGCGCCGCTTTGTAAGCAAGAATCCTAATAAAGAATAGCTCTTCTCAGAACCTTTGCTACTTATCGGAATACTATAAAGACTTATCAAATGCATTATAGTTTGATCGAACCTAGCAAAAAAGAGGGCAAAGACGCTAACGCATTTTGTTCAGAGACGTGCTCGGTCGCTCGGCCAACACTGGACAGTCAAAGGCACTCGCTCCATAAAAGATATGGAAACGGGTGACTATGTGATGCAGCAGCACACCTATGAATCACCGGAGCATGTTGAGTGTGCTTTACCTGAAACGGGCGAACAACTGATACGCTTCATCGCCAGAGAGTCAGAGTTCAAGGGGGTTGGTGAAAGTAAGGCCAGAGCGCTCTGGCAGCTCCTAGGGAAAGACTTTCATGCCACACTGAGGTAATGACACGCCTGAATCCAGAAAGCTCCTGAGAACGATCCTGAGTGACGATTCAGTAGATGCTCTTTTCAGGGGGTACGCCAAGTACAAAAACCTGGCTTACTGTAACTGGATGAGCGAGCACCAAATCCCTACCAGCGTGCAGCAGCGCTTACTCAAACATCACGGTGAAGAATCCATTGAGGCTATTGAACAGAATCCGTATGTCTTGCTTGGGTTCGGCATGTCATTTGAGCAAGTTGATATTCTGGTCGCAAATTGCGGTTTCAAACTTGAAATCACAGATCGTGATCCACGCAGATTAAGCGCAGCACTTGAGGCGGCGATTCGAAAAGAGATTGAAAAAGGCCACACCTACACCACACACACCAGGGTGCGGCCCTGTATCAACAAACTACTGAAAGACAAAACGCTGGTTGCACAGGCATTCAAGACCGGTCATGACAAGGTCCAGTACATACTGAACCCTGATACGGGAACCTATCACCCAACCGCGCAACTGCTAATGGAAAGTGTCGTAGCCAAACGACTCAATGGCTTGGCGAGCCAGAACAATCTTTATGACCAGTATGCAAATAATGCATATTGCTCTGCGGTTGCGGAGCTTCCCTATGACTTAACCGCGAAGCAAACAGAAGCGGTGACGACCAGTCTGAACAACGCCCTAAGCTGCATTACCGGAGGCGCAGGGACAGGCAAGACAACGGTGCTGAAAACCGCACTTCGGGCTTACCATCAAATGGGCTTTGAGATCCACGCAGTTGCCCTGAGTGGCAGAGCCGCCATGAGACTGCATGAATCAATCGGTTTTATCACCTCGACCATTGCCAAGTTACTGCGTGAGGAACCAATCGAACCCAGCGCAGGGCAACCCAATCACCTGCTGGTGATTGATGAAGCGAGTATGATTGATTTGCCTACCATGTATCGACTGGTGAACCACATTCATCCGTCGGTACGATTGATTTTGACGGGTGACCCCGATCAACTCCCGCCCATCGGGTGCGGCAAGGTGCTGGCAGACATTGTTGAAGCAAAAACAGTCGCTAACACCATGCTCGATATCGTCAAGAGGCAGGAAGGTTCAACGGGCATTCCCGAATACTCCAAGCAGATTAATCAAGGCTTGATGCCTGAGCGTTTAAGTAAAGGCGCGATCTACTTCCACGAAGCAAAGAAAGCGGACATTGCGAAAGTCTGCTGTGACCTCTACCAGCAATCACCTGACAACAGCCGAGTCATGGCACCAACGAAAGTGCTCGTGTCGGAGATTAACAAACTCACCCAACAAGCTGTTAACCCAAACAGCGACAGACTTGAGTTCGAGATGAACGGTGATAAGTTCTTTTTGTTGCTTCGGATGGGTGATGCGATTTTATTCACGCAGAATCATTACGATAAGGGCATTCAGAACGGTTCATTGGGCACGCTGACAAGTGTCACTCCAAAAGATGACAGCTTTGGAGTAGTGACGCTGGATACGGGCGAAAAAGTCGAAGTTACGCAATCTGTGCTGGATTGTATGGAACTGGGTTACGCGATAACCCTGCACAAAGCCCAGGGATCACAGTTCCCGCGCATCATCATTGCCCTACAAAAAGGAAGAATAGTTGATAGGGCCTGGTTCTATACCGCGATAACCAGGGCAGAAAGTGAAATTCATATCGTTGGGTGTGCAGATGATATGAGGCAGATCACCGAAGCGCCCAGCCACTCTCACAATCGGAATAGCTACCTCAAAGAACTGTTGATATAGCTATTCCAAACTCTTTTTTGCCCCTTTTTAAGCTAAGAATGCTAGTAGCGAGAGATACTTTTTCTAATCTGAGTTCAACGTCTCTGACCCGGCTGATAAATGAGAGCCCCTTTGATTTGATGGACTGGGGAAAGCTAGAGGAAGCCAAGCAACTGCTTCTCGAATCCCGTAGGGGAAATATCAGGCCAATAACCATGAAGTAGTGATTGATGAGAAATGTGTGGAAGTCGCGCAGGGTGATCTCTATCGATTGTCTAGTTAGCTAATTTTGCTAAATTAGCTATGCATTCTAATAAAAGATGAGAAACAGCAATGAAAGAGCAGATTTTTCTGGCGATACGCCAGATATTGGAAAGCGCTCCCCGCAATCAATACATGGCTGAGTTACATCTCCAAATGATTAAGTATGCTGATAATCTTCAAGACATCACAGCGAAAGAGTTTTGCGAAGAGGTTGGCCTCAAGCCAAGCTATGGCACCGAATTTAGTAAAATGAGAAACCTTACAGGCCGATTGAAACAAGCTGGCTTAGGTACAAACAAAATATAAGTAAAAAGGTAACTATTTTGGCTACGATAGATTTCAATCAAATTCGATCTACACCTAAGAGTAAAAATGACAGCTTTGAATCGCTCGCGATTCAACTTTTTAAAGCACATTGTAAACCAGCACAAGACTCTTCGTTCTTTAGTTTGCGCGGTGATGGTGGTGACGGGGGGGTAGAAGCTTATTACAAAACCCCTACAGGCGATATTCTAGGAATTCAAGCAAAATATTTTTTTAAGCTTGGAAATAGTGAGTTTGGCCAGATCAAGAAATCATTGAACACGGCACTAAAAAACCATCCAACATTATCTGAATACTGGATTTATATACCGTTTGATCTAACAGGCAGAGTCGCAGAAGGAAAAAGAGGAAAAAGTGAAGTTGAAAAATTTGAAGAATGGCGCGACGACTTCAAAACTAAAAAACCGAATCTTTATATAAAGCTGGTTACGGCTGAAATATCTAGGCAGCAGATATTAGAAATAGACAAAAGCGGTGGCTTTTCAGCCTACTGGTTTAACGAAAATACATTAACATCTCAGAAGATACAAAACTGTATTGACTCAGCAGCCGCTTTCGCTGGTCCAAGGTATTGCAGTGATTTAGATATAATTACAGAAGCGCATGATGCTTTAGATTCATTTGGAGAGGTTTATGATTTTAAACAGTGGCTCGTTAATATATGGAAACCATTAAAAATCAGTTTTAGGACAAAGGCTCAATATTCAGAAAAGGTATTTTCTCAGACGCCTGAAAGCGAGAGGGTACAAGCGGTACAGCTACTAGAATTACTTTTAGATAAAACTTCTAGTAAGCACAATGCTATTGATCAAACGATTATTCGTTCAAATTTAGATATCATAAAATCACTTAAACCGCTCTGTGAAAATGCTATAAGACAGCAAGAGGAAAAGTTTTTTGCAGAACACGGTGAAGGTAGTGATACGCCTTCATTTAGACAATTCCAGGCTGAATATATGTGTGTATTCCCTGCTGAGAACCTAGATGCCTCAAGGGAATTGCTTGCTTCGATAATAGATATCGAAAATTCTCTCAACAGCCCTCTGATTCAGTCCTGCCACGCTCGATCTTTCCTACTAACCGGTCCAGCAGGTGCTGGCAAGACACATTCTATCGTAAGTTTTGCGAAGAGAAGACTCGACAGAGGCGCTCATACTCTAGTGCTATTTGGGGAAGACTTTGATAATGCGGAACCTTGGGATGTAGTAAGAAGCAAACTAGGCTTTGGGGCCGATGTTGGTCGAGACAAATTACTATCTTGTCTTCAAGCAAGTGCTCAAGCCAATAACTATTGTTTTGTTATTGCTATCGATGCGCTAAATGAAGGAGCAAAGGCAAGAAAGTGGAAAAACAAACTGCCAGAAATAATCCAGCAACTAAATGAATATCCTCGCATCAAGATTGTAGTGTCTAGTCGCGATATATATGCCAATTTAGTTGTTGATGAACGATTCCCTGGCTATGCATATAGTCATATTGGATTCACTAGGAATTTTCACGATGTCCTCTCTTCGTTCTCTCAACGCTACAATGTTGAAAGTGAGATAACACCTATTTTTACAGATGAGCTACGAAACCCATTACTTCTACATTTGGTCTTCAAAACTCACAAGTCGGAGGAATCTTGTTCTCTTGATGTGTCGACTAGTGGCTTCTCAACCATTTTTTCTAAACACCTCAAGCAAATCGATGACTCATTGAGAGAGCGATTAGACTACGTCAGTCCTAAAAATATAGTTAGAGCGGTAATGAGCAAATTGGCTGGTATTCTAGCTCATTCAGAAACTCAAACTATAAATTGGGAAACTGCCGTAAATACAATTAAACCTATTCTAGGAAATGAGCTACTTCCAGAAAGGTTTATTGATGAGCTAGTTAAAGAGCAGCTGCTAATTTTGTCAGCGACTGACGATGAAGATTTTCTCATTAGGTTCGGTTATCAGAGGTTTGGAGATATGCTGCGTGCATCTTCAATAGTTCAATCCTATCAAGAGGCTGGCAATAGTGAACTATCAATCCTTGCAGAAAAACTGGCGATTTTAACCGATGTGGAGAGTGGCGTCTTAGAAGCTCTTGCAAGTATTCTCCCTGAAGAGATCGGTATCGAAATCACTGATAACCGCTTAGGCTTAGACAACGATTTAGCACATGGCCTTTTTGTAAAGTCACTAACTTGGCGTTCAAAGCAAAGTGTTACCCCTGCTATTGAAGAACATATGTTTGGGGCATTAAGAACGGGCGGATTGTGGCAGACAGTTTTTGAAAGCCTATTTCAGCTATCTATAGTTCCAAGTCATTATCTAAACGCAGAAAGTTGGTTCAAAGATTTTCAATGGCGACAAGACTCTCCATCAAGAGATACCTACCTTTCTGTCGCCTTATCAGCGTCATATGATAAGAAAGGTGCAATTTGGTTTCTAATTGAAGCTTTGGAGAAAATAGAAGCAACCAATTGGCCCGAAGAAAGTTATAAATTAGCATCCTCGGCTTTACTTTGGTGTTGTTCAGCTACGGATCGACGAGTCAGAGATCAAGCAACAAGATGCCTTTGCTTGCTTTTTAAGCAATATCCTATGATATGCCTGCATGCAGTAAACACTTTTACTGGGTGTGACGACGACTACATACTTGAAAGCCTGATTCAGGCTATGTATACGTCCTGCTTGTTTTCACCTGAGTCCGCTGAGGACTTTGTACAGCCATTAAATAGATATATTGGAGCAAATAGCGGTTCAAATAACATTTTAATTCGAGAGCACTCCCAGCTATTGAGGCAGGAGATTGTGAAACTAGGGATTGAAGAAGACAGAATATCAAATCAATATGTAACTCCTTCTCTGCCATTTACATGGCCTAATCTAAGCGATGTGCAGACCTTGCTTACACTAGAAAATTTGCCCTCAAACATGCGCCTATGGGGGGATCAACTAGGTCCTGACTTTTGGCGCTATGTCGTTGAACCAAGACTTAGAGCCTTTGACCTACAATCACAGAACATAACTCTTGAGAATGTTGCCTGCTGGATTATGAGAGAAACCGAATATATCGGCTATCCCGGATATGGTAATGGAGCCCTCAAGCATGACTTGGCAACTCTTCATAAATATGGAAGAGGAAGAGCAAAACCCGGCTATGCAGAAACCATCGGCAAGAAATGTTATTGGGTTGCTTTTCATCGATTGATAGGTCTGTTGGCTGCCAATGTAGCAACGACCGAATCTCGCTGGGAACCACAATTAACCTCTGATAGATTCTGGTCGTTAGAGCTTAGAAAGGTTGATATATCAGACATAAGAGATTTATCATCAAAGAAAAAATACCCTCACAGAAGCCTAATAATACAAGAGCTTGAGCCACCAGAAAGTAATGTGAACTATTGGTTGCAGACTGACGACTATTTCGTTGCAAGCAACGTACTTGTCTTGAATGACGAGAGCGGTACCACATGGGTTAACTTGAGTTTTTATTCAGAGGTTCACGCTAAGCGAGATGAGGACGACGTCTCGTTCGACGCTGAAAGCTTCCTTGGTATCTCTAGTTATCACGGCTATTTTGTTGACCCTAGCAACACCGAAGCATTCGAACTCCACAATCATAGTAATGACCACTGCTACCGTGTCTACTTGGCGGAATACCCTAGAAGCTCAGCTTTCAAACAATGTATTGTTGAACAAGATACGACTATTTCAGATGACCATCGTATATTCTCTAGCATTCAACTATTGAGAGGTGGGGAGTGGGAGTACGATTACTCAAGCAATGTTGAACAAAGCTCTATTCATATGCCTTGTCCTGATTTAATTGAGAAGATGAATCTTCGCTGGGATCAAGACAGTGGATGGCTCGATGAAAACCAAGACTTAGCTGCGTTTAGTCATAACTTTGATAGAAATTCTTCTTTGTTTATTAGGAAAGACACCTTAGATAGTTACCTGTCCAAGCTTGGTCAGTCTTTGGTATTTTCGCGTTTTTGTAGAAAACAGTTCAGCCGAGGTTTTGCCAACGATGCAAAATTAATGGAAGTTACTAGTCGGTACATATACACGCCAAGCGATAGCTCTTTAAAACGCATTAGCGAAGATACCGAGTACTTGGGCTTTGAGTCTAACGAAGAACCAGAGTGAAATTTCTGAATCAAAGGAGGCAGAGTCGTTGATTTTGCTTAATTTACCTACACAGTTTCAGACATAAACTCGGTTGAGACTGGCTTTGCGAATCCCAACACTAAGGTGGAAAGTGTTGGGATTGCTCCCATTAGTTTCGTAAGCGCTAAGTCCAGATGGCTCGCCTTGTTGCACTTTCTACACCCCACCTGAACGCCATATATTTTCTAATCAAATCGCCAAATAATCTGATGTCGTTGGTTAACTTAAAAATTTCCAGAGATGGGTCTGGATGGTCAAGGAAAATCATAAATGCCTAGCGAGTAGTGAGCTGCGCGAGCGCCCGGAGTGGCTTTATTATTTTACTTTACCATCATTCTCCTAAGTACCCTTTTGGCAGGGTGATGGTTTCACGAAGTGATTCCATCGCCTTGCTAAGCTCTTTGGGAAAAGTGTTAAGATAAGGAGGTTGGTTATGCAAAGCTGTCTTTTATTTAACATCTGTTCTTCATGGTGTAAAATAAAATATTAGCGCTCATGCTTCCGCTCCTTTCTATGGCTGCTCTCGCACTCACTCACTCACTCACAAGGTGGCGTGGTTTATTACATGAGTTTCCGTTTTGAGGAACAGAATACTAACAAACAATTCAACAATGATTCGCAACGCTTGGCGCTTTTACTTCAGGTTGAGTTTTGTGTTTAAGGCGAAGTGGTTTAGCCCTGTGACAGCGTTGCTCACACATTAATTGGGCGTTAAGTGTTTTATGAGTTCTTGAGGAAATAATGAATAAAAAACGTCAGAAAAAAATTGCAACAGCACGCAAGCTGAAAAGGAAGTTGGCTAAAAAGCAAAAGGGCGAGCGGGGGAAAACAACTCATAAGTTTGGAAAAATTGACGTGCCGATTGTAAGGCATATCAATGATTTTAAGCTTGAGACTTTTAAGTCTTATTACGCTCGTTGGCCAAAGACTTTAAAAAACATACCAAAAAATGTCGTAGAGCAATGGATATATAGGCATAACGACACGTTTTTGGAAATGTGGGCACAAATGAAACCTGAAAAATGGTCATTCCGACGGAAGTCTCTTTCAACTGAACAGTGTCGCACGATAACTCATATACCTAAGGAGATGGAGCATTACGAATATGTTGGCGAACGCTATATTAAGCAGGTTCATGAGCGGGATTTTGTCGCAAACTATATGCTTGAAAAAGGTAGTTTTCCGCAGCCTATTATTATTGCTAAGGGGGCTTCATCCTTAATTCATCCGAAAGGTGCTGAATATAATGATCATATGACTGATAACCAGTTAATTGAGGGGCACCGCAGGATAGGGCTTCTTAGAGCAATGTTTACTAATAAATTAGCTCTCAAGTCAAAACATAAGGCTTGGATTATGAGGTTCAACACTTAGCTGTAGCAAACGTTTAATGTTTCAAGATACTTTTTCTCATCAGACTCGATTGCATTAGGTTAAGTGCTCTAAGAAGCTTTTGTCCAAAGCTGAGTTACAACACGAAGCCAAAGGATTACGCGTGTTGTGGCTAGTTCTTTTCGATGCGAGAAAATTAGCGCTTCCGGTTAGAACATTTATTTTCAAAACGAAGACAATCTATTTCCTATTATTTCAATGCGTTAGTTATTTTTACTAAAAAGATTGTCTTCGTTCTATTCAAACAGTCTTCGTTTTAATTTCATCAAAACATAATTTCATCAAAACAACTAACAATCTAGCCCACAGGCCACACCGCTGGCCCAGGCCCATTGAAAATTAAAACCGCCTAACCAACCGCTCACATCCATCACCTCACCAATGAAATACAAGCCTTTTACTTTATTCGCTTCCATGGTTTTAGAGCTTAGTTCGTTGGTATCTACGCCGCCTAGTGTGACTTCAGCGGTGCGGTAGCCTTCGGTACCGTTCATGGTGATTTGCCAGTTATTTAGCTTATCGGCAATCTCATCACGTTCGCCGTGGCCAAGCTGATTAAGTGCTTTGGCCAGTTGGGCTTCGTTAAACAAGGCTTCTACTAATCGCTTAGGTAACCATTGGCTTAAGGTGTTTTTAAGGCTTTGTTTGGGGTGTTGTAACAATACTTGTTCTAACAATGCGCTAGCGTCTTGTTTAGGCAACAGGTTGATGCTGATGGCTTCGCCGGGTTGCCAGTAGTTAGATATTTGTAAAATGGCTGGCCCCGATAAACCGCGGTGGGTAAACAATAAGGCTTCGCTGAATTGTTTGCCGTTGGCAGCAGTGATGCAAGTGGGTACAGCGATGCCTGAGAGGGCTTCGAAGCGTTCTTTTTGTTCACTATGCCAGGTAAACGGCACCAAGCCTGCGCGGGTTGGTAATACCGTTAAACCAAACTGCTCGGCCAGTTTGTAACCAAAGGGCGTGGCACCTAATTTAGGCATAGATAAACCGCCAGTGGCGATAACCAGCGAGTTGGCCTGATAAGATTGCCCGCCAGCGTGAACTTCAAACCGCTGCTCATCTAACTGCTTAATGTATTTAATTTCACTACGTAGGCTAATGGTAACGCCTGCCCATTCGCATTCGGTAAGTAGCATATCTACGATTTGCTTGGCGCTGTCGTCGCAAAACAGTTGGCCGTGGTCACGCTCGTGGTATTCAATGCCATGACGCTCTACTAACTCGATAAAGTTACTTGAGGGGTAACGCGCTAACGCCGATTTTACGAAGTGCGGGTTGCCACACAAAAAGTTATCAGGGGCCACTTGTTGGTTGGTAAAGTTACAGCGGCCGCCACCGCTTATCAGTATTTTACGGCCCGCCTTTTTGGCGTTATCTATTACCAGTACTGATCGGCCACGATAGCCGGCGGTAGCTGCGCACATTAAACCTGCGGCGCCAGCGCCAATAATAATAACGTCGAATGCTTGTGTCATAACTTGCCCCTGAAAAATCAGGGGCATTGTAACGCTAGCGCTATGATTGGGCTAGCAATGATATAGGCTAGTTAAGCGCACGGCCTGCGCCCTTGCCAAATGATTCAGCGTAGAAGGTGATTCCACTGACTGGGGCAGGCGATGGCGCATTAGGTTGCACACTGGGGTTTAGCGGGTAGCTTAAACCGTCAAAACGCAGCAAACGTAAACCAGGAGTGGCTCCACCGCCTGATACTTCAATCAGCAGATCTTGCCAGCGGGCGTTGCTAGAGCTAGCCAAATAAAAGGGCGTATGTACTAAGGTTGTTTTGCTTAAAAAACGATGATTATGGTCGTTGGCCTCAAATACCAATAAGCTACAACCGCCACTGCCACACCAGTCTACATAGGTAATGATCTCGTCTTTTCCATCGCCATTTAAATCAAACTTCCACCATTGGTATTTAGTGCCGTTGAGTTCGGTGCGGTGCAATTTAAAATATTGCTTTAATGCGGCTTCTACGGCGGGATCGTAGTCGCTGCTAGCCAGTAAGGTGGCGGGTTCAAAACTGCGTTGTTGGTAAGTTTTTGGGGGATTGGCTGCGGTGACGGCTGGGCCGTCCATCTTCATCATGCTTAGGCCAACACTGCCTTGCTGTTGTTGTTCGGGATTACGTAAGTGTAATAAGCGTCCGTCCCAATCAAATAGCATGTCGCTCTTTACTTGCTTTTTGCTGCTTTGGCTTAAGGTAAGCGCCAAGCTTGAATGGCTGATAGGGTACCAATAGCCTTTTTCAACAAAGCTTTTATCTTGTTCAAGGTAAGTATTTTGTAGTTCGGCACTGAAGTCGCCATTGAGGCTTAGGTTTACCACTCTGCCGCTGCCTGATGCTGTGGGCAGTTTAACTTGATAATAGCCAGTAAGTTGTTCCAACTGTTGGGCAAATGGGCGTCTGGCACAGCCTTGATAACTCTTGCCTTTGTAGTTTAGCTGGGCTTGATAAGAATAAATGGTATCGGCCATGCTATCTAAACACTGCTGTTTAGTCACCGTAAGTTGCAGCTCTGAGCCGGCTTCCCAAAAATGGGTTCCATTGTCGATACCACTGCGAGTAATGGTTTTAGTCGCAGAGCCCGACATGGTGCTAAGTAGTAGCTTGCCTTCTTCAATGTCAATGCGCCAACCGGGCTCGTTGCCCTGTGCGCTGAGTTCAGCAATATTTGCCTTACAACCGTGCCCTTCGCTGGCCATATATAGCCAGTCTTGTGGGCTTATTTTGGCTAAATAGTCTGCTTGAGGTGCCTGTTTACTCACATTGCTAAAGCGGCCACGAAATTCGACATATACGGAGCTATTGTCGGCAAAGCGGCTTAATAGCTGGCGGTCGTTGGTGCTTAACTCAAGCCAGTATTGGCGCTCGCCTTGGCAAGGGGTAAAGGTAGCCCCTTGTTGGCTGGTGTTTAGCGTGCCTTTTATCTCGGTTATCGGGTTGAGTTTGGCTACGCTGGCCATGGGTTTGGGCGCCGGTTCTGCAGGCGGCGGAGGCGGTGACTGGGAACAGGCTAATAAAGTGATATTGGTTAACACGAGCATGCTCAGAGATGTTAAAAGCCTCATTATTTTTCCCTTGTGAAGACTGCTACAACTTGAAGGTGCCGATCAAATATTCGGCAACGCCATTTTCTTTGTTGCTAAGTGTTTGTTCTAAATGAGGTAATGTCAACTTTAAACGGTCGTGAGCATTGGCCATGATCACACCTTTTCCTGCTATAGCGAGCATTTCTTTGTCATTTAGGCCATCACCAAAGGCGATGCAGTCTTCAGCGGCGATATTTTTTTGTTTTAATACGGCGTTAAGCGCCTCACCTTTATTGGCCTTTTGTGCCATAACTTCTAGGCAATCAGGCAGTGAGAAGGTGATGTTGAGGTTGTCGCCAAACTCTTTGTTTAGATCGCTTTCTAACTTAAGCAAAATGTCGTGCTCGGCCACAAAGAATAACTTACAAATGTGCTGGTGTTCTAGCTCATCAAAATTGATGACCTGATAATTGAAACCAGAATGCTGATTAAAAGAGCGAACATATTCATTTTCTTCTTCTACATACCAGTTGTCTTCGTGGTAAATATTGCGGTGTAGTGGGTAGTTGGCCGAAATCGCTAATATCTTGTTAATTTGCTGCGAGTTAAGGTCGGCGCGAAATAGCACTTCACCTTGCTTGTTATGTACTCGAGCGCCATTAGAGGTAATCAGATACATGGGAAAGTCGAATTGGTCAGCAATCGGCCGCACGTCGATGTAATGACGGCCTGTCGCGATAAGAAACTTAACATTTTGCTGATACAAATAAGTAATGGTTTGTAGGGTGTGCTCTGATATTTGGTGCTCAGCGTTTAATAAGGTGCCGTCTAGATCGGTGGCGATAAGTTGGTACATGGTATTTACTCCTGGCAAGCCAGAACACGGCTTACCGTTTAATTGGTATGGCTGGCAAAAAAATCAAGAATACTGCTTAAGGCCGGGTGACGAATGCTATCACTTTCAAACAATATTTCATGTTTTGAACCAGGCACTGGCAACAGTTTGTTGTGAGGTGATGCCGTGCTCATTAGCGATTCATAAAAGGCATTTTGGCCCGCGGCCATAACAATAGAATCTTGTTCGGCTTGTAATAATAATAGCGGAGTATTGATAGTTTTGGCTTGTTCAATAATCGATTGCATCGCCTTAAAGCTTTGATAGAGCCAACGGTTGGTTGGGCCCCCTAATTGAATTTGCGGGTTATCTCGATATACCTGCTGCATGTGCTTAAAGCGTATTTGGCTATGAGTGAGCAAGTTAGTGCTAAAGCTGCCGTGTTTATAATCTGATTGGCCTGGCGCGTAGTAAGGGCCGCAGTTAAATGTGTGCTCTATATTCACCATTAGCGACGCTAAGGCGCTTGCCGCAAACATTGGCACAGCGCCTAAGTTAATTTCAAACATCGGGGCCGATAACGCTGCCGCCGTAAATACATTGGGTTGTTGCTGCAAGTAATGTGCAGCGATCGCGCCGCCCATAGAGTGGGCCAATAAAAAGCATTGTTGGTATTGCTTGGGCAATACAAATTGCTCAAGCAGTTGGGCTAGATCGTCGACATAATATTGAAACTGGGCCACATCACCAGGCTGCTGTCGCTTGGTTTCTCGCTCTGACAAGCCTTGCCCACGGTGGTCAATAATATAAACATGATAACCTTGCTGGGTTAAGTCGTAGGCGAGTTCTGTGTATTTGAGGTAGGCTTCGGTGCGGCCGGGCGATATGACAATAGCATTGCCATTAGCCTCTTGGGGGGGCAATTTAGCGAAACAAATCTTGCGACCATTTACGCCATCAAATTGTAAGCACTCGGCATTTTGTTGCCAGTAGGGAAAAATGGTATGTGCGTAAACGGAGTCTAAGTTGTCTTCAACACTGAGCTGATAGGCTGAACTGCTCATAATGGCCTCTTTAAATTAGTCAGGCGTTGCCTTATTTCGGCTGCTCAGTATGAAGATTGAGTGAGCGTTTAGCGCGAAAATTATCACACTAAATGACACTGTTATCGACTAGCTGCCAAAACCTGCGCGTGCCAAGGTAACCAACATAGGAATTAGTAGTAAGGCACCTAGCTCTAGGCGGATTAACCAAATAACCGATGAATGCTGTCGATAGCTAATCATTGATGGTTTGCCTTGTTTTAGTGATTTTCGCCACCGATAGAAGGTAGTCGATGGGTAAATTGACAATAATACAACGGCAAAAAACAACAGCATTTTTAAGGCAAAAAATGGATTGTCTAAATACGAGTGGCTGGTGCTGTGGAATACAAAAAGGCGCAGGGCACCGGTAATAAAAATCAACACCGTGGAAAAAGCATGTGTCGCGTCGGCTAGCAGTAGCTTTTTCACATCATCTTCGGTCATTCCGCGACGGAATAAAAAGGCTTCTGAGTAGAGTGCTCCTGCCAGCAAAATAATTGCCGTTACATGCAACCCTGCATTAATCGCCTCAAGTAGATCCATTGATCGTTACCCATGAAAGTCTGTTAATTTAGAAAACGCTATCATCGCGCAGGCGGGATAGTACTGCAAAACAATGCGTGATGCTATACCCTAACAGCCCTAAGTGGTGGTCGTCTAGGGTAGATAAGGAAGTTGTCATGAAGGGAAAGCTGTTGGCTTATGGTTTGCTGGTACTACCCCCATTATTTTGGGCCGGAAATTTTGTTACGGGCCGCTATATTTCAGAACAAATCCCTGCAATGTCATTATCTTACTGGCGTTGGACGCTAGCAATGCTGATCGCCATGCCCTTGCTTTATCGCACCATGTGGCAACAGCGAGAAGTGATCGCTGCGAACGGTTTACGCATTGTAATACTGGCCTGCTTAGGGGTGGCGGGGTTTAACTCTTGTGTCTACATTGGCCTGCAAACCACCACCGCCACCAATGCCCTTATTATTAACTCGATGATCCCAATTTTTATTTTACTGGTGAGCTGGATTTGCTTAGGCAAACGGATCTCTGCTCGGCAGTTCATGGGTATTGTTTTGTCGTTTACTGGCGTACTCGCGTTATTGGTGAAAGGCCAGTGGCAGCAATTGGCGTCATTAAGTATTAATAGCGGCGATGCATGGATCGTATTGTCATCCCTCATTTGGGCTTTATATTCGATTGGTTTGCGCTTTAAGCCTGCCGATCTCACTGGTGCTGCATTTTTGGGGTGTACCTTGGTGGTGGGCTCATTGGTGCTAAGCCCTTTTTATTGGCTAAGTCTGCCTCAAGCTCAGTTCGAGCTAAGCAGAGCAAGTATCGCCGCCTTGGCCTATGTTGCCATTTTTCCTTCGCTGTTAGCCTATTTAGCATGGAACTACGGAGTAAAAGTGGTTGGCGCTAACATTGCGGGTCAGTATATTCATTTGATGCCATTATTTGGCGCGGTATTGAGTATTTCTTTTCTTGGCGAGCAACTGGCTAGTTACCATGCTTTAGGGGCATTGTTTATCGCTGTTGGTTTGTTAGTGGCCTTAGTTCCCTTTAAGCGATTAGCCGCTAGTATTGCCGGTTCAATCAAACGCTAATTTGCATCGTTAAAACCTATCAAATTCATAAAATCAATCGAATTTTAATATTGCTTCTGTGCCGTTAAGCTAGCGTCTTTGTTGACCTTATAAGGATGATAGTGATGTTGAATGCCGCGCCATCAATAAGCCCTTGCTCTGGGTCTTGTTATCGCAGCCCCATCGAAGGTGATATGGCCTTAATTGCCGAAGGGGGCGGGCAACGAGGCATATTTACTGCTGGGGTGTTAGACCGTTGGTTAGCCGCGGGCTTCAATCCATTTAGTCTATTGATTGGTACCTCTGCTGGTGCGCAAAATTTGTCGAGTTACATGACCTGTCAGCCGGGCTTTGCGCATAAATCAATAGCCTTAAGCTCCTCAAGTAAAAGGTTTTTTCGTTTGAGTCGTTCTATTGCTGGTCGCAGCGTAGTGGATTTAGATTGGTATTTTGAACAGGTTAATCAGCAAGCCGAGCCCTTAAAAGTAAATTGTGCTTCAGAGCAATTATTGCAACGACGTTTGTTGTTTGCTGCTACCAAAGTCGATGACAAAAGCGCTCAGTATTTCAGCCCAAACAGTGAAAACTGGATCGATTTTTTAAAAGCTTCAAGCGCTTTACCGTTTTTATATAAAGGGGGCGTAGACATTAATGGCCACAACTATGTTGATGGGGGCTTAGTGGCGCCGCTCCCCGTAGAAGAAGCCTATCGCCAAGGGGCGCGCAAAATAGTGGTTATTCGCACTAAACCCGAATCTTACCAAGTAGAGTCGCCTTGGATGCATTGGTTAAAAGCTTGGGTGTGTTCATCAGGGCAATGCCCGAAAGCCATTGACTACATGTTAGAGCATGAGCAGGCCTATAAGCGAGCCTTAGACTTTATCGCTCGGCCACCGCATGATGCACAAATAACTCAAATTTATCCCAGCCAAGAATTAGCCAGTAAATTGCTGGGTAGCAAGCAGGCCGATTTAGACAAAGACTACCAACTCGGTGTGGCAGCCGGAGAGCGCTTTTTGACATTGGCGAGCTAAGCGCTGGTATTAGTCGCTATTTTGCTGGGTATCTTCATTGAGCTCGGCGCTTTTAAAGCTAATTAAACGGCTGCCTTGGATGGTGAGTTCGCCGCGTAAATTTAGCTCTAGCTGCTCAAACTGGGCTTTTTTCACTTGGAAACGACGCGACTCTCCGCCTTCTTGTGGCCTAAATTCTACAAAGTAGCGGTAACGAATATGGCGGTTTTCGTTTTCTTTGTTGGAGTGTATTTTGGTCACCGGAACTTGCTCTCGTTTAGCAATCACAACCTGTAAGCTATGTAATGGTTGTTTTGAGTCCCAGCGTCGTTGCTGTACGTTTCGCCAAAGCTGATAAATCACCATGGTAATTATTAGCGCCATTACTGCCGACCACCACCAAGGCATTAGCAAGCTCCTTGTATTGAAAGCAATTTTATTGAAGTCAGAAACATAGCTATGTCCTTATAAGGTGGCTGAGTGGCTGAATGCGAATCACTATAATAACAAGACCTAAGGCTTGCTTAGGTCTTTAAGTTATCGCTATTCATTGCTGATTCGTCAAGCATAAATTAAGCAGTAACTATTGAGCGGCTCGTTATTTTGGCTAAAAGCGCTTAGTATGCGGGTATTAAAATCAAGCGATAGGATGGCTTGTTTGAGACGTTTCATGGCTAACTATGCCGCTGCTATTTTCTCTGGTTTAGCTTTACTACGGTCCGGTGTGTGGCTGTTTAGCCTGATCTTATGCAGTGGGGCAGCAGCCGCTAATGTTAGTGATTTAGCCGGCAACCTTGCCAAGGCTAACTGGGGGGGCTGCCCTGCGGTAACGAGCTCCGGTTTGCAAATACAAGGCTTGCCGCTGGCGTTAAACATTAAGCAGCTAGACCTTGATATTGCCTGTTTGCTAGAGCAAGGCTCTTCAGCCAGCCAAGCGGGGGGCTTTAAGCTGTCACAATGGCAAGCTCCTATACAGCAGATGTTTCAGCAGCTACAACGCTCACCGCTTAGCCTAGCTGCCACTAGCGTTGGGGTAGAGCAACTCAATATTGTGAATGGTGGGCAGTTGCTATTTCGCGGTGAGCTAAAGCTGGTACAGCAAGCGCAGCAATGGCAGGCCAATTTCCAAAGCAAAGGGGAGTTTGCCCTTACTTTAAAAGTGATGCCCAAGCAGGAAACGTTAGCGCTCAGTGCTAAGCTTTCGGCTAATAGCCTAACAACCCTTGCCACTCTTACCCAGCAATCGTGGTTAGCTGATCCTCGTTTAGCGGAAATGAAGCTAGCAATGTCTGGCAATGTGGGCAAGCAATTAGCCTTGTCGTTTGATATTCAGTTACCTGCCTATCCAGCTAGTTTGAAAGGTCAGTTAGCGGGGTGGCAAGCATGGCGAGTTACCGCCAGTAGCAGTGCGTTGCTGGTGAGCGATACGCGGGTCCCCGAGGCTCGCTGGCAGCTTGAGCAAAATCAATGGCAAGTGCATGTAGCCGATTGGTCGCTAGATGGCAGGGGGGAATGGCAACTAAGCCCTCAGCTAACGCTTGGTGGGCATTTACGTACTCATAATTTGTTGCCGCTACAACAGGCCTTAGTTGATTTACCCGCTCCGCTGAATTTGTTATCGGCTCAAGCTGCGTGTAGTTTTGATTGGGATATAGATACTTTTGAGAACCAATTTACCCTCGATGGTATTAATGCAATTTGGGATGAGTTGATTTTTGAAAACGGCTCGTTGAGTGGGCATATATCGCATCAAGCGGAAATAGGCTGGATGCACCAAGGCACGGCTAAATTAGCGCAATGGGATATTGGTATACCGCTTAGTCAGTTGTCGCTAGATTGGCGACAGACTCATGCGGCAACGCTCAGCCAGTGGAGCAGCGTACAGCTAGAAAATATTGGTTTTTCGGTATTGGGGGGAAGCGGCAATATTGTTCAACTTCCCTTAACACTGCCTAGCGAGGCAAGCTTGCAATTGCAGGGAGTTCAGTTGCCGGAGCTGGTGGCTTTATACCCCGAATTAGAACTGAGCATGCAGGGTTCTGTATCAGGCGATTTGCCGCTGCACATCAGCGAGCAAGGCCTAAGGATTGCTGGCGGCAATTTGGCGGTAGTAGAGCCGCAGGGACACATAGCCTTAACTCATCAATCGTTGGTGTCGGTGAAAGCGCAACATCCCTCTTTAGACTTTGCGTTGAGCTTATTGGAAGACTTTAACTATGAAAAGCTTGCAGCTCAGCTAGATTTTGCCGAAGATGGGCAACTAGATATGCAGGTTAAACTTATTGGGCGTAATCAACATGTCAGCCCAAGTTTGGTGACGGTGAACTATAGTCATCAAGAGAACATTTATCAGCTATTGCGAAGTTTACGCATTGGCGAACAATTGTCAGGACAACTGCAACAATGGATAGACGAAACATCTTTGTTAGCCGAGCCTTCGCCGTAGCGTTTTTGTTAGGCCTTAGCGCTTGCACGCCAAAAGTAGAGGTGGCGGTGGATAAGCCAATAACGGTTAATTTGAACGTTAAAATTGATCATGAAATTAGAGTTCGAGTTGATAAGCAGCTTGATGACTTATTCACCGATGAAAGCGGGCTATTTTAGGAGAGTATGATGAAGTGGAATAGCTGGATAATCGCCTTGTTGTTGAGCCTTAGCTTTTCTGTATTTGCTATCGAGCTAGATGCAGCTAAAGCCAATGGCTGGGTTGGCGAACAAACCAATGGTTTGTTGGGTGTGGTAAGCCATGCTAGCGAAGTGACTCACTTGGTGAAAGATATAAACCAAAAGCGGGTCGCTAAATATAAACAGATCGCCCTTGAAAATGGCTTAACAGAGCAGCAAGTAGCGACACTGGCAGGTAAAAAAGCCATTGAACGCTCAAGCAGCGGCGCTTACATTCAGTCGGCTACAGGCGACTGGCTGCAAAAACCTTAATCTACGGAGTGCGCGCGTAAGTATTCGGTCACTTCGGCGGTAATGCCTTGGTAGCTAGTGATACACGCTTGCAAGTCATCCGCTGGGGCTTGGCTGTGTTTCAGCTGTTTGACGCAATGAGTTAAGCTTGGGCTACACAGTAGCGAAGCAAGCCCTTGAAGTTGCATTAGCAGGCCCGCCGAGCAACGCTGTTGCTGCTGGGCTTGTTTTAGCAAGCTTAACTCTTGTTCTGCACCGTTTAAATAATCCCCCAGCCAGTGCTGCAATAGCAGTGGATTACCAAACTGAGCTTTTAGCTTAAACCAATCGATATTTTCTAAATTATTCATGCTGGTGGCGTATCTACCGTTAATGGAAACTGGGATGTTTTGTTCATTGCTGCAGGTGAGTCCCATTTATTGGATTTTAACCACATTAGCGCGATCAAAGCTAGAGGTGCGCAGTTCGAGATAACGTAAACCACCACAGCAGCTCGCGATAAACAGGTTACTTTGTCTGCTTAAGTTATGAGTAAGGCTGATGAACCGAGAGGGAGATGCAACAGGATAAAATGTAGGCATGGTGTAGCGTTAAATAAAAAAGGCAGCTAACGCTGCCTCGATGATTAATCCAGTTCCGACTGAGGTGGCTCAAATTCAGCGATTTCGTTTGGATCAATTCCCAATTCCTGACAAGCATCTAAAAATGACGCTCCCGTATGGCACATTAAAATGTCGATGGCGGGAAGCAAACTTGGTACTTCAGACATGGCCGACTCCGGTAATTGTTAATAAAAAGATAATGAGTATCGGTCACTCTCCCACAAATACGCTCGCGACCCAAGAGAGCTAGATCACGTTATTTACTTTGTTTTGTACAAAAAAAGCACAGCTATTGAGCGATTATGTGAGTATAAGCGGTTATTTTGTGAGTAATCAGCAACCTATGCACAATATGGGGCAGCGCAATTGTTAAAAAATATTTGTGGTCTGCAAGGCTTGCCAATACACTGACTGTCTTTAGTTGGGACGCATTTACAATAATCAGGGAAAAACCATGCTTGAGTATTACTCAGTAGTGAAACACTTACATATGACTTTAGCGATGCTCAGTATTGTTGGCTTTATTGGTCGATGGATATTAGCCCTGAAAGGTTCGGCCATGCTCAGCAAAACGTGGTTGAAGGTTGTACCGCATATTGTTGATACCTTATTGCTTACTGCAGCAATACTATTATGCTTGATGTTAGAGCAGTATCCGATTGCCCAAGATTGGTTGACGGCTAAAGTAGTGCTGTTGGTGGTGTATATCGTTTTGGGTGTCTTTGCCTTGAAGCGAGCACCTAATCAGTTAGTGCGCTTGTTGGCTGGCAGTGCGGCTATTGCGGTATTTGTGCAATTATTGGTGGTGGCTTTTACTCGTTCACCCTTGGGTATGTTTGCTTAAAATTAAGGAGCGATAATGTTTAGTGATGCGCTACGTTCATTATTATTGAGCTTATGGCGTTTTTCAATTGTTTACAGCGTGCTGATCATCGGCTGGTTATATTGCCGTATTACTGGGCAAACCTTTGCTGAGATAGATGATGGCATTAGTCAGCATAAGCTAATCATTATTGGCCTTTATTTGGCTTATTTAGGGGTGTGGCTGTTGGTAAACCCACGTTTGTCTCGGATACGCCGTCCCTATTAGCCGAGTGACTATTGGTAGCGCCAATAGCTAGAAATTAACAACACTAACACGGTAAGCACTTCCAAACGCCTTGTAGTATTCCTAAATATAATAAGTGCTTAGCTGGGTCTGGCTGAATAGGTAGTGGGTGGGCATTAGCCTATCACCGAAGCTGTTATTTGTAGCGCCAATAGCTAGAAATTAACAACACTAACACGGTAAGCACTTCCAAACGCCTTGTAGTATTCCTAAATATAATAAGTACTTAGCTGGGTCTGGCTGAATAGGTAGTGGGTGGGCATTGAGGTCTTAGCCTACCACCGTAGCTGTTATTTGTAGCGCCAATAGCTAGAAATTAACAACACTAATACGGTAAGCACTTCCAAACGCCTTGTAGTATTCCTAAATATAATAAGTACTTAGCTGGGTCTGGCTGAATAGGTAGTGGGTGGGTATTAGCCTATCACCGAAGCTGTTATTTGTAGCGCCAATAGCTAGGAATTAACAACACTAATACGGTAAGCACTTCCAAACGGCCCAGTAGCATGCCTAAAGACAATAACCATTTAGCCGAATCTGGAAGCAAGTGAAAGTTGTGGTCTGGGCCAATCACATGGCCCAATCCTGGGCCTACATTGGCCAAGGCGGTCATGGCACCCGATAATGCGGTTATGGGGTCTAGGCCTAGCAGGGCTAAACCACTCGCTAACAAAATAAGGGTAAAGAAAAAAGCAAAAATAAAGGCCACTAAAGAGCGGATATGTTGCTCACTCACTTGCCGACTATTGTAGCGATGAGGGTAAATACCGTTGGGGTGTACCAGTTGTTTCAGCTGGCGGGAGAACAAGCCACTGGCCAGTTGAAAACGGAATATTTTTATCCCGCCAGAAGTCGAGCCAGAACATGCCCCCACCATCATCAAGAAAATAAACAGCACTGTAGTAAAATTGCCCCAATGGCTAAAATCGGTCAGCCCGTAACCGGTGGTGGTAACAATAGAGATAATGTTAAAAATACTGATCCGCAACGCGTCTATCAGTGGGAAAGTGCCGTGTAGCCAAAGCCACAAGCTCATCATACCGCCCACACAAACGATTAAGGTGATAAAGCCGCGTACTTGTGCATCTCGCCAAATAAGGTGTAAGTCTTTATGCCTGATGGTCTGAACCAGCAATAAAAAGGGGAGGCCGCCCAGCAACATAAATACACTGCCCACCCAGTGGCTGGCATTACTAAAATGGGCCATTGATTGATCTGAGGTGGAGTAACCACCAGTGGAAATGGTGGTCATGGCGTGATTAATTGCTTCAAACCAATTCATCCCAGTCAGATGGTAGGCAATGGCGCAGAGTAGTGACAACAACAAGTAGACCGTTAGCATGCTGCTGGCTACATTTTTGGTTTTAGGGGTATTTTTATCTGACCAATCAGAAGATTCGGTTTGGAATAACCGCATGCCACCTACATTTAAAAATGGCAGTATCGCCACGCTTAATACAATAAAGCCTATGCCGCCAAGCCATTGCAGCATTGAGCGCCATAATAGCGCGCTTCTGGGCATCTCATCTAAACCCGCTAATACCGTTGAACCAGTGGTGGTTAGCCCAGACATGGTCTCGAAAAATGCATCGGTAAAGCTAATATGGTCGATGCGATACAGTGGCAGAGCACCAAAAATACAGGCTATTAGCCAAACGGTGGTGGTCAAAAGAAACATACCGCGCACTGAAAGCTTAAAGCTGGGGCGTTTGCCCCAGCGAATGAGTGCAAAGGCGGTTGTCTGGGTTAATACAATGGTATAAAAAAATTCAACGTAATCAGGTTCGTCGTAAGCCATGCCAATAGCTAACGGCGCTAGCATCAACAAACTGAGTTTGGAGAGAACCAGCCCAGTCATGAACATGATGGGCCGAATATCGGGTGTAATCATCACAACAAAAAAGCCTACAAGAAGAACGGGCTAGGTTGGAACAAACGTTCTACTTCAGGGATGAATTTCTTATCAACTAAGAACATCACCACATGGTCATCTTGTTCTATTACCGTATGATCGTGAGCAATGATTACTTCGTGACCTCGCACTACTGCACCAATGGTGGTGCCCGGGGGAAGTTTTAGTTCGCCAATACTGCGGCCAACGACCTTTGAGGTGCTGCTGTCGCCGTGGGCGATTGCTTCAATGGCTTCGGCTGCGCCACGGCGCAGAGAATAGACGTTGACAATATCGGCGCGCCGCACATGCGTGAGCAGCGCTGAAATAGTCGCTTGTTGCGGTGAGATGGCAATATCGATGGTGCCACCTTGCACTAACTCAACATAGGCGCCACGTTGAATCAACACCATGACTTTCTTAGCGCCCATGCGTTTAGCCAACATGGCCGACATAATGTTGGCTTCGTCGTCGTTGGTTACCGCAATAAAAACATCCACTTGTTCGATGTTCTCTTCACTGAGCAGCTCTTGGTCTGATGCGTCACCACAGAACACAATCGTGTTGTTGAGCATTTCGGCCAGTTGTTCTGCGCGGCGTTGGTTATGTTCGATAAGTTTGACGCTATATTGGCTTTCTAAGCGTTTAGCTAAGGCTGCACCAATGTTACCTCCACCCACAATCATTAGCCGTCGGTAGGGCTTTTCTAACTTTTGCAGTTCGCCCATAACTTTTCTGATGTGGTCGCTGGCGGCTACAAAAAACACTTCGTCATCGGCTTCGATAACCGTGGTTCCCTGTGGCCGAATAGCGCGCCCCTGACGGAAAATAGCGGCTACACGGGTTTCAATATCAGGAATGTGATCGCGCAATACCGATAAGGCATTGCCTACTAAGGGGCCGCCATAGTAGGCCTTAATGGCGACAAGGCCTACTCGACCGCGAGCAAACTGCATAACTTGCAGTGCGCCGGGGTAATCAATCAAGCGGCTAATGTAGTCGGTGACTAGCTGTTCTGGGGCAATGAGATGGTCGAGCGGTACCGCTTCGTTACAAAACAATGCCTCTTTTTCTGCTAATAATTCTTCAGAGCGGATCCGCGCCACTTTGTTGGGAGTATTAAATAGCGTGTAGGCAATTTGGCAGGCTGCCATGTTTGTTTCATCGCTATTGGTGACCGCAACTAGCATGTCGGCGTCATGGGCACCGGCTTCACGCAGCACGCTAGGGTGAGCTGCGTGGCCAAATACGACCTGTAAATCAAACTTATCTTGTAGCTCTCTTAAGCGATCTTGGTCAGTATCCACCAAGGTGATATCTGATTTCTCGCCAACCAAGTTTTCTGCTAACGTGCCGCCTACTTGGCCCGCTCCAAGAATGATGATTTTCATTATCCTAACAATACCTTAAGCATTCATTGCTAATTTTTAAGTGTCACCGTTACCGCACGTAATGGCAAGCTCAACTAACACTTTTGCGCAGACGCGCATAATAAAAGCCGTCCATGTTATTGTCACCGGGCAAAAGTTGCCATCCAGGTTGCTCTGGCGTTTCATCAGGGTTAATGGCTATTAGCTCGGCATCGTCTGTTTGTTGCAAAAAAGCCGCGATTTGCTGGCTATTTTCATCTGGTAATACCGAACACGTTGCGTATAACAGTGTTCCACCCGGTTTGAGTTGATGCCACAGGGCGCTAAGAATCTCTTTTTGCAGTTTCACAAGCTCTGCAATATCTGATTCTCGACGCAGCCATTTAATGTCGGGGTGACGACGAATAACGCCGGTGGCTGAACATGGCGCATCTAACAATATCCGGTCAAAGGGCTGGGTATTCCATTGCTCTGGTTTGCTGGCGTCGGCGCAATGCAAGGTAGCTTTGAGACCGATTCTGTCTAAGTTTTCAGTTACTCTATTTAACCGCGTTTGCTCAGTATCTACCGCCACTAGCTCAGACAGTTGTGGTTGCAGCTCAAGAATATGGCAGGTTTTTCCGCCAGGTGCGGCGCAGGCATCCAATACCCGTTCACCGGCTTGAGCGTCTAACAAACTTGCAGCCATTTGCGCGGCGCCGTCTTGCACTGAGGCTGCCCCTTCTGCAAAGTTAGGCAGTTTATGTACAGCTTGAGCCTTTTCTAAACATAGCGCTTGTAGAGCGATGTTAGAAGCTTGGCTGGCTATTTCTAGCTCACTGAGTTGCGCTTGGTAGCTATCGCGCTGACCTTGCAAGGCATTGACCCTTATCCACATTGGCGCATGTTGGTTGTTAGCATCTAAAATGTCGCGCCAATGCTGCGGATAAGCGGCTTTGATGCGTTTAGTTATCCAGCTTGGGTGACAATATTGCAAACCGTCATTGGCGGTGAGTTGTGGCTCTAGTTGCTCGCGCTGGCGCTCAGCGTTTCTCAGTACCCCATTGACCAGCTTTTTTAAGCTATGCAGCTTTAATTGGCTGGTGGCTGACACGGTTTCTGATACTGCCGCATGAGCAGGTACTCGCATATAGAACAGTTGGTATAGCCCCACCATTAGTAGGAAATGGCCGTTGCGGATTTTGCCTTTCAGTGGCTTATCCATTAGCTGTTGCAGTACCGCTTCAAAACGCGGTAACCAACGCAGCACACCGAAACACAGTTCTTTTACCAGGGCATGGTCGCGCGGTACTACTTGGGGTAATACCCTAGGTAACATTTGGCTGAGAGATTGGCCCTGATCGACCACTTGATACAATATATTTGCGGCGGCGGCTCGGGCGTTAATTTGTTTAGTTTTTGGCTGTTCAGCCATGGTTACTCTCCAACACACTATTGACGGTAAACCAGTCTTTACGTGCGTTAAGTACATCGGCGGCTGGTAGGGCTTTTTTACCCGGAATTTGAATCTGTTCTAAACGCAGCGCATTTTTACCTGTCGCCACAACAATACCGGCTTTATCGGCGCTAATAATCGTTCCGGCAGGGCTGTCGGTAGCGGTGCTGACAACGCTGGCCTGCCATACTTTGATATTCTGGTCGGCCACTTGAAAATAACTAACAGGCCATGGATTAAAGGCGCGAATACAGCGTTCGATGAAGGCTGCGTCTTGTTGCCAGTCGATACAGGCTTCTGCTTTGCTGAGCTTTTTAGCATAGTTTGCTTGCGTATCATCTTGCGGCGTTGCCGTGAGCTTGCCTTGGGCGATGCCGTCTAGCGCTTTAATAAGCGCGTGCGGGCCAACCTCTGCAAGCCGGTTATACAGTGAAGCGCTGGTTTCATCACTGGCAATTTCAAGTTCATCTAACTGCAGCATGTCACCGGTATCTAGGCCTATATCCATTTGCATAATGGTGACGCCTGAATGGCTATCTCCGGCCCAAATTGCCCGTTGAATAGGCGCCGCTCCACGCCAGCGTGGTAGCAGTGAACCATGCACATTAATACAACCCAAACGTGGCGTATCAAGAATTACCTGAGGTAACAGCAAGCCGTAAGCGACCACCACCATTAAATCGGCGTTTAACTCGGCGAGCTGCTGTTGGGCGTCTTCACTCTTAAAGTTCTCGGGCTGAAAAACGCTTATACCGTGCTGTTCTGCGAGTTGTTTAACTGGGCTAGCCTGCAGTTTTTTGCCTCGGCCTGCGGGTCGATCTGGCTGCGTATAGGCGGCAATTACCTGATGTTTACTATCGAGTAAGGCTGAAAGGTGGCGCGCCGCAAAATCGGGCGTACCTGCAAAAATGATCCGCAATGGTGTCACGCTTCTCTCCACAATGCTTAGCTGATTACTTGCGACGAGCAAGCTTTTCTAATTTTACTTTCACTCGTTGGCGCTTTAGTGGCGACAAGTAGTCAATGAACAGCTTACCTTTGAGGTGATCGAGTTCATGCTGAATACAAATGGCTAATAAGCCCTCTGCTTCAAAAGTGTGTTCGTTCCCTTCAGCATCGAGTGACTTAACTTTAATCTTTTCGGCTCTTGGTACTTGCGCTCGATATTCAGGTACCGACAAGCAGCCCTCTTCATTGAGTGCTTCACCATCCGCTTCAATAATCTCAGGATTGATCAAAGCGAGTCTTTGGTCTCGCTGTTCTGATACATCAATCACTACAATTTGCTTGTGAATGTTGACCTGGGTCGCAGCTAGACCAACTCCTTCCTCTAGATACATGGTTTCAAACATGTTTTCGATTATAGTTGTAATATTATCGTCAATATTTTTAACAGGTTGCGCTATAGTCCGTAATCGTTCGTCAGGAAAACGCAGTACTTCAAGTAAAGCCATAACTTCTTTCTTTAATCAGGTTTTGGTAGATTGTGGTAATTCTAGTCATTTATGTGACTAAAAAACAGCTTTGGATATAGGGA
This sequence comes from Agarivorans sp. TSD2052, assembly GCF_023238625.1. Classification (NCBI taxonomy): domain Bacteria; kingdom Pseudomonadati; phylum Pseudomonadota; class Gammaproteobacteria; order Alteromonadales; family Alteromonadaceae; genus Agarivorans; species Agarivorans sediminis. The sequence goes on from NZ_CP096670.1 coordinate 229,792, forward strand.
TGTCGCTGGGAGACACTATGAAAGGGAAGAAATTGGTTTGGCTTTGGGCCTGTTTGATGTTGTTTGTGGGGGGCGCTCTTGCTGACACATTGAAATTAAAGGAGAATTTTCCCGAAGTTTATGTGGTTAAAAAAGGTGATACCTTATGGGATATATCAGCTTTATATTTACATTCACCTTGGTTGTGGCCGCGTTTATGGCAGTTTAACCCTCAGGTTGAAAACCCTCACTTGATTTACCCTGGCGATCGTTTGTCGCTAATTTATGAAAACGGTGAGCCTCGCTTAGTTCGCAAGCGTATTGTTAAAGTTTCTCCTAAAGTACATGTTGAGGAAAAAGCTAGCCCAATTCCAACTGTGCCATTAGCCGCAATTAGTGCATTTTTAAGTCACGATCATATTGTTGACGAAGATGCCCTTAAAAATGCGCCTTATGTATTGGGTGATAATGATGCGCAATCTCGAATCGCGATTGGTCGAGCGATGTATGTTAGAGGGCAGTCTAAACCCGGTAAGTATTACGGTGTTTATCGTGTTGCCGATAAGTATAGAGATCCTGAGACGAAGGAAGAATTAGGCCAAACCTTAACCTTTATTGCCGTGGCGGTATCTGAACGCCTGCATGAGAATAATATTACTCAGTTCAAAGTCACTCAGGTATTAAACGAGATTAACCAGGGCGATATTTTGTTGGAACTGCCCGACCAAGACCGTCTTCCTGCTTATTTTGTACCTAATAACAAGCAGCTAGACAGCAGTGGCTACATTGTATCGGCCGCTACTGATACCTCGGTAATGAGCCGTTACGACGTGGTTATTATCAACAAAGGTACCCGTGATCAAGTGGCTCCAGGTGATATGTTTGCCATTGCTCAGCCTGGAACGGTGATGATTGATAAGGTTAAGCGTAAATCTTACGAGGAAATGGCCAATCACTTTGACCGTGCGTTTAATAACGAAGAGCAATTAGTGACTTTGCCCAATGAAAAAGTGGGTGAGTTGATGGTGTTTAAAGCTTATGAAAAATTAAGCTACGCCATTATCACCGATAGCAAAGTTATTTTGCGTGAAAACTATCTGGTGGAGAACCTATAGTTGCTACCGAGTTTATCGGTAGTTCAATATCTTCAGCTTGCAGGTGTGCCACGGTTTTCTGTGTCACGCCTGCAGGTGGCTTTAAGCCATTGCTCTATTGAGCAATTATTGGCTGCCGATGATGCACAGTTACAAGCTTGGCAGTTTAGCCCTCAACAAATTTCTGCACTACGCCAACCTAACCAAGCGCGGATTAACGCGGCTTTAACTTGGTTAGAGCAAGAGCATTGCTATGTCATCGGTTGTTTTGACCCCTTGTACCCCGAATGCTTGCGAAACATTCAACGCCCGCCAATGTTGTTATTTGTGCGCGGCAATCCTCAGTTATTAATTAAACCTCAGTTAGCGATAGTGGGCAGTAGACATGCCAGTGTATCGGGGCTTAATCATGCTCAAGGTTTTGCCCTAAAGCTGGCTCAGCAAGGGCTAACGATAACCAGTGGCTTAGCCTTGGGTATTGACGCGGCGGCGCATAAAGGGGCCTTGGCGGCCCGCGCCGATGCCACCATTGCGGTGGTCGCGACTGGGCTAGACAGAGTTTACCCCAAACGCCATCAGCAACTGGCGCATGACATTGTGCAACAAGGCGCTATTGTCAGTGAGTTTTGGCCCGGCACCGCCGCCAAAGCCAACCATTTCCCTCGGCGTAATCGAATTATAAGTGGTTTGAGCCAAGCGGTATTGGTGGTGCAAGCGGGATTACCCAGTGGTTCATTACTTACCGCCAATTACGCTGCCGAACAAAGCCGAGACGTATTTGCTGTGCCAGGGTCAATTGATGACCCCTTACATGCAGGCTGTCATCATTTGATCCAACAAGGCGCTAAACTGGTGACTACGCCGGTCGATATAGTAGAAGAGTTAAGGGGTTTTAATGTTCAAGCTAGCTTGCCTTTATCGGAGGCGGAACAAATTATGCGAGAACAAGATTTGCCTTATCGTCAATTGTTGGATAACGTAGCCTATGAGACAACGTCAATTGATGATTTGGTCTTAAGCACTCAACAACCTGTTGATGCTGTACTGGCTCAGTTAACTGAGCTTGAGATATTGGGTGTTGTGGCCGTTGTGCCAGGTGGTTACGTCAAGCTGAGGAGGAACTAACTATGTTTGATATCCTCATGTATCTATTTGAAACCTACATTCATAGTGATGTAGAGCTATTGATGGATCACGATGAGCTAACAGAAGAGCTTAGCCGTGCTGGATTTCATAAAGAAGAAATTTATAAGGCTTTAGATTGGTTAGAGCAACTTGCTGCGCTACAAGATAGTGATAAGCAACCCTACTTAAACCCTTCTGAAATTCCGTCTTTGCGCATTTACACGGCGCCAGAAATTGCCAAACTGGACGTATCTTGTCGTGGCTTTCTATTGTTTTTAGAGCAAATGAAAGTGTTAAATGCAGAAACTCGCGAAATGGTAATTGATCGAATAATGGAGCTAGATGGGCCAGAACTCGAGTTGGAAGATTTAAAATGGATCATTTTAATGGTGCTATTTAATGTTCCCGGTAGTGAGTCGGCTTATCAGCAAATGGAAGAGCTGTTATTTGATTTAGGTGACGGGCCCTTACACTAAAAAGGTCTAGAGCTTTATTTGTGGTTACACCGCCTAATGGCGGTGTAGCTAAAGCGTAGTGTTTGTAAAATAGACTGCCATTCGATTTTCCCCCACATCTTTAGTTTTTTTAATTGCCATCTACTGGTATCTAATCAATGCGTGTTAAGCGTCGATTTTGTTATGCTTAGCTCAGTTGAATGAGGTGTTACCATGTCAAAGATAGATCCTAAGCTATTTTCTGCTCACGAACATGCTTTAGAAAAAGAATATGACGTTTGCCCTAAATGTGGTGGCGAGTTGCAGCACCGGAACAGTAAGTCAGGCCCTTTTTTAGGGTGTAGCCAGTATCCAAGCTGCGATTATAGTCGTGCCCTGCATCAGCAGGATCACTCGCTAGATAAAGTATTGCCAGGCACCACATGCCCTGAATGCGGTAAGGAGCTTATGCTGCGCCAAGGTCGCTATGGGATGTTTATTGGTTGTAGTGGCTTTCCGAGTTGCCAACACATTGAGTCAGCCCAACCACAGGCTGAAAGCGCACCTGAGATAAGTTGTCCGTCGTGTAATAAAGGCTTGCTGGCTTCGCGTCAGTCACGTTTTGGTAAAACCTTTTACGCTTGTAATGCTTATCCTAAATGTTCCTATGCGGTGAATGACCAACCGGTCGCTAAACCTTGCCCCGATTGCGGTTGGAAATTACTGGTACTGAAGAAAACGGCAGCCGGTAAGCGAGAAGTGTGTCCGCAAAAAAGTTGTCGTTATAAGAGTGCACCGCTGGTAGAGAGCTAAGCGAGCGACTTTCAGCAAGCAAATAAAAAAGGAGAATGAATATTCTCCTTTTTTGTTACCGAGCCGCCGAGTTAAGCCTCTACGTCTAACTCTTTTAGCTTACGTGTCAGCGTGTTGCGACCCCATCCTAGTAAACGTGCAGCTTCTTGTTTATGACCGTGAGTGTGTTCCAATGCGGTTGTAAGCATGATTCGTTCAAAGTCGGGCATAGCTTCACCTAGAATATCAATTTGACCCGATACCAGTTGCTGTGACACCCAGCTTTTTAATAGCGAGCGCCAGTTCCCTTCAGCGCTGTCTTCTTGCTCGGTGGTGACGGGCTTGCTAAGTTCTGGCGGCAAGTCATTCGGCAGTACTTCCTGACCACTTGCCATCACCGTTAGCCAACGACAAACGTTTTCTAACTGCCGAACATTACCAGGCCAAGCTAATTGCATCATGAAACGCTGGGTATCTTTGTGCAGTAACTTACTTTCTACATTTAGTTCTTTGGCCGCTTGGCTTAAAAAGTGATTGGCTAGCGCTGGAATATCTTCTCGGCGTTCACACAGTGACGGAAGATGAATGCGAATTACATTTAGGCGGTGAAATAAGTCTTCACGAAAATCACCTTCGGCGACCTTTTTCTCAAGATTCTGGTGAGTCGCGGCAATGATTCTTACATCAACTTGTACTGGTGAATGCCCCCCTACTCGATAAAATTGCCCGTCAGCTAAGACCCGTAATAAGCGGGTTTGAATGTCTAAAGGCATATCGCCGATTTCGTCTAAGAATAAGGTGCCGCCGTTGGCTTGCTCGAAACGACCATGACGGATGTTATTCGCCCCAGTAAACGCCCCTTTTTCATGACCGAATAGTTCTGATTCGATCAGATCTTTGGGAATGGCCGCCATATTGAGCGCAATAAAACTGCCACTAGCGCGTGGGCTATGTTTGTGCAGTGCATGTGCCACTAATTCTTTACCGGTACCCGATTGACCATTAATTAGCACCGAAATACTCGAGCGAGACAAGCGACCAATGGCGCGGAAAACTTCCTGCATCGCAGGCGCTTCGCCAATAATTTCGGGGGCCGGTGAGCTAGGCTTATTATTACCCTTATTGCCTTTTTGTTCGCGAGACACAGCCACGGCGCGTTCGGTTAAGGCGACCGCTTCGTCAATGTCGAAGGGTTTGGGTAGGTATTCAAAAGCGCCGCGTTGGTAGGCGTTTACCGCTGAGTCTAGATCTGAATGGGCGGTCATAATAATTACCGGCATATCAGGGTGATGGGCTTGAATTTTTTCAAGTAGAGTTAAGCCATCCATGCCAGGCATACGAATGTCTGATATCACCACATCTGGCTGCTCATAATCCAATTGCTGTAGCATCATTTCACCATCGGCAAAACTTAGGCAATCATAATTTGCTGTTTTTAAGGCTTTTTCTAGCACCCACCGAATAGAACTATCGTCATCGACGACCCATACTGTTGCTGCCATGTTAATACATCCTTAACGTCTTAATGGAAGATGAATGGTGAACTCGGTATGACCCGGCCAACTGGCGCATTCTATCTTGCCTTTATGCTGATTTATTAAATTTTGAGCGATCGATAAACCTAGACCGGTACCCCCTTCGCGGCCAGTAACCATGGGGTAAAATAGCGTGTCTAATAGCTCAGTGGGAATTCCTGGTCCGTTATCTATTATTTTTATTTCTGCTGCTAACCTGAAACGTTGGCCTGCGATAGTCGCTTGATGGGCGGTACGGGTAATGATGTCTATTCTTCCCCCTTTACTGGCCAAGGCTTGTGTCGCATTTTGTACAATATTAAGGAAAGCTTGTAATAGTTGCTCGTGGTCCATTTCAAAATCGGGAATGCTGGGGTCGTAGTCCCGTTCAACCACGATACCTTTGGGTAAATCTAAGTTTACTAATTGGCGAACCTTCTCTAGCACCGAATGTACGTTATGCATTTCATGTAAGCCTGGCCGTTGTGGACCCAATAAACGATCTACTAGCTTTCTTAGACGGTCGGCTTGTTCAATAATGATACCGGTGAACTCTTTCAGCTCTGGGTTAACCAATTCTTTTTCTAATAGCTGCGCCGCGCCGCGTAAGCCCCCTAAGGGATTCTTTATCTCGTGGGCTAAGCCACGAACTAATTCTTTGGCGGCCTGCTGCTGGGCATGCTGGTAAAGTTCTTGGGATATTTTCTTCTGTTGACCGATGGCGCGCATTTCTAACATTAATAAGTAGCTGCGCTCATGTTGAATTCGAGTAGCGGATAGCTCTACAAGTACGTGATGACTATCGAATACTAAGGTGACTTCATTGTCGGTAAAGCTTTGACCCGAGCTGCATACGCTGTCTAATTTACTTAAGTCTAAAGAGCTATGTTTCACTTGAAATGCTAATGGTTCATCAATTAAACGTTTAGCGCTTTGCCCCAACAGTTGCTCTGCTGTTGCATTGACGTATTGAATCTTGAGGCCAGCATCAAGTAATACAATGGCGGTTACTTGGTTTTCTAGCACTAAACGCTCGAGCCCTGAAATCTCTAACACCACTCTCTCCTGAAAAGGTTGCACCAATACGGTGCCTCTGCACTGAGTTTACCCTTATGCAGCAGAGAGAAACAACTTATCCTCCAGCTGCAGCGCCATTTGCATTAGCACGGTGCAGAAATACGGTTATTGGATTAGATGATGCAAGTTTCTTGCCTGAACTATCAACAAGCTGCACTTGAATGGTATGTGCACCACGATCGATATTGGTGAGTTGGAAATAACCCACATTGGTGATTTGTCCTTGAGGCACGCCGTCTAGCACCAATTTGTAGCCCATTCCGTTTAGTGGCACCGGATTGGCGCTGGCACTAATGGATATTTTGCCTTCATTATCACGAATTGTTTGCTCATGACTGGGGCTGGTAATACTCACTTGGTATTTAATCGGCTTTTCCGCTTTTTTCAGCGGCGCGCGTGGTGTTACCAAGGGCCCATTTGTTGCGGGTGGAGCGACATCGACTTTTAATTCTTTGGCTCCTGTTTGAGGGCGATCAGAGAAATGAGTCACCCCATCTTTGTCTACCCATTGATATACCGTATTGGCCGCGTGAGCATTTATAAGCCCTAAACCAGCCATTAAAAAGATTGCAAACCACTTGCTCATTTTTGTTCCTCCATTCTACTTACTTAAAATGGGCAAAAACTCATTGAAAAGCAATAAAAAAACCCGCTTTAAAGCGGGTTTTATATGCCGTGTAACGTTTTGTTTATACGCTGTAGTACAATTCGAACTCAACTGGGTGAGTTGTCATGTTAATGCGTTCAACGTCAGCAGATTTCAATGCGATGTAAGAATCAATGTAATCATCGCTGAATACGCCGCCGGCCGTTAAGAATTCACGGTCAGCATCTAGGCAAGCTAGTGCATTTTCAAGTGAAGTTGCCACTTGTGGAATTGCTGCTGCTTCTTCTGCAGGTAGGTCGTACAAATCTTTATCCATAGCGTCGCCAGGATGAGTTTTGTTTTTGATCCCGTCAAGGCCAGCCATCAACATTGCAGAGAATGCTAAGTATGGGTTTGCTGTTGGGTCAGGGAAACGTACTTCGATACGACGTGCTTTAGGCGAAGGTACTACAGGAATACGAATAGACGCAGAACGGTTACGCGCTGAGTAAGCTAGCATAACGGGTGCTTCGAAGCCTGGTACTAAACGCTTGTACGAGTTAGTCGATGCGTTAGCAAAAGCGTTAATCGCTTTAGCGTGTTTGATGATACCGCCAATGTAGAACAATGCAGTTTCAGATAGGCCACCATATAGGTCACCAGCAAACAAGTTTTCGCCGTCTTTCCAAATTGATTGGTGAACGTGCATACCACTACCGTTATCACCAACAACTGGCTTAGGCATGAAGGTTGCTGTTTTTCCGTAAGCGTGAGCTACGTTGTGAACAACATACTTAAGCACTTGAGTTTCATCAGCTTTTTCAACAATAGAGTTGAAAAGCGTTGCAATTTCGTTTTGGCCAGCAGTCGCCACTTCGTGGTGATGCGCTTCAACAGTTTGACCCATTTCTTCAAGTACTAAACACATTGCTGAACGTAGATCTTGTGAAGAATCAACTGGCGCTACTGGGAAGTAACCACCTTTAACGCCTGGGCGGTGACCGGTGTTGCCATCTTCAAAGTGCTTGTCTGAGTTCCAAGATGCTTCATCAGCATCAATTTTGTACATAGAACCTGACATGTCAGTTTTGTATTTAACATCGTCAAACAAGAAGAACTCAGGCTCAGGACCAAAGTAAGCAGCGTCTGCAATACCTGTAGAACGCATGTATTCTTCAGCGCGCTTAGCAACCGAGCGTGGGTCACGGTCGTAACCTTGCATTGTTGCAGGCTCTAAAATGTCACAGCGAATGTTTAGAGTGTTTTCTTCAGTGAACGGGTCTAAAACAGCAGTAGCAGGATCAGGCATCAATACCATGTCTGATTCGTTAATGCCTTTCCAGCCAGAAATAGAAGAACCATCGAACATCTTGCCGTCGGTGAAGAAATCTTCGTCAACCTGGTGAGATGGGATAGATACGTGTTGTTCTTTACCTTTAGTATCGGTAAAGCGTAAGTCAACAAATTTAACCTCTTGCTCTTTAAGCAAAGCTAAAACTTCTGCAGACATGTTTTTAACCTCCGGTGTCATCAAAATTGATGGTTCAATCGATTTGAATTGTAATAATTGCGAATTTATCACTGCTGTGTTGCATCTAGCGAAAACTGTGCCAATGCATAAGTTGTTGAAACTTATGGTTACAATGGGCGTTAGCGTCAATATGGTGCAATCAATCGCACCTTTATGGTGCTAATCTTGTCCGTTTTGGTGCAAGTAGTTTTGGCAGTGAACATCATACCTTAAATACGCAGAGGAAAAACCGTGATCAACTTAAAACTATGAGAATTTGTCGTTTATATGTACAATAGCCCACTTTTTGATTTTACCTCATTATATAAAGGGCTAAACGCCGTGCTAGATAAGTTAAGAAACATCGCCATTATTGCTCACGTCGACCACGGGAAAACCACCCTGGTAGACAAACTATTGCAGCAATCAGGAACGTTAACCACCCGTGGCGATGCTGAAGAGCGAGTCATGGACTCTAACGATATTGAAAAAGAACGTGGTATTACTATTCTTGCAAAGAATACTGCGATCGAGTGGCACGATTACCACATCAACATCGTTGATACTCCTGGACACGCCGACTTTGGCGGTGAAGTTGAACGCGTAATGTCTATGGCAGACTCTGTGTTGCTGTTGGTTGATGCGCAAGAAGGTCCAATGCCGCAAACTCGCTTTGTAACTCAAAAAGCATTTGCGCAAGGCCTTAAGCCAATTTTGGTTATCAATAAAATCGACAAGCCTGGCGCTCGTCCTGACTGGGTTATGGATCAAGTTTTTGATTTGTTTGATAACCTTGGCGCGACCGATGACCAGCTAGACTTTAAAGTGGTCTATGCATCAGCCATCAATGGTTGGGCGACCATGGATTTAGACAATCCTTCAGACAATATGGAACCACTATTCCAAGCGATTGTTGATAACGTTGCTCCCCCTGCTGCGGATCCAAGCGGCGATTTCCAAATGCAAATTTCACAGCTTGATTACAACTCTTACGTTGGTGTTATCGGTGTAGGCCGTATTACCCGTGGTAGTGTTGTACCAAACCAACAGGTTACTGTGGTAGGTGCTGACGGTAAGAAACGTAACGGTAAAATTGGCTTAGTATTAAGTTATTTAGGTCTAGAGCGCCAAGAAACGCAAAAAGCGGAAGCCGGTAACATTATCGCTATTACTGGTTTAGGTGAATTAAAAATCTCAGACACCGTGTGTGATACTAATAACGTTGAAGCGTTAAAACCGTTAAGCGTTGACGAACCTACCGTTAACATGACTTTCCAAGTAAACAACTCTCCGTTTGCGGGTAAAGAAGGTAAGTTTGTTACCTCGCGAAATATTCTAGAGCGTTTACAGAAAGAAATGGTGCACAACGTTGCATTACGTGTTGAAGAAATGGACGATCCGGATAAATTCCGCGTATCTGGCCGTGGTGAGCTTCACCTAGGTATCCTTATCGAAAACATGCGTCGTGAAGGCTTTGAGCTTGCTGTATCTCGCCCAGAAGTAATTCTTCGCACAGTAGATGGTAAGTTAGAAGAACCCTATGAAACAGTCACCATTGATGTTGAAGAAGCGCATCAGGGTAGTGTTATGGAGCAAATGGGCCTACGTAAGGGTGACCTTACTGATATGGCACCAGATGGTAAAGGTCGTGTACGCATGGACTTCCTAATGCCAAGCCGTGGCTTAATGGGCTTCCAAACAGAATTTATGACACTGACTTCTGGTTCTGGTTTGATTTACCACACCTTCGAATGTTACGGCCCACACAAAGGCGGTACCATTGGTCAGCGTCAAAACGGCGTATTGATTTCAAATGCTACCGGTAAAGCACTGACTTACTCTTTATTTAACTTACAAGACCGCGGTCGCCTGTTTGCTAAGCACGCGGATGAAGTATACGAAGGTCAAATTGTGGGTATTCACACTCGCGAAAATGACTTAACCGTAAACTGTTTGAAAGGTAAGCAGCTAACTAACGTACGTTCTTCTGGTACTGATGAAGCACAAACACTAACGCCACCTATCGTATTAACCCTAGAGCAAGCTTTAGAGTTTATTGATGATGATGAGTTAGTTGAAGTAACGCCAGAAAGCATCCGTATTCGTAAGCGTTTGCTAACAGAAAACGAACGTAAACGTGCTGGTCGCCCACCAAAGGCACCATAAGTTAGCGTTTAAAGTTTGATGTTAAAAAAGGCAGCTTAGGCTGCCTTTTTGCTTTAAATAGCCTCGCTAAGCGCGCTGGTATCGTTTGTTTGCTCAAAACGAAAAGCTACGTTTGGTTTAAAACTGTGTTCAATTAGGGTCAACAAGGGTTGAAAAAGCACGGGCAGCTGCTGTTGGAAATGCTCTATAGTGACGTGATAAGCAGCGCGAATTCCGTGGTAATCGATGTTTGGGCTGATGCGAGTCATTTTAATACCTAGTAGGGATAAACTGCGTGCCAAGCGAGGTTCAACCATTAGGTAAGCATGTTTAATACCGCTTTGTTGAGCGACAACCGAAGCCGCGAGGTAAAGGCTCATGCTGATATAAGGAAAGGTTCTTAGTTCTTTCTCGCTAAATGGGTTAATGCCGATCCCTACCGGGTTTGCGCCACCACCATTATCAATTTTACGACGACGAAAACGGCTATCTAAGGCGACTCTAGACACCTCACAAATACTATCTGGCGAAAAATTATTGGGATGAAGTTGGGGGTGATTTATTGCTAAACCACATGCGTCTAACAGCGGTAGGGATTGCGTGCTGCTAGGGCTGATTAGTCTCAGACAACCGGCATCTAAGCCACTATTTAAGTGCTGCACATGGCAATATTGAGAATGACTATCGTATTGATCGGTTTCCATTTTTGAAGTATTGCTCGGCTCAAAATGAAATTCTTCGCAATATACCCTATGGCGCAATTGATATATGCGCTGTATTTCACGCTCGCTGGTTGCCAAGCCGGCTTGAAAATAGCGTTGGTAACGTTGAGCCAATTCTTCGCCTTGACCTTGCTGTGCTTGTTGCTTAATTTCCGGCACGATGGTGCGCAGTATTGGTGGCGCTGCGCTGCTAATGGTTTGATTGCTCACATTAAAACCTAGATTAATCCCTTAAACGACTAGGCGATGCTATCGCTTACTCACTATTTATAAGTTTGCCAATTAAAGGGGGTATTGTCTTTTTAGTCACCTTTTTTAGAGTTTTGTTTGATTAAACTGTGCGGTGGTTCTGCTTATTGGCTTTGAAAGCCTTGGTCATAAACTTAATAGATACAGCTTGAATAAGCTCATATAGAGTAAAGTAAGCAACATTATTGGGTTGACGGGCGCTGATACCTCAGCCTCGATATTGAGCGGGTAAAAATGACATTAAGTGTAAGTAAGAAAGAAGAATTGGCCAGTCGGCTATGCGCTTGATGAGTTAGTCATAACAAAGGGCTAAATATATGAATGATGTTTTCCATTAGGCGTCGGTAGATAGGCCGTTTGCGCCACGCTATAGCATCTATTTTGGTGCTTTGTTGTAGGTAGCGTTGAATAATACGGTATAAATCTTCGGCGTAATCTTTATCGTCAATGATTGAGGTTACTTCAAAGTTGAGCCACAGGCTGCGCATGTCTAAGTTAACGGTGCCCACTAATGCCACCCGCTGATCAATGAGTAAACTTTTGGTATGTAGTAAACCACCATTAAATCTGTAGATCTTTACTCCAGCATCGAGCAGTTGCTGATAAAAAGAGTGACTCGCGTAGCGAACTAAAAACGAGTCATTTCTGGCGGGTAAGATAAGGTTCACTTCTATCCCTCGATTAGCGGCTGTCACCAGTGCCATTTGTAAGCTTTCGTCTGGCACAAAATAGGGGCTAGTAAGAATGATTTGCTGTTGCGCGACATAGAGCGATGTGATTAAAAGCTCAATCACATGGTCACCAAAAATGCCTGGCCCCGACGGCATGATTTGCATCGTCTGTTGGCCAATATTGGGTATGTTTTTTTTAAAATCTAACTGTTCAATTAGGGGGAGGCCATTTTCCATCTCTATGTCGTAAGCCACGACCGCTTGAAGGTTTATTGCCGCTGGGCCTTCGACTCTCAGCATTAGGTCAACCCATTGGCCAACTCCACTTTGTTGATTAAAAAATCTTGGGTCAACCAAATTCATTGAGCCGGTATAAGCCACACTTTGATCAAAGGCCGCTATTTTACGGTGTAATCGCAGGTCGATACGCTGAAATAGCATCCGCACAGGATTGGCGTGTAAAGCTTCTATGATCTGTACCCCCGCCTCCTCAAGCTGTTGACGCATAGTGGATTTCAAAAATTGTCTAGAGCCTACTGAATCAGCGAGTAAGTAAACACTTACGCCGCGTTGTGCAGCTTGTGCTAATGCTTCTAGTAGAGGGTTGACTAAACCTCCTAGATGTACAATGTAAAACTCCATATAAATGGTTGAGGTAGCTGCTTCTATATCTTGGCTTATTGCACTGAGTGCAGCTAAGGAGTTGTCAAAATTTCTAAGTTGATTGCCCCCCAAAATAGGTAGGCCTAATAAGCGATGAGTCAAATTGTTTAGGGGTTTTGCTTGGCGTGAACAGGCTTCTTTGACAACATGAGGTGAGCGGTTAAATTGGCCGATGCTTTGCTTATACTTTATTTCCATTAAGCGGGCGCGTTTCACCCTAAATCGTCCGAGGTAGCGTTCGCCGAATAGCTGATAACAAATAATACCGAATAGAGGAAGAGTGAAAATCAACAGTAGCCAGGTGAGTGTAACACCCACTGGGCGGCGCCTAAGTACCACTTGTAATGCCACCGCAAAGATAAGCAATACGTATAAAATAAAACCGACATTCACGAACAATAGGTCTATCACCTTCGCTCACCATCAGTGCAAAATTAAAGCTTAACCTAACATGCCAGCTTATGCTTACAAAAAAGCCGCTATCCTAAAGTGATTAGGATAGCGGCTATCGATAACAAGTTGGTGAGTTAATTGCCCTTAGTTATCTAAGGTGTCTGTAGCAACCTTGTAGTTGGGATCTTCGATTAAGTTGACTTCCACTACACTGCCAGCCTTACTGAGAAGCTTACGACACTCTGAGCTCAGGTGCTTAAGGTGTAGCGTTTTACCTGCTTTTTCATAACGCTCTGCGAGGGTATCAATGGCCTCAATAGCAGAGTGATCACTGACTCTTGATTTAGCGAAGTCTATCACTACGTCTTTTGGGTCGTTAGCTGGGTTAAATAAGTCTAAGAAGTTGGCTGCTGAACCAAAAAATAATGGCCCATCAAGCTCATACACTTTGTGGTCTTCATCGACACTCGTTGTAGTGACATAAATGTGTTTTGCATGCTGCCAAGCAAATACTAAGGCTGAGACAATCACACCGATAACTACCGCTACCGCGAGGTCAGTAAATACTGTGACAACCGATACCAATACAATCACAAAGAAGTCGGCTTTAGGCACCTTGTTAATCATCCGTAGACTGGCCCATTCGAAGGTACCTAACACCACCATAAACATCACACCGACTAAGGCAGCTAATGGGATCATTTCAATCAAGGAAGAACCAAATAAAATGAAACCTAATAGTGCCAAAGCAGCGGTAATGCCTGAGAGACGTCCACGCCCACCAGAGCGAATGTTGATCATACTTTGACCAATCATGGCACAGCCACCCATACCACCAAAAAATCCGGTCGTTACGTTGGCAACACCTTGGCCTATACATTCTTTGTTGCCGTGGCCGCGCGTGCCGGTCATTTCATCCACTACCGTCAAGGTTAGTAGCGATTCAATTAAGCCAATCGCCGCTAGTACTAGCGCATAAGGGAAGATAATTTGCAGTGTCTCAAGGTTGAATGGAACGCTAGGAATAGAGAACGCTGGTAAGCCACCAGCAATAGTGGCATTTACATCACCGGTCATACTGCGTACAAAATCAACCACGGTACGGGTGTCTAAACCGAGCAGATGCACCGCTAAGGTGACTCCTACAATCGCTACCAATGAAGCCGGTACAGCATTGGTGAGCTTAGGAAGAAAGTGAATCGTTCCCATGGTTGCCGCGACTAGACCTAACATGATCCATAACTGGCTACCTTGCATCCACTCCATTTCGCCAAAGGCATTTGGTATTTGAAATTGACTGAGCTGGGCTAAGAAAATAACGATGGCTAAGCCATTTACAAAACCCAGCATTACCGGGTGTGGCACCATTCGAATAAACTTACCAAGGTGGAATACCCCGGCCAATACTTGCAGGATACCCATCAACACTACCGTGGCAAACAGGTACTCAACACCATGGTCTGCCACAAGCGCTACCATCACTACCGCTAGGGCACCGGTTGCGCCAGAAATCATACCTGGGCGGCCGCCTATGACAGCAGTAATGAGTCCAACCATGAAGGCTGCATATAAGCCCACCAATGGTTCTACGCCTGCCACAAAAGCGAAAGCAACGGCCTCTGGAACTAGGGCTAGTGCTACAGTTAAACCAGAGAGCAGGTCATTTTTAACCGTGGCTCCGCGAAATTTTGGAAATTCAAACATGGTTCTATGAATCCATTAAAGAACGAAAAGAAATGGGGCGGGAGTCTACCACTTAATGTGATTCAGTTCAAAAAAACGTCAGCTTTTGTTCAGTTTAATTTAGCGATAAATACTGATTAATTGTTGTAATGCGGTAGCTGAATAATTACCGTAGTTAGCTGTTAAGTGATTATTTATTAGGGAGTAATAAAAATCATGAATGCCTTACTACAAATCAGTAAATGGCAGTCGGGTTTAGCATTGGCTAAATCTTTTAGTTATTTTCTCTTTTCAAGAATGAAGCAAGATAAACTCACCATGATTGCTGGGTCGCTTGCTTATGTCAGTTTATTGTCACTGGTACCTTTAGTGGCGGTCACTTTTTCTATTATTAGTGCGTTTCCAGTGTTTTCTGGTTTTCAAACATTGATCGAAGATTTTGTCTTTAACAACTTTGTGCCAGCATCAGGAGAAGTGGTTAAACAAAGCTTACGCGGGTTTGTGGAAAATGCATCGCGGATGACTGCCGTGGGGATTGGTGCCTTAGCGGTGGTGGCTCTGATGCTAATATCGGCAATCGATAAAAGCATAAACATGATTTGGCGGGTCAAGATCTCTCGACGCTGGCACGGTGCGTTTCCCATTTATTGGATGATTTTAACGCTTGGGCCTTTATTGATGGGAGGGAGTTTAGCGCTCAGCTCCTATATATTCTCAATCCAAGTGTTTTCCGATGAAACCTTGCTGGGTATTTGGAATCAATTACTGCGCGTTGTTCCGCTGATGTTCTCTATTGGCGCATTTTGTATTCTTTACTTACTGGTGCCTAACAAATCAATTCGATTCTTACATGGCTTAGCGGGGGCGGTGGTCGCTGCCTTATTATTTGAGCTGTGTAAGCGAGGGTTTGCTTTTTATGTCTCCTCTTTTCCTTCTTACCAAGTCATTTATGGGGCATTAGCCAGTATTCCAATTTTGTTTGTGTGGGTTTATTTGAGTTGGATAGTGGTATTGATTGGGGCTGAGATTACCGCCGCTTTAGGCGAGTTTGAGTCAGAGCATCCCCCCTTAACCACAGAGTTCGAGGAGAAATAATGATTGCTTTAATACAACGGGTAAAACAAGCAAGTGTTAGCATCGGCGGTGAAACCACCGCGAACATTGAATCAGGTTTGTTAGTCTTGCTAGGTGTTGAACAAGCGGATGATTACCAAAAAGCCATTAAGTTGTGTGAAAAGGTCATCAAGTATCGAGTGTTTAGCGATGAACAAGGTAAAACCAACCTCAATGTGCAGCAGGCAGGTGGAAGCTTATTAGTGGTTTCACAATTTACTTTGGTGGCTGAAACCGACAAGGGATTACGGCCTGGCTTTTCTAAAGCGGCCACGCCAGAGCAAGCAGAGCATTTGTATCAGTTTTATGTTGATGCCTGTAAAGAACGAGGCCTAGAAACTCAGACGGGGTCGTTTGGCGCTGACATGCAAGTTTCACTGGTGAATGATGGGCCAATGACTTTTTGGTTAAAGGTTTAAGTTTCATTGATTAAAGTAAACTTTGCGGCGCCTCACAGAACCCGTTTGGACGTATCAATGGTAATTGACAGTAATGACTTTTATCAGTCATATTGTCAGAAAGCGCTTTCACGAAACCCTGTGGTTCACTTATAAATTCCCTATTTTGTGATTGTGCGAGCGCTTACATAATTAAAAGGCTGAATGAAAAATGGCGACAATCAAGGAAGTCTCTGATTTAGCTGGGGTCTCTCAGGCCACGGTTTCCAGAGTGATGAATGGCAACAACAAAGTATCGACTGAGAATCGAGACCGTGTCGTTGCCGCCATGGATAAACTGGGTTACCAGCCTAATTCATTTGCTCAAGCTTTGGCGACTAATCGTTCATACAGTATTGGTATCGTAGTGGGTACCTTGTCGGGTCCGTTTTATGGGCCGATGATGGAAAGTATTGAATCGGTATTACGCAACGAAGGCCAACACTTAATTGCGACCAGCGGGCATGATGATATCGATCAAGAGCGAGACGCAGTGCGTTTCCTTAAGTCTCGTCGGGTTGATGCTATCTTGCTAGTGGTTCAGGCAATGAGCGATGATGAGCTGATCGAGTTGTGTCAGCGCGACCAAAATATATTTGTACTTAACCGTTATGTGCCTGAACTAGCAAATCGCTGTATTTATCTGAATAACGAACTGGGTGGCTATTTGGCTACCAAACATTTAATTGATTTAGGCCACACCAAAATCGCATCGATTACCGGCCCCTTAGTGCATTTGGATGCACGTGAACGTTTACAAGGTTATCGTAACGCGCTTAGCGAAGCGGGTATTGAATATGATCCGCAATTAATCGTTGAAGGTTTGTATCAAGAAGATGGTGGCAATAAAGCCGCCGCGAAATTGTTTCAACGTGGTGTAGATTTTACTGGCGTGGTTTGCGGTAACGACAATATCGCGATTGGGGTTTACGATGTGTTGTCTTTGGACGATGAGTCACCCGCAGAGCGTATCTCGGTGGTGGGTTACGATGATATGTTTTACTCGCGTTACCTTAGGCCCAAAATGACTACGATTCGTTTTCCTATTGAACAAATGGGGACTATTGCTGCCAATATGGTGTTGCAAAACTTGTCTAATATCGACCTAGTGAAAGGGGTTCAGCTAGAACCTGTTCTCGTTGTTCGTGAATCTACCGCTCCTCCCAAGAGTTAATCTAAATCACCGTGAGGAATTAAATATGCATCGACAATCTGCCTAATCATTTAATTCCTTGCCTTGTTTTAGTCCTGCGCTTAGCCAAGAGCCTAAGACTAAAATTAGTCAGTAGTACTAGCCTTGCTAGTCACCGTATCTTTTCATGTTCCAGCGATAACTCGCCTCTTTGAGCTGTGGTTATCTTGTTTACGAGGTTTTTATGTCTTTTGATTTTCCCGAGTCTTCACCTTTTCGTCGTTCAGACTTTGTCTTTGGCGTTGCCACCGCCGCTTTCCAGATCGAAGGAGCAAACCAAGAGGATCAACGTTGTGAATCCATTTGGGACCGTTTCTGCGCCACTCCAGGTAAAGTGGTTAATGGTGATGACGGCAGCATAGCGTGTGACCATTATCATCGTTGGGAACAAGACTTAGAGATGATCGCAGAACTTGGCGTAGATGCTTATCGTTTGTCGATAGCATGGCCACGTATTATGCCAGTAGAAGGGCAAGTAAACAGTACTGGTATCGCGTTCTATCAGCGCCTAATTACTAAGCTAAATGAGCTGGGCATCAAACCGTTTGTTACGCTTTACCATTGGGATCTTCCACAGTATTTAGAAGACCGAGGTGGCTGGTTAAACCGTGAAACCGCATACAAATTCGCAGAGTTTGCCGACATAATGACTAAAGCTTTAGGTGATCAGGTTACCAGTTATGCCACCTTTAATGAGCCGCTATGTAGCGCCTTTTTAGGTTACCGTTTTGGGGATCACGCTCCAGGTTTGAAGGATGACAAATTTGGTTTTCAGGCTGCCCACCATTTGTTACTTGCTCACGGCTTAGCGTTACCAAAAATGCGCGCTAATGCGCCTAAGGCAGACCATGGCATCGTGCTTAATTTTGCTCCTGCCTATCCTTTAGATCCAAATAACCAGGCCGACATTGATGCAGCTGATTTTGATGAGCAGCAAGGTATACACTGGTTTTTGCAACCATTAATGGAAGCGACATACCCAGAAGCCATTCGTCAGCAGCAACCGTTATGGTGGCCAACCATTTTACCTGGTGATTTGGAACTGATTGCGGCACCCATCGACTTTCTTGGTATCAACTATTACACCCGCCATGTGATTAAAGCCGGAGAGCACGGCCCTGAGCATGTGCGCTTAGAGGGTGTTGAACGGACTGATATGGGCTGGGAAGTGTGTCCAGAAGCATTTAGCCATTTATTGATTAAACTGCATCAACGTTATGATTTACCACCCATTTTTATCACTGAAAATGGCATGGCTAGTGCCGACAGCCTGCAAGATGGCGAAGTGGTTGATCAGCAACGTTGTGACTATTACCAGCGCCACTTAGATGCTGTAGCGGTGGCTATTGAGCAAGGCGTTGATTTACGCGGTTACTTTGCTTGGAGCTTAATGGACAACTTTGAATGGGCCTACGGCTACGATAAACGATTTGGCTTAGTCTATGTTGACTATGCTTCACAGCAGCGAGTATTTAAACAAAGTGCTAAGTACTTTCAACAATTTTTAAAACAACGTAAAGGGATATAAGCATGGCTTCACTATCATTCAAAGATCTACGTAAGAGCTACGGGAAAGTTGAAATCGTAAAAGGTTTCAACTTAGATATGGGTGATGGTGAATTTGTGGTATTGCTCGGCGCCTCGGGTTGTGGCAAATCTACCATTCTGCGAATGGTGGCGGGCTTAGAGACGATCACCTCGGGAGACATCTCCATGGGGGAAAAGTGTCTTAATACGGTTGACCCTAAAGATCGTGATTTAGCGATGGTGTTCCAAAGCTACGCTTTATACCCCCATATGACGGTGTACGAAAATATTGCCTTTGGTCTTAAAATGCAGGGTAAAAATAAGCTTGAGATAAAAAAATCGGTCGACTGGGCGGCAGAAATGCTGCAATTAACCGATTATTTAGATCGACGACCTAAGCAGTTATCGGGTGGTCAACGTCAACGGGTAGCGATGGGGCGAGCCATGGTGCGCACACCTAAACTATTTCTATTTGATGAACCCTTGTCTAACCTTGATGCTAAGCTTCGCGGAAAAATGCGTGCTGAGATAAAAGACATGCACCATAAGTTAGGTGTCACTACTTTATACGTAACGCATGACCAAGTAGAAGCCATGACCTTAGCTGACCGTATTGTGGTGATGAATAAAGGTATTACCGCCCAAATTGGTACGCCCTACGAGGTGTTTACTCAACCGGCGAATAAGTTTGTGGCCAGTTTTATTGGTTCACCTACGATGAATATGATCCCCGCTACGGTTAACCAAGAGCAAGAGGGCTGGACTTTATCGTTGAGCGATCAAAAAATTGATTTACCTGCGAAGTTTTTAGGCAAGGTGACTAATGGTCAAGCGGTCACTCTTGGGGTACGCCCTAACGATATACACTTACATCAGCACCAACTGGAAGCTGGGCATGGTATTGAAGCTAAGTGTAAGCTGATTGATCATGAGCTGCTCGGAGCAACGATGCTGATTAAGGCGGAGCTGGGCGGTGAACAAATAATCATAGAAACTCCAGCAGAGCATGGTTCGCTAGAGGGGGCTATCAATGTGTATTTGGATAGTCAGTTCTTACATATGTTCGATATAGAGAGCCAGCTTTCTCTCGCATAATACAAGATTGGTGAAATTATAACGCCATTAAAAAAGCCAGCGTCACTGACGCTGGCTTTTTTGTGGTGGGCTGATTTATCCCATTACCACTTCAACGGTATGTGTACCGTCGGTCATTATTGGCAGAATTTGTCCGTCAATTAGCTCACCATTTACGCTAATACTGGCAACGCCTTTGCTCACATTGTTGGGGTTAGTCACCTTGATTTGGTATAACGCGCCGCGGTAGTGACGTTTTACGCTGAAGCCATCCCAAGCAGATGGAATGCAGGGATCAATTTCTAAACCGTGTAAGCTTGGTTTAACCCCTAGTATGTATTGTGTGCCGGCAACGTAGGTCCAACTAGATGTACCTGATAGCCAAGCATTACGCCCCATACCAAATTGTTTATGTTCTGCCCCTAAAATGTTCTGCGGATAGCAGTAGGGTTCAGACTGAAATACGTCTAAATTGTCATTTTGATAGGCAGGGTTAATTTGATTGTAGTATTCAAATGCGCGGTCGCCATTTCCAGCAATCGTTTCCGCCATCATCACCCAAGGATTCGAATGAAGGAAAATACCCCCATTTTCTTTAGCCCCAGGAGGATAAGTACTTACGCCACCAAGATTTGGATCAAAGCCGTTATAGCCAGGACCTGACAGCATAATACCGTACTTGGTATTCAGTTTATGGTTCACTGCATCCAAGCCTGCGAACATTCGGTCACCTTCAGCAAAACCTGAAATAACCGGCCAAGATTGACCATTGGTATATAAGCTGCCGTGCTGGTTTTGTTGCGAACCAATCGGTTGACCCTCATTGGTGAAATAGCGAACCCACCACTCGCCATCCCAAGCGTGAGTATTTACTCGCTGTTTCATCTCTTGGTAGTAGCCAGTCAATAACTCAAGGTTTGCTTGATCATCAATCGCGGCGGCGATATCAATGATTTCTTTTAGTGCTTTACCAAATAAATTGGCAACAAACAGCGACTCAGCGCCTGTTGGCAGGTTTACGGTGTCATTCCAATCGGCAAAACCTAATAAAGGTAGTCCGTGTTCACCAATGTTGTTCCAAGTAAAGTCGATAGCTTTAAGTAGATGTTGATAAACACTACCTTGGGCCCGCTGCTCGAGCTCTAAGGTTTTACTGTAGTAGCTAATAGGCTTGTCGAGGAAACTTAGATCGCCGGTTTCTTTTAGGTATTGAGCAATAGTGAGCACTATCCATAAGTGGTCATCGCCGTAATAATTTGGGCAATCAGGCTCTTCGCGCGAGTCACCTTCGTTAGCTTCCATGGTTAATGGGAAGTATTGGTGCATTGCCGAGCCGTTTTCTAGCTGCACTGAAAGCAACCGTTCGGCAAACTCACGGGCTTCTTGCGGCATGTGGGCCATTACGCCTATTAAGTCTTGCGATGAGTCTCTAAAGCCGATTCCGCGGGCACCGTAACCTAATTGGTAAAGCGATAGGTAGCGAGACCAGTTTTTGGTGGTGTGGCATTGGCGCGGATTATGAACGTTTAGCATTGAGTTCATTGCTGCATCAGGCGTATCAACTTGCATGACGTCTAAATAGCTTTCCCAAAATTCGGTCAATTTGGTAAAGGCTTGATCAACGGCTTGCTCATCACGGTATAAAGCGATGCTATCAGCAGCTTTATCTAAGCTAGGAACTTGTCCTAATTGGGTAATCACGCGCTCAGATTGACCAGGCGCTAACTCACCCAATTTTACCAGTAACGCACCGACGTTATCACCGCGGTCACACTCTGAATTACTCAGGCTGTCTTCCATCAGCGACAAGGGTTTGGCCCATGAGCCAAATTCATTCTCACCCAAAAAGGCTCGACGGTCGCCTTCCCAAGAATCTACTTCACGGTTACAGCTTAAGTAGTTAACTGAGGTGTCACGCTTCATGTAAGCATATTGCTCAAGCACGAGCTTGCCATCATTTTCTGGATGGGCTTTTACCGTCATTGTTTGGGGAACCCAATCAGCGTTTACCAACTGCTTAAGCGCATCAAAATGGGTAAACTCGTAAACAGGCACAACATCAACCGCTTGAGTTTGCTGACTAATATTAGTCACAGTAATGTCTTGCAATAAAGTATCTGAGCCTTGTGGAACAAATATCTTGAGGTCAATTCTCAAACCTTGTGCTTCAACCACCCAGCGTGTGTAAGACAAACCCACACGACATTCAAATTTATCTAATTCCACCAAACATGGGGTGAAGAACGGTGAAAATAGTTGGTAACCTTGCTCGGTTTTGCGACGAATATAAACCGTAGAGCCTTTAAACTCTGACTGTGGCATTTGAGCAATGTACTTAGTAATTCGGTTTAATGCAGGGTCTTGCTTACACACAACTGTGCCACCCGTGCAGTCAATTAAACCACCAAAATCTAAGGTGCCAACGTAGTTAGCCCACTTTATCGGCGTTTTTGGCGTAGTGAGTACATACTCTTTATGTTGGTCATCAAAGTAACCATATTGCTTGCTCATATTTACCTCAGAGATAGTTATTCTAAATTCAGTATTGTGCTTGGTCAGGCTACGCCTTAACCAAAGGCAGTGAAAAAATCATTCCCGGTCGAAAATAACGTCCGGCCGTGTATTTCAAACCGGTGTGATGTAGTGCGTAAAATAAGGTCTTGCTGTCAATTTTAAACTGCTGGCAAAGGGCCTCGTAAGCGTGTTCAAAATCACTGAGCTGGCGCGGAATATCGGCGGCGATTCGACCATCGGGGTAGAGTAGCCCTACTTCAATTAGCGCCTTGTTGAGTTGTTCTGGCGACGCCTGCAGTTGACCCAGCACAAGGTCAGCCTCAAAGCGACAGCTGGCATTAAATCCTTCTGGTGCTGCAAAGGGGATACGGGCATCGTGATACAAGTTTCTATAGCAGGCGTTTAATAGTTCGGCGGCTTGTTTATTCATGTCTACGGCCATCATCGCGTTGACCAATGAGTATTGAACGCCAATCCATACGTCGTGCGCTTGGAAATTGCCCCATTCTTTAGGGCTACCGTCACGTGTGACAAGATTAGCGGCACCAACTCGAGCGCTATTGGCTAAGTAGTTGTGTTGATAAACATACTGTAATACTCGCTGTTGTTGTTGCTCACTTGAAACCGCAGGTAATTGCAGCATGCGGCAATAGCTATCAGCTAATAGTTGGTCGGCAAAGCTGTCATCACTATCTAGAGACAGTTTGTCTAACCACGATGTTTGCCAAAAATCCCCCAGCGCTAATAAGGCCAATTTGCGTACTTGGCGGCTTTGTAAGCGTGTGGCAGCATCGCTTGGCCAGCGTTGTTCAGGATAGTACTGTTGCCATAGTGCTTTTACTTTGGCAGCAGCATTACCAAGCTCAGGCAGCTTAGCGATGGCTAACCAGTGATTAAGCGTACTGAGCAATTCTACCTGACTGCTATTCTCGCTTAGTTGTAAATCTTGATTAAAGCTTGAAGCCATTAGTGCAGATTGTAGACCTGCTGACGCGTCATCCTTTAGATCCTGGCGTTGCAATGGTGTGGCAAAAAAGTGGTAGTAACCGGCTTCTTCATCCCACAATGTATGTTGGAACTCAGCCCGCGCGCTAGCGGCTTGGACGCGATATTGTAGTGAGATTTCGGCTTTATCAAGGCGCTCGGCAATGCTGGCATATGCCTCTAAGCTAGCAATCCACAGTGATCCACAGTAAACCGAGATACCATGTGATGATAGATTGTCAAAGGTGTCGTCAGTCCCTCTCGTTAGCGGGAAGTTTTGTCCTGACTCTACCATGGCTTGAAGGTAGCCCATCGCGGCTTCACAGGCTTCCCAGCAGTCTTGTAATAGTGTCAAGTCGTGGTGATATTTGTAGTGACGTAACAACATCAAAATGTATTTGGGCGCCAAGTCTTTCCATTCTTTAACATTGTGCCAATCGTAAGCATCAGGGATAGCGTCAAATGGGCTACCCAAATCATGAATTACCGCTCCACGCACGGCGCGTTGGCTCTCTGTCTTACTATTGGGTAAATCTGCAAAGGGTAAACCAACGTGTTCATGATGGCGACGGATGGTTGAATCTTCAGCCAGTACTGCTTTTGAGAAATGGCGCATTACAGCACCGTCTAGGCGTGGGAAGCTTTGTAATAGTGAGAATGAACCATAAAAATATACATCCAGCGAGTTAAAAAATGGATAGTCGGCACACTCTCTAACCAAAAAGCGGTCTTGTTTATCCCACACCGTGGCTTCTGCCATGAAAGATAGGGTGTTAAGCGCCAAAGTCCGTGTTTGCGCCTGTTCTAGGGCATTTAACTGCAGCTTGTCTAGGCAGTCATTAGGCATTAACTGTTCACTTATTTCGGCTAAATCTGCACGGATTTGTGGTTCGTTGGTGATGGCTTTCTGACAAATATTTAGGGCTCTATCATTGGCTTCAGGGTATAGCTGGGTATACTTTTTCTGGCTGTCTAAACCAGGTAAATGAATGTGTGGGAAATCTAGCACTAGGCTAAATAGTATTTCAGCTTCTTCACCAGGGGCGAGCTCACCACTAATACATAGGGCTGCGGAACTTAGCTCGCGGCCACTATAAATGCCTCGGTCAAACTGATTGCTTAAACGACCGCTGGCTAAGGCGCCTGCAATAACATTGCTACTGGATTGACTATAAAAGTAGGGTTTTGCACTCAAGCTAAATTTTTCGGGGGCCGATATTGAAAAACAGCTTTGGCCATCAAAGTCGACACCGTGCGCGGCATTTCCGCTTAAACTCACTGCGCAATGCGCCTGTTGTTCTGCTTGCCAATCATGGCGTGAGCTACTTTGTCCATTGGCTGTTCTTACCAATGAGCATGCCGCATCTTGTGCTCCTGGACGCTGTTTTATGGCCTGAAATCCACTCAGGTTCTCTAAGCATCGTACTAAGCTGAAGTGTTGGCTATGTTGTGATTGGTTACGTAACACGATACGAGTATAACTGACTGGCAGAGCCGCTAATTCTTCTTGCCCTGGGATCACGCCGCTGTAATGAAACTTACTGAGCTGAATGGCTTGCTGATCTTTAAAGCTTTGCTTTGCTACAGGGTACAATGCGCTGTATTCAACCTGTGAACTAGGCCAAGTGGTTTGATCGTGATAAGCCGCTTGCTCCCAATCACAGATGAGCGATTGAGTCACCTGCTGTTGAATACCGATAGCCCCATCATAAAAATCAAGTAACCAGCTTAGGTTAAGCGCTCTACCCTGTGTTTGAAGGGCTAGCAGCTGCTGGGTTCTAGGTGAAAGCTCAATTTTCCAACGATCTAAGCTTGCTTCGTTCCACTGGTAAAAACCGCTGTCGTCGATCAGTTGTTGCAGCTGGGTAAGCTGTTGCTCAGCAGTATCTTGAGGGTTAAACAATGGCTGTTGGTCTTGGTTGACTAAACAGAAGAACTTTTGCTTTTGCTGAAAATCGCTTTGGTTAACCATTTCTAAACGCGCTTCATCGGCCCGAGTTTGGCTGAAGTAGAAATCTTCTAAACGAAGAGAATCACGTTGTTTGTCTGATAAATGTAATCCAGGAAGCATGTGTAACAGAGGGGTTGTTCCTGCAGGTGTTAGGGTATAAGCGCTACCAATACCGCCTAACGCGATACCTGTATCAGCAGGCGTGGTGCTTAACGGTACATACCAAGGCTGAATAAACTCATCTGCTAACCCTGGGGTCATTAATTGGTTAACGCTGCCCTGATAACTAGACTGGGCGATGTAAGAGTTAAGCATTGGTTTTCCTCGATTATGCACAAAAATGGTGTAAGCGCTTTCATGTTGGCATGTTAGCAGCAAGATCAGGGCATTTTTATCTCTGAGTTTGAAAAAGTGATCGGCTTCAATAAAAGATTTTTTAATAGGAAAGCCATGAAAGAAACTTCAAAGTCAGCATATAGAGAAGGAACATAAGCCCTTCATGCGATAGGGTGGTTCTATCTATCAAGCTACAAAATCCTCGGTAGTTTACTTTTTATGCAGATTATAAACATAAGCGTAGAAGCCGATAGGCTGGGGCGGGAAAGCTAAAATTACCGCGCAAGGCTATAACAGAACCACCGCTAAAGGCATTTTTGTCATTTGATCTTTTTTTTAGCTTAAGTGAGCCTTTATACAATTACCATGTTGTATTACAAGATTTCAGTTGGCCTGTATTGGGCTAGTGATAGCCATATAGATGGTTTATTGGGGTCGATTTATCGGCTCGAATAATGAACAAATATTCATTCCATCTTTATAAGTTGATTAAGTTCACATAGTTCCATTTTTGTTAACTTAATAGGATCTGATAAAACATAATTTGTTTCATAGATTTATTTATGCACTGATTTGTGAGTTATATATTGTTTTATTTCAATGCTTTATGGGTGTAACCGCTTTCATATTTTGGGTGGTTGATTTGCTATATTTCATGAAACCAAAAGTTTATATTTTGTTTGAATTGTGATCGAAATTGTTTGCAAGCGCTTTCAAGGGTGATCTCAATCACTTATTTATCTTATTTTGAGCTCTATACTCTTATCCAATGGCTAGTTGGTCATTATTTAAAAATGCTTCCAATAAAAATTTCAAGATTCACACGGAGTTGAACAAAATGAAAGTGAAAGCGCTTACAATTGCAATTGCAGTCGCGTCCGCGGCAACCTCATTCGCTTCAGTAGCAGGCACGCCAAATTTTTCTGGTTATGGCCGTTATGCTTTAGAAATGAGTAAAGATGAAGTTCAAGTAATCAAAGGTGACTTTGGTGTTATCAACGGTGTCGGCCGTCTGGGTAACGAAGGTAACTGGATGGAGTTCATGTTGAGCCAAGGTTTCGAGAATGGCGATGCTGAATTCGACATGAACGTGATGCTTAACACTCCTGGATACTCACCAACTTGGGGCGATACTATCGGTTTAGCTCAATTTTACGGTGGTGGTAAAGGTATCTTTGCTTCACAACCAGACGCATACGTTTGGGCTGGTAAACGTTTCTACGGTCGTGAGCAAGGTGGTCTAAGTGATTACTTCATGCTAAGTGCTGATGGCGCTGGTGCGGGTGTAGACAACCTAAACGTTGGTGTTGGTCAACTAGATTTAGGTTGGACTCAAGCTGGTGACGGTGCATACCAGTCAGCTAACGGTACAGTGAACATGCTTCAATTTAACTGGCATGACATTAAAGTCAGTGATTCTGCAGCGTTAAAGTTCCGCTTTAACTATGCTTTCGCTATCGGTACTGATGATTACACTGACCAATTTGCTAACGACACTGCTTACCAGTTCTTCGCGTCTTACCGCCAAAACTTAAGCAGTGGCTGGTTCCAAATTGCCGGTCGTTACGAAACTGATGCAGCAGCATTAACTATTTCTAACTCTGCGGGCCACAACTGGTCAAACGTAAGAGATGTTGACGCAAACAGCTACGGTTTATTCCTAGATGGTGCAGTAAACTTTGGCGAAATGACCGCCATGGAATACAACGCTAACTACTTGACCATTGACTGTACTGATGCTTCAGAAACCTGTGATTTCAACGACAATACTGAATACAGTGTTGCTGTTCGTCCACAACATCACTGGAACGAGTTCATGGCAACTGCTTTAGAAGTAGGTTTCCAATCTACTGAGCAAGACAGTGTAGCCAGTGACGCATGGAAAGTGACCTTGTCACAAAACTTCCAAGTAGGTCACTTCATGTGGTCTCGTCCTGTAGTTCGCTTCTATGCTGTTACCGGTGAAGTGAAAACAGATGACAAAGATGCTGTTGATGTAACAAAAATTGGTGCCATGGTTGAAGCTTGGTGGTAAGCCAGTTTAAGCTAAGTACTATTTAGTACTTAACTTAACCAAGGAGTGAACATCAACATGGTGTTGGTGTTCACCTTTTAAGAGGTGGTAATTTGAAAAAGGTGTTAACGGTAGTTTTAGGCTGTGTATTGATGAGCGCTTGTTCTAGCTCAAGCGATGATAAGCCTTTAGAAGTCACAGACCCGTTTCGAACATGGGGAGCCCAATTTTCTGATGAGGCTGCGATAGCTGAAAACCTGAAATCTTCAAGTGTTACACCGCTTTTACCGACCCAACTGCAATATCAATTATTAGTGCTTGATAGAACTAATCGTATTGATGTAACAGAACAGTCACCCGTGGTGCATTTTGCTGAAGGTAACTCTTACACTGCGGCATTACTCGTACCAGAAAATATTAACCAATTTACGTTTCACCTAGAAAGCATTGTTAGCCGCACGGTTTTTGTGCCTACCGTGGTTTTCTATGATGAAAGCTTAAAAGAAATACTGCGTATCGAAGAAACCACTTTAGATCCAGAGGGTTTTTTAACGATGAAGATGCCTATCAGCGCTGAGCTAGCAGGCCAAACTCGTTATATTTTGGTATACAGCAAGGCCACTCAATATGGTGGTAAGACAGAATTAATTGACCCGAAAACGGTCTACGAAGAGAAAAATGGCGGCGGTTTACCTGCTACCTTTAAATATTATTCTAAGCATTCACCCATTGGTAACTTGAATATTCGTTTTGCTGATGTGTTATTTAGTTCTACTTTTGCAAGTAGCCCCATTTCTCAAACAAATACCGTTGCCGCAGACGCTAAAACCTCTGCAGTAGCAAGCACCGCAGTTGTAGGTACTGCCGCTGTCGCTTCTAGCAAAGACGCTGACATGTTGAGTGATACTGAAGACTTTTATTTAGAACAGATATCTAAAGCGGTGGCAAAAGATGACCTTGCTAGGGCCTTAAACCTAGTGGAGGAGGCAGAGCGTGCTGGTTCAACTAAAGCTCAATCCCATTTCATGGAACAGCTAAAGAAACATCAGCAGCAATAGTAACAAGTGTTTTTTTCTAATCCCTGTTTACGCGGCGTTTATCGCCGCGTTTTTTTGTCTAATTTACCGCTTGCTGATTCATAGAAAATTCACTGTCATTAAAGATGAGTTGGCTTTTATCTCGGCCATTGCTGTGTTCTAAATAACCCGCTTGACGTAATGCCAATACATAGGCTGAAAGAGAATTAGCACTGAACAACTGGTCACTTAAGTCGACAGACAAATTCACATCTAGATAGCGTAATAACTGCAACGAGCTGGATACTTCAGACAACTTGAAGGGGAGTAGCGCGGCTGTGCCTGCAATATTGACATCGCCAGACAGGGGGAAGCTATAGAGGTCTGAATCTATATCTACACTCAAGCTCTCCAGTGTCCAGGTAAGCTTGTTGGAGGCGACTTGTTGGATAAGTTGGTCTAAGTTTGTTTGCTTATTGTGGCCTTGGGCTAACTGAATAAGTGTGTCCATAGGCACTCCACCCACGCTAGAACGTAAATCTAGATTGCCCATAGTGAGCTGTTGGTTATTTTGCTTGAATTGAAGATCGGTTAACGCGGTATCTATGCGCATATACGCTAATTGCTGTTGCTCTGAAAAAACATTATTCACTCTGAGCTGATGAACGGCGAGTTGGGTGGCTCCTTGATCTAGGCTAAGGCTTAGTTGTTGGAGCTTCCAGTTGGCTTGATCGACGATACTCCAGTCATGGTGTTGAGTGAAGTTCTCTTCGATGTCGACTTGGCCAATGTTTATGAAGTCACCTGTTTGTTGTTGGTCATCTAACTTCATACCTTGCCAAGTGAGTACCACGGAACCTTGCTGCATGGCTAAGTCGCTCTCAATCATCACTTTTAGCGGTTTAAAAGCAAGACTGAGTGATTCGAAGTCTTGTTGAAAAGTATCCACGCTAATGTCATGCACCATGGAGCGGTTTAAAATATTAGCGGTCCACAAACCTTGATGTGGTATCTGCTTTAGCTTGGTGTTGGTCAGTGATGGTTGATCGTCACCAACGACTGGGTCGAGTTGCCATTGACCTCTTAACCAAATGGGAAAAATGGTTACCTGATGATTAATCGCTAGGTTTACGGCCTGTGGCTCAAAGCCTAGTTCAGCCATATCTCCTACTATCGTCCATTGCTCATTACGTTGCCACCAGCCTTGTTTAAGCAACTGTACTGACACATCCCAGCCTGAATGTTGCTCAGCCAATTGAGTGAGTAGTTGGTCTAACTGGTGTTGGTATTGTTGGCGGGTAAGGTATTGTCCTAAGACCAACATTAGCGATATAAGCAGCAAAGATATGGCTGTTTTTTTCATCAAATATAATCCTGTTTGGGCGTGCTTAGCGAAACCTATGCTAGGCCATTCTATATTGAAAGCGACAATAACTGTAAACTGGATGTGATTGTAATGAGAGGGCTACTGAGGAACTATTTTGCTGGATCTATTTTTGCCATGGTTGGCGGATGTCTACACCCCTTTATTGGCGATTGCATGTGTGCTTGGCTTGATTCATCTTTGGCGAAACAAACAAGGCGGGTTTTTCCGGCAGCTCAGCGGCTTATTGTTGCTAGGTATTGGCTTAACTTACGGGTTGATGTTACTTGATGGTTATTGGCGCTGGTGGCCGCGCTTCGGGCTTGATTATAGCACCCATACTGCGTTGGCTTTTTGTCTACAAAGGGTGAACATGCGGCTGTTTGTTCGCTGGAGAACGACGACTTGGGCGGTCTATTTTAGTTATCTATATCTGATGTGGTACTTGGATTACCATACTGTGATGGACATGCTAACTACGATGTTGGTTGTTGGTGTTTTGTTGCAATTGGGTGCAGTATGTAAAATTGTGAACGGTGGGTGTGATCAAATCAGTAGTGAAAAATGAATTATTATAATTGATAGCTGTCTTATTAAAGCACGTTAACACAACGGCTTTACAGTGAGTCAGCAATAAGGGAAGCGTTTTATGTTTAAGGTGATTTGTCCGGATGCCACCGGTGAGATGGATAAATACTATCAATTTCGATGGGAGGTATTAAATAAACCTTTGCAGTTGCCATTAGGCAGTGAAAGGGATGCTTACGATGACCACAGTATTCACCGGATGATCCGCGATAAGAATGGTGAGCCCTTAGCGGTTGGCCGCTTGTTCTTAAGTGATAATAAGGAAGCGCTTATCCGTCATGTGGCGGTAAGCCAAGAACAGCGCAAGTTAGGTTTGGGCACCTTGTTAATGTTAGCCCTAGAAGAAGCAGCTCATGAAGAGGGGGTTAAACGCATTGTGGTGAACGCCCGAGGTGATGCGCAAAAGTTTTTTACCAGCTGTGGTTTTGAAGCTGCAGGTAGCCCTACCTTTGATAAAGTGAAGGTAAAAGTACAACAAATGGTTAAAGAGCTGTCGCCTGAACATCGTTTTGTTCGTCAGCCCAAGCTATGTACTGCTTTGCAGCAAATGTTTAATCAACAGATCCCATTAAGCGAAAAGATGGGAGTGCGTTTGCACCAATATACCGGTAACGAGCTAACCACTAAGTTACCCATTGCTGGTAACGGCAACCCTCACTCCACGATGTTTGCTGGAAGCATTTATAGCCAAGCGGTTTTATCAGGCTGGGGGATGATTTGGTTAATGTTGGAAGAACACGGTTTTGCTGGTGATATAGTGTTAGCCAAAGGTGAGATTAAACACCGACGAGCCATTTCTGATAACGCCTTAGCGACAGTGAAGAAAAGCCAGATGAAGGGGAGTTTGTTACCTTTACTAGAAGGTAAGAAATGTAAAATGACCGT
Organism: Agarivorans sp. TSD2052; assembly: GCF_023238625.1. NCBI lineage: Bacteria > Pseudomonadati > Pseudomonadota > Gammaproteobacteria > Alteromonadales > Alteromonadaceae > Agarivorans > Agarivorans sediminis. Next base: position 261,423 of record NZ_CP096670.1, read on the forward strand.
TGTTGTTCAGGTATTTAGTCAAGAAAAAGTGGCTGCTGAATTTAAAGGTTTCTATGTCATATTGCCTAAAGCCTAAAGCCTAAAGCCTAAAGCCTAAAGCCTATCAGCTAGCATACCTACCGGTATTTCTTTGTTGTTGTCCGTAGTATATTTAGCGGCTAACTTCATCGACAACAATTCATCAGGAATACTTATATGCAGCATCTTTATCGCTTTAGTCTTAAGCAGCTATCGGTATTTGTTTGTATCGCTGAAACTCAGAGTGTCAGTATCGCTGCACAGCAACTGTCCATGACCCAATCAGCCGCGAGTATGGCGTTAAGTCAGTTAGAAACGGGGCTAGGGCAGCGATTGTTTGAGCGTCAAGGCAAGCGTTTACGACTTAATCACTGGGGGCACTGGTTGCGGCCCAGAGCAAAACGCGTATTAATGGAAAGCCAACATATCATGCAAGGCTTTGCGGGTCAGCAAATCATTAGTGGAGAGCTGGCCGTAGGCGCTAGCCAGACCATCGCTGAATATTTTCTTGCTCAGATTATTTCTCGCTTAGATAAGGACTACCCTGATCTGGTGGTCAGCCCACAAATTAGTAATAGTGAAGTGGTGGTGGCGGGCTTGCTTGATTATCGTTTACAGCTGGGGTTGATCGAAGGACATTGTGTCGATAGCCGCATCGCCCAGCAAGTTTGGTGTGAAGATCAGTTAGTTGTAGTGGCGGGTTTATCGCACCCTTTAGCTGCCAAGCAAGCGGTTAATCTAGCCAGTTTGAGTCGAGCCCGTTGGGTACTTAGAGAGGGCGGGTCTGGTACTCGAGATATTTTCAATGGAGCGATCCACGGCAAGATAAGCAAATTAAAGGTATGGCGGGAATATAACCATGTAGCGAGCTTAATTGCGTTGGTGGCTAACGGGGCATATTTGAGCTGCTTGCCGTTACGCAGTGTTGAGCAGGCGATACAGGCGGGTGAGTTGGTAGCGCTAAATACGCCTGACTTAGATATGCGACGTACATTTAACTTTGTATGGCGTAAGGATAGTAGTCAAAACCCTTTGCGAGATTGCTTTATCGAACACGCCTTAGAATTAAAGCTAAATCCTTAAATCCTTGTTTTACTGCGCTGTGCTGGCTACATCTAGAGGGTAGCGGCAGTTTGGAATGCTGGGCGCTGCTACAAATTCTTGCTGTTTCACTAAGTAGCGACGTGGTGATAAGTAATGATCAAAGCTCACGGCTGGCTGCTCCCATGGGCCATGGATGATATGCGCTAAACGCCAACAAGGTTGGTCCGAGACAATCAGTTTTAGTTGGTTAAATCGTTGTTTGGCTAGATTTACTTCGCCGGCTAGCGTTAGTTGGTAACGTAGCCCGTTTAGCGGCTGTGGCGCAATGGTCAGTTTACCTTGTTCTAACTCGGCCTTGAGATTGAGATTAGTTAATTGGGTGATACCTTTTGGCAAGCTATTGGGGGCTTGCCAAAGTACCGGCCAGCCCATGCTGATGAGCGGGTTAGGGTCTTCGTAGTATTGGCGTGGGCTCTCTATGATTTGGTCAAGCGTCGTCTCTAAATCTGCTCCCGGTATTTGAATGAGTTGGCTATGGATGTCGACCGACCCATCTATATTGGCACCAAAATCAGTTAATTTTCCACGTAGCTTACCGGCAATTTCTAAGTCACCAATTAATTTGAAATCTCTATGGTTAGCCAGCCTACCCAGCGGGCTAATGTCTAGCAGCAGACCTGATAATTCGGCTTGCCAAGGCTTATTTTCTTGATCCAATAATACTTGTCCCTGAAGCTCAAATTGGCCTAAGGGCAGTTCGCCATATAAATTAAAATACCCAACTTGCTGTTCGCTACCGATGTCCATGTTTACATGGCTTAATACTAAACCACGAAAGGCTAGTTCTGGCGCTTCAACAAAAGCTTGGCTGTTAGGTTGCCAAAGCTGTTCTATATTTTGCCATTGCCCCTGTCTAATTAACATGAGCTGACGGAGCTCTAGGTTTAAGCCTTCAGCAGAGAACGGTAATTGGTCGACATACGATAATAATTTGACCTGTTTAAGCTCTACTTTTTCGATGTTAAGCTGCTGTAAGGGGGCTCTAGAGTCTGTTTCCAATGAATCTGTGGATAGATTGTTAACCCAACTGGGCTGGATAGGGATCTCGGTATTGCTTAGACCTAGCTGGTGAATGGTTAAAGCTTGCTGTTGCCATTGGTAACTGAGCGCAAGGCTTAACTGTCCTTCAAACACTTCACTGCGCAAGGCGGCTAAATGTGCACTTCCTTGGGCGATGCTTCCGCTGGCGGTTAGCTGATTAAACTGAATATGGTCAATCCCAAATTCATCAGCGATAAAGGCATAATCCGCTGCGATGTGTTGGCTATCGATTGGCCAAGGCGTATCGAGATTTTCGAGTTCACCAGTAAACCGATTTAAAGTGAAGTTATGCCCGCCAATTTGGGCGGCAATGCTGATTTGATTTAATAGCAAGTTATCCACTCGCACCCTTTCTAGCCAGCTTAGCTCAGGCAAATTGACGCTGAGTGTATTGGACGTTTCTGTTGGTTGCTGGCTGAGTGCATCTTCATTGGGTAAGTACTCTATTCGGGCATCACTAAAGGCCAACTCACGTATCCGTAGCTGTTTGTTACTGAGCTCTGCTGAGGCGTATAGTGAACCTTGCAATAGGTCGGCGCCAATATGGTCTATTACCAATTGCTGTTCGGCATAAGCAAGACTTACCTGAGGTAATATGTATTCCTGATTAGGCCCTACTAGGCGTTGCGCGCTGCTATGTAAATTAAACTGCCAATCTTGTAGCTGTGGCTTGGCCAAATCGATGCGCCAATCTTCGATGGCTAATTCAAAGCGCTCTAGCTGGTAGCTTTGTTTAGCCTGTTGCCAAGTAAAGTCGCTGTCTTTGATGAACAACTGTTGCACCGTAATGTGATCAAACCAAGGCATGTCAAAGGCTTGATTATCTTCTGCTTGGCTTACCGGCTTATCACTGTGTTGGAATAACGTCGGGGTAATCGCTATTTGTAAGCGTTCAGCAGAGATAGAGCTAAAGTCTATACTGCCTTTTAGCATTGGTAGGGCCGCAACCGTCAGCTGGATCTGATCAGCCAATATGGCTGCCTGACCTGATTTCGCCAGTTCTACGCCGTTAACTTGTAGGCTAAGTGGCTTCTTTAAGGACCAGCTAGAACTTTTATAGGCAAGCTGCCAATCACTTTGTTGGTTGAACCAGTGCAGAAAATCGCTTTTGTAGCGATCAGGATGAAATGAAAACAAGAAAAAGACCGAGGTTGCCAGTAATAGCAATAAAACAATGGCAAGTAGGTCAAATATGCGTTTCATGTTGGCGCAAACTCCATGCGACTAATTTATGCGATGTTAATGGGTAGATGATGCAACAATACTTGAGTATTCACACATTTAATAGCGCTAGGCTCACTCCTTTTAGTAAAAGCCCTGACTTTACGCGTAAAGTCAGCTATTCCTTGGCGGTACTTCGGGGAAATACCAAGTATATACCGGCTAAGATAAACACAATGCCAAGGGCTTTAATCCAGCTAAACTGTTCGCCTATCCACGGTAACGCTATCGCTGCAAAATACACGATCACGTAACTTAAACTTAGCAAAGGGTAAGCGACCGATAAGGCTAAGCGTTTTAAGGCTATTACCCAACATAACATTGAAAGTGCATAAAACACTAATCCTGCAAACACGCTAAAATAATAGGGTAAATAGCGGCTAAGTAGCTCACTATAACGTTGTAGCTGCCATAGTTCGCTGACCTCAGGAAAGTGTAAATTGAGTTGGCTCATACCCCATTTCATGGCGAGTTGGGCTAGTGAGATAAACATAACACTCAGTAGCGCCAAGGCCACGCTTTTAGGCTGCGTTCTTAAAACCATTGGCTTACTCCACCAAGAATGGCAACACCAAGCACGATGAAGGCCACACCAAGCCATTGGCGTCGACTGACGTCTTCATTAAATACCCATTTTGATACCAGTAGCATGATGACAAAGTTACTGCTGAGCAAGGGGTAAGCGACTGATACGTCCCATTGGCTTAGTACACCTAACCAAAAAACGGCCCCTAAGCCTAAAAAAATAATGCCCAGCAATAAAGGTTTACAGAGTAATTTCTGGCGAGTACTTAAATTGGGTTCGGCAGTAAACAATAGCGCCGCTCGCTTTTGCCAGTATTGGCTCAGCGAGCTACAAGATATTGAGGCGATAACTAACAACCAACTTATCATGTTATTGGTTTAATGCTTGATAATACAACACCGTATAACGGCCTTTCTCGATGCGTTGGTCGGTCTCTGGTAAGCCGTTACCCATATTAGGTTTATCGCGGAAATAGATCATCACCGGAGCTTGCTGGCGCTGTTGTTCGATAAAAGCGGCTAATTGTTTAGTTTCAATAAAGCGGTGTTGTGCGTCAGGGTACTCCAGCCCGTAACGCACCTCGCCTTTTTGACCGACTAAGTAAACATCTGCCCGCTTAAAATACCAATTGAAGGCCGACATAGTATCGGGGTAGTCGGCAACCAAAACAGTATTTGGCTCAACTAAGTGGGATACCTGCTGCATGAATTTTGCCGGCATCTTCGAGTAAATACTAACATTAGGAAAGGTTGCCCAAGCCAACATAAATAGGCCTAGAGGCATCAACATGTAGCTGGCTACCTTGCCATTTAAGCTATTGGCTTTTAAAGCGACAAAGGCCATCGCTGACCAAAAGGCAAAGATGCTAAATAGCAGCCATGGGCGGTAAGCTTCCTCGGCGTCTAATGGCAGTTTGCCGGCGTAATGCAATACCAAGGTAGTAACGGCTAGTAGTGCAAAGAAAACTGCATTTAACCAGCTTCCCCACTTCAAACCTTTACAAGATTTGGCAAAAGCCTGTTGAATACCAAAAGCAAACAAGATAGCGAGTGGTGCCATTATTGGCAAAATATAGGTAGCGAGTTTGCCCTTAGCCATGGAGAAGAATAACAGCGGTAATATGGCCCACAATAAAGCGTAGCGTAACAAGGGAGAATGCATTTGCCCTTTTAAGTGACCAATTGCACTGGGCGACCAAAATAACCAAGGCAAAACGCCAGCGGCTAAGAATGGCAGGTAGTACCAAACTGGCGCTGAGTGCTGGGCGTTATCTGCAGCAAAACGCTGAATATGCTCAATCCAAAAGAAGTAATGCCAGTAGTCTGGTTCTGCGGCATGGATCGCTAAAGCCCAAGGCAAACAGGTTAATAGGGCAAACAACATGACCCACCAACCCCACTTTAAAATGGCGGTAAGTTGCTTGGTCCAAAGCATATAAGGCACCACGACAATGACTGGCAAGGCTAGCGCCAAGAAGCCTTTAGTGAGCACCGCACAGCCACAATAAAAACCGGCTAGGCCATAATACTTGGCGCGTTGCTGAGCTTGTTCACTGCGAATAGCGAAATAGAAAGCGGTGAAACTGGCAGTGAGCCAAAGATTAAGCATGCTGTCTAATACACTATAGGTGCCCACTCCCGACACCATAAACATGCTTAAATAAATGCCTGAGCTTAACCATGCCACTGGCCGAGAAGCAAACCGTGCAAGTAGCAAGAAAATACAGAAGGCTGCGCCTAAGGCACTAAAGGCTGACGCCGCACGTACTGCAAAATTAGTCTCACCAAATACCAACTGTGATACGGCATTCATCCAGTAGCCCATGACGGGCTTTTCAAAATAGCGTAGATCATTAAAACGCGGTACAACCCAGTCACCACTGGCCACCATTTCGCGTGATATCTCAGCGTAACGCAATTCGTCAGGCGACCATAAATCGCGTAAACCTAAGGGTAATAAGTACAGAATGATGAAGAAAATCGGTACCCAAGTGGCTAGGTTAATTCGTAAGTGGCGCATGTTTATCCTGGTTTAACTCGGTTGAGATCGAATCGTTGACGCTTGATGGCTTAGCCAGCCCTCGCGTCCGTCCATTTCTATATTAATAATGCTGTCTTTGGGCCAGTTTACGTAATCTTGGTCAAGTAAGTCACAAAGCGGCACAAACTCAATACCTTGTTGTTTACTGGCAATAATTAGCTGTTCAAACATCTCGGCGCAAACAATGCCTTCTACTTCGGCGTGAATGGTATACACATTCAAAGCATCGGCTTTAATTCGGCTAATAATGGCTTGGTTATAATTGCTTTCGTCTATCCCGTCTTGGCCAATTAGCTCATCGTAGGTAGGGAGGGTCACAGGGATCTGTGGTGCCATGCCTGGTTTAGGGACGAAAATCGACTCACCGCGGCAATCACTGTTATAACGAAAGGGAAAAGCTTCCTTTTCATCTAGGGTTGTTTCGGTACAACGCCAACCTGCCACCGCACTGCACTGAACATCTTTACTGGTTATATCAGCCAGTAATTGATAGCCCTTACGGATTTCATTCGCCAGCTCAGCTGGCGACATGCTATCGGTTTTCATCTGCCATTTATGATGATCCCAAGCATGCAACCCCACTTCATGACCGGCTTGGTCGGTATCTTTGATCACCGACGCGAGTTTCTTGCCGATCACCGGGCCTGGCCAAAACGTACCGCGAAAAATAATGTCCCAGCCGTAAAGGCTAGCCGCTTTAGAACGGAGCATTTTCTTCAAAAAGGCTGGACGCAGAAGGCGCCAAATATGGCGCCCCATGTTGTCGGGTCCAACGGTGAAGAAAAATGACGACTTAATGTTGTGGCGTTGAAAAATGTCTAATAACTTGGGCACGCCTAAACGCGTGCCACGAAAGGTATCTACATCTATTCTTAAGCCTACTTTAATCGTATCTTTCGAACTCATTATTACTCGTCTACGGCCGTTTTTAAGAAGAAGTCTAAAGTCTCTTCAATGGTATCTTCCATCATAATGGTCGGTTCCCAGTCTAGTAGACGCTTAGCATTGCGAATACTTGGGCGACGGTGTTGTACGTCTTGGTAACCATCACCATAGAAGGTTTTACTTTCTACTAAGTGATAGCCGGCAAACGGTGGGAATTTTTCACGCAGCGGGTGAGCGTCAAATTTATCGACTAAGGTTTCAGCCATCTGTTTGATGCTAGCTTCGTTGTCTGGTGAACCAATGTTAATGATTTGACCATCACACAAACCATCTTTGTTCTCAATAATACGGAATAAGGCTTCAATCGCTTCAGAGATATCAGTAAAACAGCGTTTTTGCTCGCCGCCATCAATCAGCTTAATCGGTGTACCTTCCACTAAGTTTAGAATTAGCTGAGTAATGGCGCGACTAGAACCAACACGGGCTGAGTTTAAGCTGTCTAAGCGCGGGCCCATCCAGTTAAACGGACGGAACAAGGTGAATTTTAGGTTGTCTTTCTTGCCGTATGCCCAAATCACTCGGTCTAATAACTGCTTCGACGTTGAGTAGATCCAACGTTGGCGGTTAATTGGGCCGGTGATTAGCGGAGAGGTATCTTCGTTAAACTCTTCATCGGTACACATGCCGTATACTTCAGAAGTTGAAGGGAAGATAATGCGCTTATTGTATTTCACACATTCGCGAACAATTTTCAGGTTCTCTTCAAAGTCCAACTCAAATACACGTAAAGGGTTACGGGTGTATTCAATCGGTGTAGCAATCGCTACCAGCGGTAATACGATGTCACATTTCTTAATGTGGTATTCAATCCATTCGCTATGAATGGTGATATCACCTTCAACGAAATGAAAGTCAGGATGGTCTAAGTGCTGCTCAATTTGATTAGCGCTCATGTCCATGGCGTAGATTTCGTATTTACCGTCATCTAATAGACGTTTGGTTAGGTGGTTACCAATGAAACCATTAGCACCCAAAATCAGGACTTTTTGGCGTTTTTTAGCGGCGATAATAGCACTGGCTTGAGGACCAAAACGCATACCTGCTACCAGGTGCATTTCGCTGGCTAATTGCTCTCCGTTTAAGTACAAACCACTTTCGGCCTGACCTGCGGTCACGACGATAGAGCCCTGAGTACAAGCAATGGTTAGCGGCGAAGTAGCCACAATAGTACCAGGGGTTGCATCGTAATTTTGTTCGCTGGTGGCCATGCTCCAGAAAATTACCTTACGCTCACCTAAAAAGGTAAAGGCGCCAGGGAAGGGTTCTGTTACCGCACGGCACAGGTTGAAAATCGTTTGGGCACTGTCGGCCCACTTAATTTCACCATCTGCTGGGGTGCGACGTCCAAACACGGTGGCTTGGCTTTCATCTTGTGGCGTTAGGGTATGCGTACCGGCAACAATTGCAGGAACGGTTTTAGCTAACAATTGACTACTTAGTTGGGTTAGTCGGCTATGCAAAGTGGCTGCGGTGTCATCTAGCGCAATACTTAATTTGTCTTGAGCGACAATGTCGCCGGCATCGGCTTTCGCTGTCATTGCATGCAAGGTGACGCCGGTTTCAGTTTCACCTTTTACCAAGGCCCAGTTTACGGGCGCGCGTCCACGATAAGCTGGTAGTAGCGAGCCATGTAGATTAAAGCCACCCTTAGGCGCAATATCTAGCAAAGCCTGGCTGATCATTGAACGGTAGTAGAACGAGAAGAATACATCTGGCTGCATCGCCTTGATTTTCTCTATCCACAGAGGGTGGTTCACATCTTCAGGTGCAAACACTGCAATACCGTTGCGTGCGGCCAATTTAGCCACTGAATCAAAAAATACGTTTTCATTGCTGTCATCTAGGTGAGTAAATACGGCGGCGATGTCTACACCCGCATCTAGAAGACTTTGAATACCAGCACAACCAATGTTGTGATAGGCGAAAACCACTGCTTTCATGGGATATTCCTTAAAGTTATTGGTCAAGCTTAGCTTTCGCTAGGCGATGACTTGGATTCGTTGGATGTACGGGCCTGTTGGGTTGCTTCTCCTACTAAAACGTCTTGTACGTAGTAGCGAGGGCGGGCCCTGACATCGGAATAAATTCGGCCAATATACTCACCGAGTAAGCCTAAACCGACAAATTGCGCACCAATAAAGATGAATAAGATCGCGAATAAGGGGAATACCCCATCTACGCCCCACTCTGCGCCATAAAGTAAGCGCATAGCCAGCAAAATTAGACCAAACAAGCTGCCTAAAGCGGCAATAGCACCGCCCACAAGGCTTAGCATTCTTAGAGGCGCGGTAGTCATACTGGTCAGTAAATCAAACATCAGGTTGATTAAACCTAATACATTGTACTTTGACTCACCTTGCTGGCGTTCACTGTGTTCTACATCGATTTCTACGGTATGGCGAGCAAAACCATTCGCCAAAATAGGAATGAAGGTACTGCGCTCGTGGCACTGCAGCATAGCATCAACAACATGGCGACGATAAGCACGTAACATGCAGCCATAGTCGTTCATCTCAACGCCAGTAGATCGCTTGACTATTTTGTTGATTAGCATTGACGGGTAGCGACGTAAGCGGCTGTCTTGGCGATTTTTACGCACTGTACCGACTGAGTCATAACCTTCTTCTGCTTTTGCCACCAAGTTAGGGATTTCTTCAGGAGGGTTTTGTAAATCGGCATCGAGGGTAACGATCAAATCACCGCGAACGTGCTCAAACCCGGCCATTATGGCGTTATGTTGGCCGTAGTTACGGTTTAGGATAATACCGACAATGTGACTGCCTTCATTGGCTGATGCGGCTTCAATAATGTCTGCGCTATTATCTTTACTGCCATCATCAACCAGCAAAACTTCATAGTCTTTGCCCATGGTGTCTGCTGCAGCGCAGGTGCGTTCGATCAGCTCTTGTAAACTGTCGGCTTCGTTATATACCGGAATGACGATAGATACGAAGTTTATCTGTTGCTTATGCCTCATGAAGGGTACCAATAAAGTTAGTTATAGCCGCTACCACTCTTTCAACATCGCTTAGCTGCATGTCTGGGAACAGTGGTAATGAGCAAATTCGTTGACTGTTAAACTCAGTATTGTTCAGATCTGGGTTTATTGCGCCAAAACGTGTTTGATAATTTTCGCGATAGTATTTTTGACTATGGCAGGCTTTAAAGTGAATGCCTGCACCTATATCAACTTGTTTTAGCATACTAATCAGTTGATCACGGTCGAAACCACAAATACTAGGTTCTACTCTTACTATCATTAAATGCCAGCAGTGAGTATGCGGGTAATCCGGAATACTCAGAGGGCTAATTCCATCAACCGTACTCAACAACTGCCGATAGTGGGCCACCAAATTTTGCCGCTGCTTAGTGATTTGCGCTAAGCGTTGCATTTGGCCTAGCCCCAGTACAGCGCAAATATCGGGCATGTTGTACTTATAGCCGGGTTCTATCACCTCGGCCTGAGGTGCACGACCGTGGGTTTCCCGATCAAAGGCATCTACCCCTAAACCATGAAACTTGAGTCGGCGGATCCTGTCGGCTAACTGCCCATCGTTGGTGGTGAATATGCCGCCTTCAGCGGTTGTCACGTTTTTGATTGCATGCAAAGAAAAAATACAGTGACCTGTTTTACCAATAGGGCGGCCTTTATATTCACAACCAATTGCATGGGCTGCATCTTCGACCACTGGTATATTGAAACGTTCCGCTAACGCGTAAATAGCATCCAGATCAAGTGGAGCACCAGCATAATGCACCGGTACAATCAGTTTGGTGTTGTCGGTGATAAGTGCTTCTATACGATCGGCGGTGGTCATCAAGGTATCGGCATCGACATCGACAAATACCGGCTTAGCGCCCATTAGCGTAATTAGATTTACCGTAGATACCCAAGTCATCGAAGGCGTAATTACTTCGTCGCCGGGGCCAATGCCTAGAGCAACTAAAGTAAGGTGTAAACCCGCGGTGGCACTGCTTAAAGCAACGGCATGTTCTGCGCCCGTATAGTCTTTTATCGCCGTTTCTAGCTCGGCGTTTTTCGGCCCCGTGGTTATCCACCCTGATTTTAGTACGTCAACTACAGCATCGATTTCTTGCTGCTCAATAGCTGGGCGACTTAAGGGTAAAAATGTTTGATTCATTATTCAGTCAGCTTATCCATACCAAAGTGCTGCAAATTCTACCCGTGCAAGGGCGTGAATGAAAGGATGAATACCGCTGTTATGCGGTCTTTCAGTAAAAAGGTTAATTTCTGTAAGTGTTTGTTGTATTTCGCTTCTCTTAGCATGTTTTAGGCGACTTCGTGTGACGCGTCGTTTACTAAAAATATCCACATAAAGTGAGCTGTTCAGCGGTTGAGCTTAGGTGTAAAAAAACGGGCCGCAGGGGGAAATCGGTTGTTGCATTGAGTGAAACAATGCGGGCCATCAGCACGGGTTAATCAACTTATCAGGCCATGTAACAATGCTCATATAAAGCGTGTTTCTCTGCTTTCGTTACGCTTTACCTCATCATCCAAGTGAGTTGATAGGTAAAACTCGGTTTTGAATAGGCATTTATTGCTAAAGGTAAATATCAATGAAAAAGTTAACCATTCTAGCGCTTGCTGCTACCACCGCGTTGGCCTCTATGTCGGCTTCCGCTAAGCAACCTGAACTTGAACAGCTGCAGGCCGGAGCAGAGCTTGCAAATAGCAGTGCTCGCTGCCTAGCTGCTCATGCTTATATTAATGATAAAGATGAACGTGAAGCGTTGTTGCAAATGATCGCCAACATGCCGGACCAGCGGATCAATCGCGAGTCTATTGGGTTTATGACAGTGTTAAGTTATGCCTTGGGAGAAGCTTCAATGGGCTTGCATGCGGTAGAGCATGATAGCGGTAAAGAAGAAGCGCGGGCTATGGCTCAAGTGGTGTACGACAACAACCATTGTAACATTGAGGAAGTATTGCGTAGCGTTGGGTAGGGCGGTACTTCTGAGGCTAAGCACAGGCCGCTTGCAGAGGGCATCTCTACAAGCGGTATTCAATAGTTACAACCAAGCTGTTCTAAGGCGTGCTAGCTAGCCTGAGCCCTGTTAGCACGGGTATTCTCTACCAGCGCTAAGGGGGGCTTTTGCTGCACATAATTAGACAATGCTTGTTGTTGCTCAGCGTTAAAGTGCAAACCCTGTTTTGTACGTCGCCATAGAATATCTTCAGCTTGATAAGCCCATTCTTTATCATACAAGTAATCCACTTCTACTTGGTACAGTGTACCGGCAAATAGCTTACCTAAGCCCTGTTGTTCAGCAGTATGCAATAGCTGACCAGCATTGCTGCCAAATTGCATACACCAGCGCTCGACCAATTTCGTATCAAGATTCGGGTATTTGTTTTGCTGCTGCTTAATAAAGGTGTCTCTTGAACACTGTAGTGAGCCGCCGGGTAAGCAAGTGGCTTTTGTCCAGGCTGGGCCAAGATTATTGATTCGAGGTTCTAGCATTAACAAGGCCGCTTCTGCGAGTTTTCGATAGGTGGTCAGTTTGCCACCAAATACCGATAATAGTGGCGCACCTTCGCTTTCTTCGCTGAGCTCTAAGGTGTAATCGCGAGTCACCGCTGAGGGATCGTCTGATTCATCTTGGCACAGTGGTCTAACGCCAGAGAACGAGTGAATAACGTCACTAGGTGAAATTTGGTGTTTAAAGTGCTGATTCACCACATCGCAAAGATAACTAATTTCTTGTTCGGAGATCGCTACTTTTGCTGGGTTACCTTGGTACTCGACATCGGTTGTGCCGACTAAGGAGTAGTCTTGTTGATAGGGGATGACAAATACGATGCGTTTGTCGGTATTTTGCAGGATATAAGCTTGTTCCTCTTGGTGTAGCCTTGGTACAACGATGTGACTGCCTTTGACTAAACGAATAGTGCGAGGTGGTGTTTGGTGCATGTGTTGTTCGATAAATTGCTGTACCCACGGCCCAGCAGCATTTACCAAAGTATTACAACGGTATTGTTGCTGTATTCCGGTATGCGTATCGCGCACCTCTACTAACCAATGCTGGGCTTGGCGTTTTGCCGCCACCACTTGCTGTCGCGGTGCAATGTAGGCGCCGTGTTTTTCCGCCAATAGGGCATTGCTAATTACTAAGCGGGCGTCATCGACCCAGCAATCAGAGTATTCAAAGCCTTTGGTAATGTCGGCTTTTAGTACGCTATCGTTACCAAAATGTAACCCCGTGCAGCCGGGTAACGTACCGCGCTGAGCCAGGTTATCGTAGAGGAATAAACCCATGCGGATCAGTAACCATGGCCGAAGGTGTGGGCGGTGTGGCAAACGAAAGCGCATTGGCTCTACGATGTGAGGAGCCATTTTTAATAACACTTCTCGCTCTTTAAGGGCTTCACTGACTAAACGAAACTCATAGTGCTCCAAATATCGCAAACCACCATGAATTAACTTAGAGCTGGCAGAGGAGGTGGCGCTAGCCAGATCATTTTGTTCAAACAAGGCGACACGTTGACCACGGCCTGCGGCATCAGCTGCGATACCTGCACCGTTGATGCCACCGCCTATTACAATCAAGTCATAGTTATATTGGTCGTTTGCTTGTTCCATTGCTTGCGATCCTTTATGTAAAGTTCGTTTACTTTCGTTATCGAGCATAATAGAGCATTATGAGATTAAAAAACAACCGCCAATGTAAAAAATCTTGTGTTAAAGGGGGAAACTACTTTAACCCAAGATTGTCAGTGTGGAGTAATTGCTCTAGAGTGTTACATTCTATTAACAATTGATCGGTGTTTAATGAAGATTCACCAGCTTGAAGGCTTTATTCAAAATATTTTTTTAGTGGAGTACCCCGATAAGTTACTGCTGCTCGATGGCTGTTGTCGTGCAGATGTACCGTTAGTAAAAAGCTTTATCACCCAAGACCTAGGTAGACCATTTGAGCAGCTTAAGTTGATTATGGTTACCCATATGCACCCCGACCACGCCGGTGGTGCTAGCTATTTACAGCGTCACTACGCTATCGATGTGGCTGCTGCAAATTGTCCTGGAGAGTGGTATCAAGGTGTTGCTGGGCGCTGTCAGCATCTCGTTGATTTAGGCTTGGCCTATTACGTAGGGCGACGCCATCAACGTCGCCGTGCTAATTTGTGGTATCCGCCGGTCATCAAAGCCGATCACCGCTTGCATGATTGTCAGCTAATACCGGGATTTAATGATTGGCAAGTCCTGTTTACCCCAGGTCACACCGACCGCGATCTATCCTTGTATCACCCTACCAGCCAAACCTTGTACGTGGCAGATACTATTTTACGGGTAAAAGGAAAGTTGATATGTCCTTTTCCAATAAGCCAACCGGCCGCCTATCGGGCATCTTTAGAGCGATATCGTCCGCTGGAGGTTAGCCAGTACTTACTGGCACATGGCCAAGGGGGAGTGATTAGTAGTGAAGAACTGAGCGCCTTACAACAACTTTGCCCAAACTCTCCAAGCACTTATAAAGGTTTTTTAGGTAGCTTAATACGTAAGCGCTTCGCTTGATTGACCGTTTAGTGCTGGCGGACATAAACGTAATTGAACTTCTTCACGCTTTAAAATATCGGCAATATCTTGGGGGACTGACTTATCGGTATAAAGCTGATCAACCTGCGCTATGTTGCCAATGTTGATCATTGCATTACGGCCAAATTTACTGTGGTCTGCGGCTAAAATAACATTGCGAGAACAAGCAATAATCGCTTGAGTTACCCGTACTTCATGGTAGTCGAAGTCGAGTAACGAGCCTTCCAAATCAATGCCGCTGACGGTAATCACGCCATAATCTAAGCGAAACTGCTTAATAAAGTCGATGGTGGCCTCGCCCACTATGCCGCCATCTTTATTTCGCAAGGCCCCTCCCGCCATAATGACGTTGAAATCATCTTTCACCATGAGCAACGCTGCAACATGAATATTGTTGGTGATAATGCGTAGGTCTCGATGATTAAGTAGGGCGCGAGCAATAGTTTCTGCAGTGGTCCCGATATCTAAAAACAACGAAGCACCATTGGGGATCTGTTCCGCAATTTTTAAGGCGATGCTCTCTTTTTCTAAGTGTTGTTTAATTTTACGGTTGGAATATGAATCATTTACTACACTGCTAGCTAGCAGCGATGCCCCGCCATGGTGGCGGTGAATGAGTTTTTGCTCGGCCAATACATTTAAGTCTCGGCGAATGGTTTGCGGGCTTACATTTAGCGTTTCAACGAGTTCTTCTGTCGCGACAAAACCTTGGGTTTTAATCACTTGCAGTATTTGCTGGTGGCGTTGGGTCTGCTTCACAACTGGGTTCCGTTATTGCTATGGAGTGTGGCACTGGCTTAAGTCTACTTAAAAACTCGTTTTTGTCACGGTTAACAAAGTGATACAGGCTAGGTTAAAGCAACTTAGTGAGAAGTAATCGCAGCGATAAAATTAAGTTTATGTCACGTAACGGTTAAAAAAATGTTCTAAAATGTTCGTTTTCGAGCATAATAACTGGAAATGATAATCTGGAATGAATCTCACAATGGACACGGCGCGTTATATTGTTGCTCTTGATCAGGGCACGACTAGCTCAAGAGCGATCATCTTTAACCAACAGTCGGAAATCGTTGGCAGCGTACAGCGCGAATTTAGCCAGTTTTTCCCTAAATCAGGTTGGGTCGAGCACAATCCGATGGAAATATGGGCTAGCCAAAGCGCCTCATTAACCGAAGTATTGGCTAAAACCGGCATCCGCAGCGATCAGATTGCCGCCATTGGTATCACTAACCAACGTGAAACCACCATTGTTTGGGACAAAAATACTGGACAACCTATCTACAACGCCATTGTTTGGCAGTGTCGCCGTACGACTGAGCTGTGCGAACAACTCCGCGAGCAAGGCTGGGCAGACTACATTCAAGAATCTACAGGCTTGGTCATTGATGCTTATTTTTCAGGCTCAAAACTTAAATGGATCCTCGACAACGTAGCAGGAGCCCGTGAAAAAGCCGAAGCGGGTGACCTGCTGTTTGGCACCGTTGATACCTGGCTGGTATGGAAGCTCACCAATGGCCGAGTGCATGTCACTGATTACACCAATGCATCACGCACCATGATGTTTAATATTCATACCCTTGAGTGGGATGAAAAACTGCTAGATTTATTGGGGGTTCCAAAGAGCATGTTACCTGAGGTGAAATCGTGCTCTGAAGTGTATGGTCAAACCAACATCGGTGGTAAAGGAGGCACGCGAATCCCTATTTCGGGTATCGCTGGTGACCAGCAAGCAGCCTTGTTTGGTCAACAATGCTACCGCAAAGGAATGGCTAAAAATACTTATGGTACCGGTTGCTTCTTATTGATGAATACTGGGGAAACGCCGGTCAAGTCAACCCATGGTTTATTAACCACCATTGCCTTTTCAATTAACGGTAAGGTGAATTATGCGCTGGAAGGCAGTGTATTTATGGGGGGCGCTACAATTCAATGGTTACGTGATGAAATGGGCTTGATTCGTGATGCTTCTGATACCCAGTATTTTGCCTCGAAAGTAGACGATACTAACGGTGTCTATTTGGTGCCCGCCTTTGTCGGTTTAGGTGCGCCTTATTGGGACCCCTATGCGCGGGGAACCATAGTGGGCTTAACCCGTGGCGCAAATCGTAACCACATTATTCGCGCCGCTTTAGAATCTATCGCTTATCAGAGTCGTGATTTATTAGAGGCCATGCAAGCTGATGCGGGCATTTCACTTAAACAACTAAGGGTTGATGGCGGAGCGGTGGCCAACGACTTTCTATTGCAGTTTCAGGCTGATGCCTTAGGCACAGAAGTGGTGCGCCCTGCCTTGATTGAATCAACAGCCTTAGGAGCGGCTTACTTAGCGGGTTTGGCTGTAGGCTACTGGGACAGTATTGAAAGCTTAGCTGAAAGCCATGTGCCAGACCGCTGTTTTGTTCCTGAAGGCGACCAACATAAGCGAGAACGCTTGTATAAAGGCTGGAAGCGCGCAGTAGAGTGCAGTAGAGGGTGGTACGACAAAGAGCTCGATGGGTAAGCCTCTGCGCATATAATCAACCGCTAAGTGGTGTTCTTAGCGGTTTTTTTGTATCTGTACCGGCTTATGTTAACTTGCTCATTAAACGCCTATTGTCTTTGAATTATGATGAGCTTAGCGGTATTCACTGCTACTGTTATACCAATTCTATTGATCATCTAATCGACTTAATGTCTTGCGATTAAAGTAGCGTAAAGCAGAGAGAGGACCCAATGACTAGCAGTTCATTTGCAACGCTCGATCTAAATCTACTTAAAGTATTTGTGGTATTGGCCCAAGAGCTAAATACTCGGCGCACCGCAGAACGAATGAGTGTCAGCCAGCCAGCGATAAGCCGCTCATTACAAAAACTGCGTGAGCATTTTGGTGATGAACTGTTTGTGCGCGCCCAACACGGTTTAATTGCCACCCCAAAGGCAGAGCAACTATCGCTGAGTGTACCGAGCATTTTGTCTGAACTCGCAAATGTTGTTGATCATCATAATGATTTTAATCCAGCTGACTTAGAAGGCCTATTAAAAGTGGCAATGCACCCGATGTTGCTAGCCTCTGTGGCTAAGCGTTTGTTTGTGGTGTTGCAGCAATACGCGCCCGACTTGCGCTTACAAGTGACCACTTGGGGCTCAGATACCTGCGAATTGATCCAACGAGGGCAAATCGACTTTGGCCTGTGTTTACTGCCTGTAGAGGGCTCTAAAGAGTTAGTACAGCGGCGGGTGTGGCGTCAACCGGTTTACATATATGCTAGAGAGGGTCACCCGATTGGTAATCATCCGGTATCCCCTCAAGATTTTGCCACTTACCCTACGGCATTAATCCACGTACCGGGTTGGAGCGCTGCGCGTAGTGAGGCTGAAAAGTTCTTGGCAAGTCATCATGTAGATATCAGCGTGGGTTTTCGCTCGGAATTACCGGGTTCTATTTTAGATGTTCTTCGCGTTAGTGACCTTATTTATCCCTGCGTTACTTTTTACCCTGCGGAGGATATTCCCGGTATTAGGCGTTTAGCATTAAGTGATGACTTTGTCGACTTGGCGCTTAAGTATGATGCTGGTTATGTATTTCATTATCGAAATAGACAAAACCCCTTGTATATGTGGCTACAAACAATTTTGCTTGAGCACTGCCGCGATGAAAGCTGCAGCCTTGCTTAGGCGTTTTTAAGCCTGTGCAAATTGCTCTCGACCAGCAAGCCAACGTTCAATTAGGGGCGCTACGCTGGCAGGTGTTTGCTGTAACAATTGTTTAGCCAGCGCTTGCGCTTCTCCAATCAATACTTGGTCTCGCACTAGGTCGGCAATCTTAAATTCGGCTAAACCGGTTTGCTTAGTGCCTAATAATTCTCCGGGGCCACGAATTTCCATATCGCGTTGAGCAATCACAAAACCATCGGTACTGTCGCGTAATACGCTTAAGCGCGAACTCGCCGTTTTTGATAAAGGGCTGTGATACATCAATACACAGTGGCTTTCTACTTGGCCGCGGCCCACCCGGCCACGCAGCTGGTGTAATTGAGCTAAACCTAAGCGCTCAGGGTTTTCGATAATCATCAGGCTGGAATTGGGTACATCTACGCCGACTTCAATCACGGTAGTGGCCACCAGTAAATCCAATTGATGAGTCTTAAACTGCTCCATGACCCACTGTTTTTCTTGGGGCTTCATTCGCCCATGCACTAAACCAATACGTAAATCGGGCAGCTGCTTTTGCAGAGTATCAGCGGTATCTTCGGCGGCTTGGCACTGCAATACTTCCGATTCTTCAATTAGGGTGCATACCCAATAGGCTTGGCGGCCGTCGTTATGGCACGCTTGGTAGACCCGTTCAATGACTTGCTCGCGACGGGTATCAGGCAGGGCTACCGTTTTAATCGGTGTTCGCCCAGGTGGCAGCTCATCAATAATCGACAGCTCTAAGTCGGCATAAGCGGTCATGGCTAAGGTTCGTGGAATAGGGGTGGCCGTCATTATCAACTGGTGTGGCAGCGTATTGCTGCCATCTATTGCTGCGCCTTTTTCACGCAAAGCCATACGTTGGTGCACCCCAAAACGGTGCTGTTCGTCAATGATGACCAAAGCCAGCTTGGCAAACTGTACTTGTTCTTGAAAGATGGCATGAGTGCCTAGGATCATTTGTGCTTCACCGCTGGCAATTCTGGCCATGGCTTCACTACGGGCTTTGCCTTTTTGTTTGCCAGCAAGCCAGTCTACTTTAATGCCTAAAGGCTCGAACCAACCGGCGAAGGTTAGCGCATGCTGCTCGGCTAATATTTCGGTGGGTGCCATCAAAGCAACTTGATAACCATTGGCTAAAGCTTGCACTGCGGCCATGGCGGCAACCAAGGTTTTACCACTGCCCACATCACCCTGAACCAAACGCATCATTGCATGAGGTTGCTGAGTGTCGGTTTTAATCTCTGCGATTACTCGCTGCTGTGCATTAGTGGGTTTAAAGGGTAACAGTGCTAAAAACTGACGTTCTAGTTCACTGGCCAAAGGTAAGGCTATAGCTGCTTGGCGTTGCTGCTCTTGACGAAGTTTTAACATGCTTAGTTGATGGGCGGCTAATTCTTCAATGACTAAGCGTTGTTGAGCAGGGTGTTTACCTTCTTCTAGTAAACTTAACTCGGTATCAGGTTCGGGGCGGTGCAGTTGCATCAAGGCTTGATTAAGGTTTAAGCCATGGGGGCGCAGCGCTGGCGGTAGCCAATCGATAAGCGGATATTGCTCTAATAGCTTAAAAGCTTGCTCGCTTAACTTACGTAAGTTGAGTTGCTTTAAGCCTTCGGTAGTAGGGTACACCGGCGTTAGCTTTTCATCCATCAGCGGCGCGCCCGCATCACTCACAATGCTGTATTCTGGGTGGATCATTTCCCAGCCGTGCTTGCCTCGTTTTGCCTCGCCAAAACAGCGCATCCATAAGCCTTGTTGCATGGCGGCTTTTTGGCCGTTGTTAAAGTTGAAAAAACGCAGAGTAATACTGCCGCTACCATCGTTAATGCGGCAAGTAAGCATGCGCCTGCGAGCATGAATGAGTTCAACTTTGCTGATTTCGCCATGCACTGAAACATGGGCACCATGTAGCAAGTCGTTGATGGGCCAAATGCGGGTGCGGTCTTCATAGCGAAGCGGCAAGTGCAGCAGTAAATCGCCTACAGTAAAAATCTGTAAACGATGGAGCTTTTCGGCAAGTTTGTCACCAACACCTTTTAGTGCGGTGATCGCTAAGCTGCTTAATTCCACTTAAACTACTGTAAGTATGATCATGTACTAGCAGTATATATGAATTTTTCGGCTATTATTAGTCATCAAGGGTTTAAGCTATTCTAGGACGAAGACATGCGGAGATTTTGGGGTCAGGTTGCTCTAGCCATACAGTTAGTGATTAGTTTGGTTGGCGTGAGTATGGCAGAGCAAACTGCCCAGCCGGCAATTATCCACAGACCTGAGCAACCAATAGAGCGACCCATTCCAAGTCACCCTATTGAGCGCCCTGTGAGACCTATCTTACCGATTCGACCTCCAGCGCAATTGCCTCACCGTTGGCAAGGTGCCAGAACTTACTACTGGGTTGCCCCCAGCGAGCAATGGCAGCCTCAAAGCTTACGGCCAGACCAAGTGATTGAAGTAGAAATTGAAGCTAACGACCGAGCCGAATTACTACTGATTGATGGCCGTGATAAAGTGGTATTTGATGGCTGGCTAGGCATGGGCGATTTACGTACTTGGCAAGTGGTGCACCCCGCATCGTTATACTTTTCAGAAGTTCACGGCTTTAGTTTGAAGCTAAATGGCAGCGATATTGACTTATCGACTTACCCCCAGGATCAGGCTGTGTCTCTTACTTTGGCTCCAGAAGCAGAATAAGGGCCAGTGGTGGTGCTAACGGTTCAAATTTTGCGTTGCTTGGCGTATCATCTACGCCACTAGCAGATACGCTAAACGATTCTTTACTACTCACTAATAGATTGAAAGGTGTGCATTTCCCATGGCCAAGTTATCCCTGCAAGAGCAGATGCTTAAAGCTGGTTTAGTTGATAAGAAAAAAGCGAAAAAAGTCGGCAAAACTAACAAAAAATCACGAACTTTAGCCAAAGAAGTGAAAGCCGCCGCTGAGCAAGCTCGCACTGAGCAACAACAACGTGACGCCGAGTTAGCTCAGCAGCAAAATGCTGAAAAAGCGAAAAAAGCCGTTGCCGCACAAATTAAACAGCTTATTGAAATGAATAAGCTAGACCGTTCTCGTGGCCAAGAGTCTTATAATTTCACCCATGAAGGCTTAATTAAAAAGGTTTATGTTACAGAAGAGCTACGCAAGCAATTG
Organism: Agarivorans sp. TSD2052; assembly: GCF_023238625.1. Taxonomy (NCBI): domain Bacteria; kingdom Pseudomonadati; phylum Pseudomonadota; class Gammaproteobacteria; order Alteromonadales; family Alteromonadaceae; genus Agarivorans; species Agarivorans sediminis. The sequence continues at coordinate 282,697 of NZ_CP096670.1, forward strand.
AGTAATGGTCGTTTAGCCATTGTTACTCTCGGTGAAGCTTATGAAGTGGTTCCGAGCATTGTCGCCGAGAAAATCGCCCAAAGAGATGAAAGCGTGGTGGTATTGGTGAATGACCCCAGCCAAGATGTGATTGATGAAGATGATCCCTACGCTGACTATCAAATCCCCGATGATTTGATGTGGTAAGCAAAAATGCATCAGAAAGAGTCGCTAATTTAGCGGCTTTTTTGTTTTAAGCTAGGCTCTAACTATCGCGCCGTTTGATCTATGTTCGGAGATATAGCATTTTTTATAAAATTTTATTGCCGAAAAAACTTAAGCGAGTAAGTTGATCACAAGTGTGCCTTTATGAATTATCACCACTTAGGAGAAGTAATGGAAAATCAAACTGCGAGTAATGTATCTAAGGTATTGGAGTTTGTTTCTATGAGTCGCAGACGCAATAAGCTAAAACGTGAAATGGTCGATGTAGATAAAAAAATTCGTGATAACCGAAAGCGTGTAGAGTTACTGGATAACTTAGGTAACTACATTCAAGAAGGCATGAGTGTTAGCGATGTTAAAGCGATTATCGAGAACATGCGTGCCGACTACGAAGATCGTGTTGACGAGTACACCATCAAAAATGCTGACTTGTCGAAAGAACGCCGTGAATTAGCGAAGAAGCTAAAAGAAGCCAAAGGGTAGGTTGTTACTTTTGGGATTATGAGCCGCTGATAAAGCGGCTTTTTTGTGGGTTTAGCATGTTGTTTACGGTTTTGCTTGCGTGGTAGCGGGTTGCTCTCAGTATCACTCCTAAGAGGGTAATTACGCTTGTTAGCAGTATTAATAACTCACCAGTGCTGGAATGTGTTGTTGGATTTGGTTTCGTCTTGACGACGATGTCCTAAGCTTCGCTGGGCAAAGCTTAGTAGCAAAAGAAAGGCCACCCGGCATTCCTTTGAATCTTGCGTTTCTCATAAATCAACGCGCCTACGGAAACTCGCTACGCTTAAACAGTCCTCGGCTTATTCGCTTATTTACAGCGATACTCAGCGGAGGTGATGGTGTTTTGAAAGCAGAGCTGCGAGCTTGATTTTTTATTAGCTTCATTTGAACCAATGCTTGGTGTTGGTTCAGGTTTCGCCTTGCCGGCGATACACTTTTCTTTGCGCGGCCAAAGAAAAGTGTACAAAAGAAAGGCCGCCCGCACCTCCTTAAATCCTCCGTTGCTCGTAAGCAAGGGTACCTTCGGAAACTCGCTTTGCTCAAACAGTCCTCGGTTTAATCCCTTGTTTACTCCGCTACTCGGCGGAGGTGATGGTCCTAAAGAGCAAAGAGCAAAGAGCAAAGAGCAAAGAGCAAAGAGCAAAGAGCAAAGAGTAGGAGTGGTGAATTAGTAATTTAACTAATAACGTGGGCTCTTGATCTTGGTATCCCCTCATCATCGCCGAGTAGCGCAAGCGAGCGGCGGATAAAGGCAAAACCTGTTTGAGCGTAGCGAGTTGTTTTGACGCCGCAGTGAGTGCGCAATGGAGGAAGAAGATGATGCTGGGGCAGCCTTTCTTTTTCCTCTACTTTTCTTTGGCTGTTCAAAGAAAAATGGAGTCGCCGTCAGGGCGAAATCTGCAAGTAAAGCTAGCGCTAGGGCTTAAATGTTTGAGAATGTAATCGCGAGAGTTGCTGACCTTGTTGCTCCACTTTACGCCAGTGTTTGTTGTTCATAATGATTTCGCCTTGCTGGCGATGTCCTTTTCTTTGCTTGGCCAAAGAAAAGGACACAAAAGAAAGGCCACCCCGCATTCCCTTGAATCTTGCGTTTCTCATAAATCAACGCGCCTACGGAAACTCGCTTCGCTCAAACAGTCCTCGGCTTATTCGCTGATTTACTGCGATACTCAGCGGGAATGATGGGGCACAGAGCAGTCAGTGTAGGCTCTTGAACTTCACTCCCCTCATCATCGCCGAGTAGCGCAAGCGAGCGGCGGATAAAGGCAAAACCTGTTTGAGCGTAGCGAGTTGTTTTGACGCCGCAGTGAGTGAGCAACGGAGGAAGAAGATGATGTTGGGGCAGCCTTTCTTTTTCCTCTACTTTTCTTTGGCTGTTCAAAGAAAAATGGAGTCGCCGTCAGGGCGAAATCGGGCTTAAAGGTATAGTTAATCCTTCATAAACCCGTTCTCTAACAGCGTTCGATTTCAATCTTTGTTATAACCAGTAAGTAATTCCCAATAGAAGTCATAATGTGTTGAATCATGAAAAGGTTTAGTCGGTTTATTGATGAGCACCCGATAGTTTCTTTTATCGGTTACTTATTGTGTTACCAGGTTATATCGTGGCTGGTGCTTGAGGTATTTAACCCGATCTGCAGTAGTTTTATTTTGAGTAAACGACAGAACACTGTTGTGAGCTGTGACTGGGGAGTTCCAGCTCCTTTTGAATGGTTTTTAAATGTGTTTTTTGGCTGGGGACCAATACTGGGTCCTTTTATATCAGCGATAATATTGTCCGGTCTGTACATTCTATTCTGGAAATCTTGGTTTTCTAGGTTATCAAAAACAGACGAAAAGATAGTTAAACCTATTACTCCTTACGGTACTTTAGCCAAACATAAAGAGGTATTGTTAGCGTCTGGGGCTGCGGAGAAAGATGCGGATAGAGTTGTAGCGCAGTATAGAGAATAACTTCAATCCTCACACAAAAAAGCCGCTCTAGGAGCGGCTTTCATATTTAACAAGCTATCTGCTTAGATATGAGAAAGGATCTTCTGAACCGTTTCTTTAGCATCACCAAACAACATGTCAGTATTCTCTTTAAAGAATAATGGGTTTTGAACACCAGCATAACCCGTCGCCATTGAACGTTTAAACACCACCACCTTCTTCGCATCCCATACTTCAAGCACTGGCATACCGGCAATTGGGCTGCCTGGCTCTTTAGCCGCAGGGTTAACCGTGTCGTTGGCGCCAATGACTAGCACTACGTCGGTAGACGCGAAGTCTTCGTTAATTTCGTCCATTTCCATTACGATATCGTAAGGAACTTTGGCTTCGGCTAACAGCACGTTCATGTGGCCAGGTAAACGGCCGGCAACAGGGTGAATCGCAAAGCGAACCTTAATGCCTTTATCACGTAACTTCTGCGTAATTTCTGCCACCGGGTATTGGGCTTGCGCAACCGCCATACCGTAACCTGGGGCAATAATGACTTCGTTTGCGTCTTTTAGCATTTCGGCTACGTCTTCAGCTTGTACTTCAGTGTGTTCACCTTGGTCAACATCGCTGGCGACAACTGTGCCACCTTCTGCGCCAAAACCACCTAAGATTACGCTGATGAATGAGCGGTTCATGGCTTTACACATAATGTAAGACAGAATCGCCCCTGAGCTACCTACTAGTGCACCGGTAACGATAAGTAAATCGTTGCCTAGCATGAAACCAGCCGCTGCTGCTGCCCAACCAGAGTATGAGTTAAGCATAGATACCACTACAGGCATATCTGCGCCACCAATGGCCGACACGAGGTTGTAACCAAATACAAAGGCAATTAGCGTCATAAAGATCAGTGGCCACATAGAGCCGCTGTCCATGTACATGCTGCCTAAGTAGATAGATACCACAATCATGGCTAAGTTTAGCCAGTGAGCTCCTGGGAGCGCTTTAGGGGCACTGCTGATGATGCCACGAAGCTTACCAAAGGCGACAACTGAACCGGTGAAGGTGACCGCTCCAATGAAAATACCTAAGAATACTTCAACGTCATGAATGTTTTTAGCGACTGGGTCGATAAGACCGGTCACCGCATCCATTAACGAGCTGTGGTCGATAGCGCTAGAGAAACCGACTAGTACCGCTGCCATACCTACGAAGCTGTGTAGAACAGCAACTAGTTCAGGCATCTCGGTCATTTCAACTTTAAGCGCTAGGCGAATACCAATGGCTGCACCAATAGCCATCGCTAGGGTGATGATCCAGCTACCACCCGTTACTTGAGTGCTAGCGAGCGTTGCGATGACCGCAATGGCCATACCAATAATGCCAAATATGTTTCCGCGTTGAGCGGTTTCTTGTTTACTTAAGCCTGCGAGGCTAAAAATAAACAATAGCGCAGCCACTAAATAGGCTGCTGATACAATACCTTGAGACATGTGACTATTTCTCCTAGTTGTCTTTGCGGAACATCTTCAGCATCCGCTGAGTCACAGTAAAACCACCGGCTATATTGATGGTGGCGATAAGCACGGCAATCCCTGAAAGCAGTAATACTACCCAGGAGGTGTCGGCTTTCATTTGTACTAAGGCACCCACAATAATGATGCCACTAATGGCGTTGGTGACGCTCATTAACGGAGTATGTAGCGAATGACTGACGTTCCATACCACGTAGTAACCTACAACACAGGCCAACATAAATACGGTGAAGTGTTGTAAGAAGTCACTCGGTGCAGCATCGGCGACCCAAGCAAAAGCGGCTAAACCCGCTGCCGCAATTAATGGTTTTACCCATGGTTTCTTCGGCTTGTCTTCTACCACCACTTCGGGTGCCGCAGCAGGCGCTTCAACTTTCGGTTGGGCGCTTACTTGAATAGCAGGTGGTGGGAAGGTGATTTCACCGTCTTTCACCGAGGCGACGCCACGCAATACTTCGTCTTCGAAGTTGATGTCGATTTCGCCGTTTTTCTCTGGGCATAGTAACTTCAGTAAGTTAACTAAGTTAGTGCCGTAAAGTTGGCTCGCTTGCGCTGGCAAACGACGAGAGATGTCGGTTAAACCAATAATGGTTACGCCGTGTTTTACTGCAATTTCACCGGGCTCGGTTAATTCACAGTTACCGCCAGTGGCGGCAGCCAAATCGACAATCACACTACCAGGCTTCATTAATTCAACCATGTCAGCCAAAATCAGCTTAGGCGCTGGGCGACCAGGAATTAACGCGGTAGTAATGATGATGTCTACTTCTTTCGCTTGCTCGCGGAACAAGGCCATTTCAGCTTCAATGAAGGCTGCGCTCATTTCTTTGGCGTAACCATCACCGCTGCCGGTGTCTTCTTCTTCGTATTCAAGCTCAAGGAACTCAGCACCCATAGAGTTAATTTGTTCTTTTACTTCTGGGCGAGTATCAAAGGCGCGAACAATTGCGCCAAGGCTGCCGGCGGTACCCAAGGCGGCTAAACCTGCTACACCAGCACCAATAATAAGTACTTTTGCGGGGGGGACTTTACCTGCGGCGGTAATTTGACCGGTAAAGAAACGACCAAAGTGATTAGCGGCCTCGATAACTGCACGGTAACCGTCTACGTTGGCTAATGAGCTACGCGCATCCAGCGATTGAGCGCGAGATATACGTGGCACCATGTCCATGGCGAGTAGGTTGATTTTAGCGGCTTTGAACTTTTCAAGTAGTTCAGGATTTTGCGCGGGCCATGCAAAACTGGCTACTGTAGCACCTTCTTTTATTAGAGCGAGTTCGTCAGTGGTATCGTTGCTGCCATCAAGAGGGGCATTAACTTTAAAGATGAGGTCAGCTTGAAAAGCTTGCTCTTTAGTGACGATTTCAGCGCCTGCTTCAACGTAAGCTTCGTCATTAAAGCTGGCTGCTGTTCCTGCACCGCTTTCCACTGCCACAGAGAAGCCCATTTTTAAGAGCTGCTCTACGGTTTTTGGGGTGGCGGCTACCCGGCTCTCCTTATCGAAGATCTCCTTAGGTATTCCGATTTGCATAGTGTGTTCCTGCTAATGGTGGTTATGTTGAGTTGCTATTTAGACAACACTTTCTGTTTATTACATAAATGTTAGCCAGACATCTAAAGCCAACTTTATGCATTTGGTGTGATATGAAAGATAACTACGGCCTAACAGTCAAGTAACTTTGGGAAAAAGTATCGCTTATTTCTAATGGTCAAACCAATTTGTAAAGATTATTGGTGTGATAGGTTAGTTCGATGTGTGTTTTGGTTAGTGAAATGTAAGGGTGCGAATGCTTGTTCAAGATCTGGCACGTAAATAGCTACAAGTAAGAGTATCTACTACTCTTTATATTAGGTATATGCCTAATTCGCATATTTCGTTGGTTCACTATCAGCTAAGTAAGGGGAAGTAGCCTGATGCATAATCGACGAGTGAGGAGCTTGTTATGGGGATTTATTTATCATTAATCGTTGCCATGTTATTTGGGGTGAGTAGTGTGCAAGCAAAGCCAGCCCTAAAGTTGGAATTTAGTGTAGATAATGAGTTGCGACAGCCTCAAGCGGCTAAGCAATTATTTAGTGATATTAATTGGTTACAAGATCAAGAGCTAGCACCTAGCCACTCGCCTACAGACTCCGATATTTCAACTTCAAACCTTAATAACAACAGTGCTTTTCTACAATATCAGCAAGTACCTCAATGGCGCTCAAGTTGGCGTGGTGGGGTGAACTGGCAAGCGCAGAAGAACTTAATGTTCAAAGTGAAAGGGAACCGACTGTCTGGTCATTTAACGGTACCTACCAAATTTTTATGTGCAATTTGCAAAACACATTTAGATACCACTGTTTGGAAAGACGGTCACGTGCAATTACAGTTGAAATCTTATTTCGAATAAGCTGTTTCGTTTGCTGTACCCTAGGTATAATAGCCAAAAACTTCATAAGGAATCATTGTGGGCTATTTGTTGTTGGCCTTTTTACTGGTTTTCGCTCTCCCGTTTGTTAGCTTCTTATTAGGATATATCCACATTTACCTTGAGTATGGTGTCACCGTATCAGCAGTTATTGTTGGTCTATGGGTTCTACTAGACATTACTAAGATGAAAAAGCGCTAAGCCTTATCAGTAAAGGGCTGTAGCTGCAATCTCATAATGACTCATTTATTTTTAATGGTTTAATTGAATATTTATGCGTGTATAGACAATGGTCTAAAGCGCTACGCTAAGTAGTTGATTCAATAGTTTTTATTTTCTGGGTTATTTTTAGCGTATTCAATGGCAAATTCCCAAGCAACACAGCGCTAGAATACTTGGCTATATCTAATAAAAGTAAGTTTTTGGTATTTGTTAAGCCTTTGTTTTTTAAGGTTATTTTTTTATTGGTTTTTAGGGGCTGCCTCCAAAGTAGTAAATTAGTACTTCACATTTTGGCAAAAAGCCTATAAATTACTCCCCGCAAGACTGAGCTAGATCAAGAAATTATCAGCTAAAAGTACTTTTCGCCGATAATGGCTTGTGCAATTTTTATTCACTAGCTAGCCTTACTTACGCAAGTGGCTATGACGAAGAAAAACGAAAAAATCGAACTTTTTTATACTTGCAACAACTTAGGAGAACTATCCAAATGGAACAAGAACAAAAGCAAACGATGCGCTGTTTTGCCACAGGTAAAGGTTTTTTTGTACGCCTACCTATCAATGAAGAAATTGAAGCAAAAGAATGTGAATCAGATGTTGAAGCGGCCGAGTAAACTACCTCTGTAGTTGCCTTTAATAACTCGCGACTTAATTTACGCTTGTTACATCACAAACCGCTAGCCACTTGGTTAGCGGTTTTTTTATACCTAAATCTGTTGTCGAAGATGTGTCAAAAATGCGCTGAGGTTGGGGTTTTCAAAACGTTGCGCCGGATAATAAGCACATACGCTGCGTTGCTCTGATAATAGCCCCGGCACTACTTCTATTAATTTCCCGTCTAATAGTTGTTGCTGAACTAAATCCTCAGAGACTAATACCACCCCCATGTGGTGAACGGCTGCTTGAATCGCAGCCAGCGGATCGTGAGTAATAAAACGAGATGCTTGGTTGAGCACGGTCCCCTCATTAAATTTAACCCCGCCAGCTTTTATTTGTCCTTGCACTAACAGTAATGGCAAGTTCTTTAGTTGTTTTGCGTTTTGCACAGGCCCATGACTGGCTAAAAATTGAGGGCTGGCGAAACACTTAACCGCGTAATCAAACAAATGCAGCATTCGATAGCTGGTGCTATCAAAATTATCGATTTGGCGACTTATTACAATATCTAAAGATAGGTCGGGGATGACTCCAGGGTCTACTTCATGCAGTTCAACTCTTAAATGAGGATGCTTAGGTAGAAAAGACGCAATCAGTGGCGTTACAAACAAGCTACCTGATACTGCTGGCGCGCCAATACTTAGACTTCCGCTTAAACCTTGAATGGAAGGGCTTAGTTGTTGGCGCATGCTAGCAAACTGACTGAGCCAATCTCGGCTTTGTAAATAGAACTGCTGGCCTTGCTCGGTGGTGCGGATCCGCCGAGTCGTGCGCAATAACAATTGACAATGTAGTTGCGACTCTAGCCAGGAGATTCGTTTACTGCAAGCTGAGGTGGTGATATCCAAATGTGTCGCTGCTTGTACAAAGCTATTACTGTCTACCACCGCCACATAGGTTTGAACTGCGTTTAGCCAATCCATATGGGTATTCCTTAAGATTGTTTCCTGTTGGGAAATAAAGCGTGTCTTTGATGAATGATTATCTTCTTTTGTGATTAATTTACAATACAGCCCGTTTCCCTTTTGGAGGTTATGAGTGACTGATTCGCGCATTCCATTGTTTTTCTCAATCGCCTTCATTGCCTGTTCGCAAATAACCAATGGTTTACTCACCCCTGCACTGCCCGAAATGGCGCTGCACTTTAGCGTGGATGAACATTTGGTTCAGCAGCTTATCGTTGGCTTTATCCTTGGCCTAGGGGTATCACAGTTGTTCTATGGCCCTCTAGCGGATAGTTATGGGCGGCGTAGGGTATTTTGGCTAGGACAAAGCATTTTTTTAGTCGGTAACGTAGTGACTTTTTTAGGTTTTAATAACCTAAATATCCTTTTAACGGGGGTCGTTATCCAAGGTCTAGGTGCTGGTAGTAATCAAATTCTAGCGCGTTGTTTGCTCAGTGATAGTTACCGAGGCTCCCACTTAAGGCATGGATTTGCTTGGTTGGGCATGGCGGCCTCTGTGGTACCCATCTTGGGTCCGGTGATCGGCGGGATAATTACAGCCTATTGGGGCTGGCATTATCTATTTATTATCATTGGTGTTGCAGCCGCTGGCCTGATGATCGTGGCGGCTAAACTATTGCCTGAAACGCAAACTGAACCGGGCCAAGCTTTACAAGCCAAGCGGGTGATTACTCGCTACATGAATCTGGCGATCGATGGCAATTTTATTCGTTATGCTAGTTTTGCTTGGATAGCCAGTATTGGCTTAATGTATATGATTACTAGCGCTCCTTTTATTCTACAGCGTGGTTTTGGTTTGAGCGCCGATGATTTTGGCCTCATTATGATTATTCCGGCTGCTGGTTTAGCACTCGGTAGTGCATTTACTCGGCGTTTTGGTGAAAGTTTACCCGAGCAACAACTACTGATGCTGGCGGGGTGTTTACCGATAATATCTAGTTTGATATTGCTTAATTGGGGTCAGTCCTTAGCGATGGTGATGTTGGCCATGGTGCTTATTAGTGTCAGTGTCGGTGCGATCTACCCTGTTTCTCAGTCTGGTTTATTTCGTTATTTTTCAGCTCAAGCTGGCACGGTTTCAGCTTTAAGCGGCACCACGCAAATGACCTTAACGGCACTGGCAATTGCAGGCCTGACTACATTATTGGAGCCTAGCCCTAGCGCGATGGCGATCATATTTATGCTGATGGGGATAGGATTAGCACTAAACATAGTGATCCAAGCGCTAAAAGTGAAAGTGTATTCTATGCAATGATAAGGGCATTGTTTTTGTTGTAGGTTAGCCGCTGTATTGCGCAGTTATGGAGTGCACAAAATGTATCGTCCACTGGGGGTTACCGAAAGTCTGTTTGCTGAATTCACTGTCAGCGGAGCGATGTTGGTGGTTAATGCCGCCAGCATTAAGGGAAAGATAGATACTGGCCTTATTCCCCAGATCCAAGGTTTATTACAGCAACGTCACCCCTTACTCAATGTAAGCCTAAGTAAAACGGCACTGCAATGGAACTGGATTGAAGCGAGTGGTGAGCCTTTGGTAGAAGTATTAGAGGCAGATATTAAGCCCGCTGAGTTTGAGCAGCAGCTGGGCGAAATAATGCAGCTTCAGTGTAATACCCCACTAAAGCTTGGTGGGGCTCTTTGGCGGGTTAGTGTGTTAAATGGCGCTGAACAATCTGCGTTAATCATTAGCATTCATCACAGTATTTGCGATGGCTTGTCTGCGGCTGCTTTGCTAGGGGAATGGATCCAGCGATATAACCAGTTAAAGCAAGATGTTTGCGCGTCGCCGAGCAGGTTTGCTATCAGAGAAGGCTTACACGCAAGCCTTAATCCACCTGATTTCTCCGTTGATGATAGTCCTTTTTGCGTGCCAATTAGTACTAAAGATGCGTTGGCATGGTTAAATGCACCCCTTGAATCAGAACCGCTGGTCGAGGCCATAAACTGTCTAGAGTTGTGCTATTTTTCTCAGCGGCAAACTCAGCAATTATTGGTGCTTTGTCGTCAGCGTGGGTTTAGCCTAAATATTGTGCTGTACAGCGTGGCTTTGGGGGTTGCTTTGGCTTTAGCTGAATACCCACCCAGTCACCTTAGTGCCGGTGGTAATGCTAATGTTCGCCCACTGGTTGAGCCCCCTGTTACTGAGCAAGAGCTCGCCTGCTTCGTCTCGATGTTTTCATTTACGGTTGACGCTGATTTATCTGATAACGTTTGGCAACGGGCCGCTAAAGTGAAAGCGGGCTATCAACAAAAAGTGGCTTCAGGGCTTCACCTTGCGAGTTGCAATGATGATTGGTGGAAGGCACAACCACCGCGCCGCTTAGGCGATGATTTTGCTCAATGCCAAGGGCGTTTTAATGCCATTCATCTATCCAATTTGGGTAATATCAGTCATCTATTTAACTTGACTGAGGGCGACCTAACGCTGCGACACTATTATTTTACCGCCGCGCAGCATGTGGTTGGTTCTATCTTTTGGCTGGGGGCGCAAACGGTTAACGATCAATTGTCTATCACTCTCAATTGCGTAGCGCCGGGAGTATCTGCCAGTATGCGCCGTCGATTTATCGATTCGTTTCGCCATGAGCTATTAGCCTTGCTATCAGATTCACGAGCAGATTAGTTATTTCTGAAGTGATTCAGCTTACTTTGATAGGTAGCGCCTATTACAAGTAACGACATATTCGATTTTTAATTTTTTAATTAGCCGTTATAGTAGAACCAGTTTAATTCCCTTGGAGTGTAATAATGTTTGCAGTAATTTTTGGTCGTCCTGGTTGCCCATATTGTGTTCGTGCTAAGCAAATTGCAGAGCAATTGAGTGCCGCCCATGAAGATTATAACTACCGTTATGTGGATATTCATGCTGAGGGTATTTCTAAAGCTGACTTAGAAAAAACCGTAGGCAAGCCAGTGGAAACGGTACCGCAAATTTTTGTCGATGAAGCGCACGTAGGTGGATGCACCGAATATGAAGCCCTAATGCGCGAACAGTTCGATATCTAAGTACTCTCTTTTGTTAACAACAAAGCCAGGCTCCGGTCTGGCTTTGCTGTTTCTAGTAAACTAAACAATACAAATAAGCACTGAGCTATCAGCCTAAAATAATTCCATTAATCGAAAAATCTTAACTAAGCTGAAATGAGATGGTGTGACCATTTACATGAGGAGCGGATGATGGATGCGAGTTATTTACTTAATTTAGAGCCCAGCATTATTTTGGGGATCGTCAATGAAAAGCTACGCCTAGAATGCGACAGTCTAGAAGATTTGGCGCTAACATTCGGTTTTGAAGAGCGCTCATTGTCTCGCCGGCTAGAAACCATTGGTTACCACTATGATGTAATCACCAATCAGTTTAAAGCCATATAGCGGCTACTGGGATTATTGAAAAACGCGCGACTGTTAGGTGAGTGAGGCTTAGGTTATTCCAAGTTAAGCTTATTTAGACTTGGCATAAGTTACTGAATAGTAGACACTGATACCGTGTCTACTGGAGGTGACTTATGCTTAAAAAAGGATTTTTGTTTCTCGGTTTATTGGTATCGTTACCCGCATTAGCAGATGTGAGTGTGGGAGCCGGCTACACCTTTGGTGGCGAAATGGATGACCTAAATACTGAACAAACCTATTCCGTCCGTTCATCTCCTTCCTATATGGCTGCCTTCGATTTTGCTACTAATTCTGGCGAAACTCGTAAACGAGAAAGCTTCGATAATTACGTTGGCGCTTTAGTGTCGTGGCAAAACACCGAGATGGACGATCAGCAGTCAACCGATGTTGATGTTGTTTATGCCCACCTAACGGCTTCTCGTCGTTGGCATTATGAAAACTTTGAGACCTTCGCTAGCGGTGGGGCCGGAATGACACACTTTGCGGCAAGCCCTGGCAGCGATAAGCAACGTTTCTCTATTAGTATTGGTGGGGGGTATTTTTATCATCTAAGCAAAAACCTAGATTTAAAACTGGAGGGGCGTCTTTATAGCACCTTTGTCAACGAAGGCACCAAGATCCAATGTGGTCCCGGTTGTGAAGTCACATTTACAGGCAGTTACTGGTCGCAACTGGGTTTGAATTTGGGTTTAAACTACCGCTTTTAGCCTCTGTTTATAATGCATCTTTATTCTTTTTTAAGTTGTTATTGATTAACTTATGAAAAAGTAAAATGCTTATTAATTATGTGTTTATGGTGATTTTCATAAAGTTCCTTTGTCATTAATCTTTAATGATTCAGTCACCTAACTGTCATTTTTCGTCCCTAGAATTTGCTCAACTTATTTAGTTGATGTAGTTCACATTTTTTAGGGATTCAAATGAAAAAGCTTACTCTTATTGCGCTAGCGGTTGCTACCGCCTCCGGTTCGGTTCAAGCCGCTAAAGTATATCAAGACGAAAAACACGCTGTTGATTTATATGGTCGTGTTTATGCGGGTTATACTGCGGGTGATGACGCTGGTAAGTCAGATAATTTTGGTGCAGATCAATATGTTCGTTTTGGCGCTAAAGCTAAATCTAACTTCGGTGAGTCAAATTACGCTTTAGCCCGTTATGAGCTGCAAATGGAGAATAACGGTGAAGGTGATAATACCTCTGCCACTAAGGCGCGCTTAGCTTATGCTGGGTTTGGCGGCGACTTTGGCCAGGTCACTTTTGGTCGTAACTACGGCGCTTTAGAGTTAATCGCTGATTGGACAGACTCAAGTTATGTTAACCCTTACGGCAACTCAGCGATTGGCATTAGCTCTAGCCGTGAAGAAGGCATTGGTCGTTCAGATAACGTATTAAAGTACGCGGGCGAATTCAGTGGTTTTGATATTCATGCTTCTTACAAGTTTAACGATAATCAGAAAGACGAGACTGGCGCCAGCCAAGATAACTCGGCTTATGGCTTGGCCTTGGCTTACACTTTTGACTTCGGTTTAGGTCTCGGTGCTGGTTACAACATGGCGAGTAATGCTGACGGTATTGACGATAGCAAAATGGCCTTAGTTGGCGTTAACTACGATGCAAACGGTGTTTACGCGGCAGCGAACTACTCAACGGGTACTAACAACAAAGCTTTCAAGCAACACTCTGCTGATAAACAAGGTGATTACACCGGATATGAATTAGTGGCGGGTTACAAGTTCACCAAGGCCTTCCGTGCCCAAGTCATGTGGAACAAATCAGAGCTTGATCCAAAAGATGGCGATAAGTATGACAATGTTGATTACTACACCATCGAAGGTCGCTACGACCTCACTAAGCAACTGCGTATCGTAGCGGCTTACCAACTTAACAACATCGATGATGCCGAAAACGAGTTGCACTTCGCGGCTCGTTATGACTTCTAATTGGGTGTATTACACACTAAGTGCCTAACTTAGTGTGTTTGTTTATTTCTGCGTATGTTTGTTTTTTGCCAGCTCTGCCTAGAGCTGGCTTTTTGTTGGTCGCTTGCACCACATGCCTGCCAATAAAAAGGAAGGCCTTAACCTTCCTTCGTTCTCACTCTTATTTGATGGGGTTCTTAGCTCTCAATATCCATCAGCAAAATTTTAGAACGCCGCTGTAGGTTATATATAGCTTGTTTCTCGGTGGGTAAATCTTCAAAATCAGCGGGTGAAAAGCCACGTTCTCTAAACCAGTGAATACTCTTGGTGGTAAGAACGAATAGCTGGCCTAAACCTTGTTGGCGAGCGCGTTTGATGATGGCTTGTAGCAAGCGATCGCCTCGGCTTGCTTGGCGATATTGGGGGTGGCTAACCAAACAAGCTAGCTCACCAATGTTTTCTTCAGCGAAGGCATAAAGGGCTGCGCAGCCAATAATCATTCCATCTCGTTCTACAATGGTGAAGCGTTCAATCTCCATCTCCAGCAGTTCTCGTGAGCGACGAACTAAGATCCCTTCTTCTTCTAGGGGTCTTATTAATTCAATAATACCGTTGATATCATCCAGTCTCGCTAGCCGCACCCGTTCATAACTATATTGAACTAATTGCGTACCACTGCCGTCACGAGTATACAGTTCTTGAAGTAACGAACCATCTTGCTGATAACTGACTAAGTGACAACGTTCTATGCCGCGGTCGCTACATTGTATTGCTGCACTTAAATACCGCAATGTGTCTTTATCGGTGGTTCTTAAGAATTGCTCTGAGCGCATTAACTGATTGGCGGTGTCGGGGAGTAGTTCGCTAACCAGTTGGCCATGTTGATCATGAATACCTTGCTCTGGGCAAAAATAGATAACCTTGTCTGCTTTTAGCGATACAGCAATCTCGGTAGTGATGTCTTCAGAACAAATATTAAATAGTTCGCCGGTAACTGATACGCCTATCGGCGATACCATGACAATCTCGCCATGTTCTAACTGACGTTGAATACTTTGATGGTTGATACGCCTTACTTTTCCGGTATGCAAAAAATCAATGCCGTCTTCAACACCAATAGGCTGAGCAACCACGAAGTTACCACGCACGACGTTAATATGGGCTTGGTGCAAAGGAGAGTTAACTAAGCCCATCGAAAGCTGGGCTTCGATATCCATTTGAATCTGGCCAACAGCTTGTTTTATGATGTTTAGGCTGCGTTCATCGGTGATGCGTTGCTCCCCGGCGAATAGGCAGCTATGTTGATGAGCGGCGAGCAAGGCATCAATTTGTGGCCTAGCCCCACAAACCAAGACAATTTTTACCCCTAAGGTTTTTAGTAGGGCAATGTCTTGGATAATATTACTGAAATTGTCACTGCTACTCGCTTCACCACTTAACATGACAACAAATGTTTTGCCGCGGTGGGCATTTATGTAGGGGGCAGACTGGCGAAACCAGCTGACTAAATCTTCGGCAGAGCGGTCCAATGTCTTCTCCGTGAATAACTATTTGTTAGATTCGACTAAAAAGTCAAATATAGTGATATTGTTGCATAGTCTACAATATTGTCGAGTGTTAATTTTCTCGATAAGCGGATGATTATAGCATTGCTCTTTGGCTGGGAGTTGTTTACAGCGGCAAGGTAGCGTATAAGCATGCTGTGTTATTTTATGACCGCGTCATTTAATTTTTATCAAATCAACGGTTTGATAGGTAATTTTAATTTTCTAGAGGTAAATATGGAGAACTATGTTGTCCCAGACCATTTGGCCATGCGTAACCAACCGAGCCAAGAGCGCACTAGACGACTAGTTGAAGACATTTTAGATAACACTCTCGTGTTAATAAAGGAACAAGGCCTAGCCGCCGTTAATACTAATCTGATCGCCCAAAGTTGCGCTATTGATATTGCTTCTTTGTACCGCTTTTTTAAAAACAAAGAAGCCATTTTTTTCGCCTTGGCTCATCGTTGGTTTAAAAAAGTACAACGGGTTGTTGAAGAGTCAAATTTTCAGCAAGCGGTGGGTAACATTGTTGATTATGCTAATAGTGGTCAGATTAAAATTAACGCTTTAGCTGAAACAGAAGTGATGTTGGTAAGCTTTCACGAGTTATTTACGCATGACAAAGACTTTAAAGCCCTTGAAAATTGGCACCGTTCTATTCTCATCGAGCATACCAAAGCCTCTTTTAGGCAGAATGGCTCTAACTGGGATGATGAAGCCTTAACCAGTGTTTGTCTTTACCTATATGGTTTTACTAGAAATTTCATGGCTGGAACCATTGGCATTACTGCCGAAGAGCTGCACCATCAGTTTGCCTGGTATCAAATTATGCTAGATAGACTTCGTGAGTTGGTACTAAAGCAGGCAGTGCCGACGCAGTTTTTACGCTAGTGCGTCACTGATCATATGCGCTTGACTGGTACTTGGGTATTCTTGTGCGTCTACCAGTTTTTCTGCGCCTAAGCAGTGAAGCCAAGAACCATAATCTAAGGTTTCGTCTCCTAGAATTAATTCTTTCAGTACCTGTTCAGACAAACCTTGAGTGATAGGTTTACAGCTGGGCCAAGATTTCCTGTCATTTTGTGCGATCGTCACTGTATTTTCCGCGCCTATAAGGTCAAACTATTCCGAATACATCTTTAGTGTGGGTCAATTAAGCAAAAAGCTAATTCATGACTTGTCGTATTGTGAAGTGGTGCTTAATTTTTGACCGTTTTGTGTGCCAAAGCCAGATTTGCTTCACACAATATTTTTAGGAGAGTTACCCATGGAACTGGAAGCCTTTTTCCAGCAAGTTAAAAAACTTCCGGTGATGCCACAAATCATGCAGGAATTATTAACCAGCATAAATGATGATAGCGTTGATCTTCACCACTTAGGAAGAAAGCTAGCCACTGATCAGTCGTTGGGAGCAAACGTACTTAAAATGGCAAACTCGGCTGCTTTTCGAGGGGTGAAGCAGATTGATTCTATAGAAGCCGCCGCTATCCGTTTGGGCTTAAAGCGGGTCCGCTCTATCGTTGTTGCCGCAGGTTTAAATGGCATGATGCCAACTAAAGGCTTCGACCAGCAGCAGTTTTGGTCACAAGCTATGTACGTAGCCTTGCTGTCTCAGGCCCTTGCCAAATGTACCGAGGTTGACCCTGACACCGCTTTTACCTGCGGTATGTTGCATAACTTTGGTGAATTGCTGATCGCGAGTGCCACACCTGAAGAGGCTGGTTTAATAGAGTTATGCCTTGAGAGTGGCGAAACCCGGGTATCGGCGCAAAGGCAAACCTTGGGCTTAGACTACGCGCAAATTGGCGGTGAGTTAGCCCATCGTTGGAATTTCTCTCCTTTAGTCACCGATGCGATCGAACAGCAACTTAACCCGATGGATTATGATGAGGTTTCTCAACCTGCGGTATTAATTCGTTTGGCTATTTTCGCGCATCATGCGCTTGATGCAGGTTTAAGTGCTGAGATGGTATGCAGCAACTTACCGGCTCCGTTATGTGAGCTAGTTGGCCTCAATAAAGATAATGCCACTCTATTTGTTGAGGAAGCATTAGAGCAAGCCGAAGACATGGTCTCTGCCAGTGTGGTTTAAGCAGACATACATCTTGTTTTAAAAAAGGGCTGCCTAAGCCCTTTTTTATATCCACATTTTGCCTCATTAGGCTCATCTAAACCTAGAGGCACTATCTACCTTGGGTTTAGCTAGCTGATTTTTCAAATCCTTGTCGCCACCACGCTTTTAATCCATGTAAACCGCGCTTCGCATCTTCTAGCAGTAAATAGTTCACTGGTACTATCAATAAAGTGATCATGGTGGCGAAGAGAATACCGAAGCCTAAGGATACCGCCATAGGAATCAAAAATTGAGCTTGGGTACTTTTCTCAAAAATTAACGGCATTAAACCGGCAAAGGTAGTTAAAGACGTTAAAATCACCGCTCTGAAGCGGGCCACTCCAGCATTGGTCACTGCCGTGAGCAATTCGACACCTTTAGCGCGTTGGCGGTTTATGTAGTCAACTAACACCAAGCTATCGTTAACTACAACCCCAGTTAAGGCAAGCATCCCCATCATGCTCATAATGGTTAATGGCATGCCCATGATCATATGACCGACTACAGCGCCCACCGCGCCATAGGGAATAATCGACATCACAACTAAAGGTTGCCAGTAAGAGCCAAACGGTATCGCCAATAGTCCGTAAATCACAAACAGCACAAATATCAAACCCAAGCCTAAGCTTGAAAAAGAATCACGCTGCTCTTTGGCTTCGCCCTCTAAGCTGGCATTAACCTGCGGATAAGCCACTAAGGTGTCACTTAGCCATTGTTGTAACTCACTTTTTATTACTTCGATATTGGCCTGTGCTTTATTAACGTCGGCACGAATGTTTTGCGTACGTAAGCGATCAATACGGGTGATGGTGGCCGGGCTTTGCGAAGGCGTAATGGTGGCCACTTCACTAAATGGAAGCTCCGCTCCGGTGGGCGTTCGAATTAGCATAGTATTTAAATTGTACTGTGAACGCCGTTCGCTGGCAGGGTAACGAACATACACTTTTACATCTTCTTTGCCGCGTTGAATTCGTTGTACTTGGTAGCCGAAGAAAGCACTACGTACTTGCTGTGCTAAGTCGTTTAGGCTCAACCCTAAGGCTTGTGCCTGTGGCTTAATATTTAGCTGTAACTCAAGTTTGCCATTGGCGAGGCTGTCTTCAACGTCAAACACTGCAGGATACTCCGCCAGCTTTTGTTTGGTTAAGCTAGCCACCTGTGCCATAGCGGCAAAATCGTTACTGCTTAGTTGCACATCTAAGGGCGATCCTCCGCGGCCAATTTCTGCTCGAAAGGTGAGGCTTTCAGCGCCGGGTAAGCCGCCGATCAATTGACGCCATTCTTTGACTAATTGACTGCTAGTAACGTTGTCGGTGCGCGACTCTGGGGGCTCAATCTCAAATATGACTCGGCCAACATTACTTTGACCGCTACCTGAGCCTCCACTCGAACCACTGGTTGCTAAGATATTTAAAATAATGCTGTCACCGCCATCAGGGTCGCGATATTTGTCTTGCAGGATTAAGGCCGCATCTAACATGCGATTGATGTAGTTGTCGGTGGTATTAAAAGCGGTTCCTGCCGGCATCACTAAGCTTGCTCTCGCGGTTTCGCTAGGTACTCTAGGGAAGAAAATGAACCTCACCCAGCCTGATGTTGCTAAAGATAAAATGATGATGAAAATGCTAATGGCGACACTGGCACTGAGTAAGCGTCTAGATAACACCCGTTTTAGTAGTGGGCGGTAAAAGCGCAAAATGGCATTTTCGAAACCATCTGCAATTTTGTTTTGCCAATAGCTAAAACGGCCCTGTTTATTTGGATCTACCGGTTTTATGTGTTTTAAGTGAGCCGGCAGAATCAATTTTGATTCGACGAGAGAAAATAACAACACTGGAATCACAATCAGCGGGATTTGCGCAAAAATTTTGCCGCGAACCCCATCAATCATCATCAAAGGTAAAAAAGCGGCCACGGTGGTTAATACCCCAAAGGTAACCGGAACCGCAACTTCTTGAGTACCTTTAATTGCAGCGTGAAGGGGCTCTTCCCCGGCCTTAAGATGGGTGTATATATTTTCTCCGGTGACAATCGCATCATCAACCAAGATCCCCAGCACCATAATAAAGGCAAACAAGGAAATAATATTAATGGTGACATCTAGGGTTGGCATCAGTAATAAGCCACCCATAAAGCTGATTGGGATACCTATACATACCCAAACCGCAATGGCTGGGCGCAGAAAAATAGCCAATAGCAAAGCCACTAATATACAGCCTTGGATCGCGCTATTTTTGAGGGTATTGAGACGCGCTTTAACAATCTTGGCACTATCACGCCAATAGTTGAGTGACAAGCCTTGGGGCAGAAAGGCTTGCTTGTCGACGATGTATTGTTTTACCGCTTCTGAGATAGCAATTGCGCTTTGGTCACCCACTCGGTAAACCTCAATCATTACCGCAGGCTGATTATTAAAGCGATTAACGATAGGCGTTTCTTCGAAACCGTCCACAACTGTGGCTATATCCGACAGTTTAATTCGAGTACCGTCTGCTCGACTGATAATCACCAGATCGTCAAAGTCACCACCAATGTAAGCTTGTCCTTTGGTGCGCAACAGTATTTCACCACCTTGGGTTTTTACCGAGCCAGCGGACAAATCCAGAGAAGCTTGGCGGATGGTTTCGGCTACTTTACTCAGTTCTAAGCCGTATTCACGAAGCTTTTGTTCAGACACCTCAATGGATATTTCATAAGGGGCAACCGAATCGAGTTCTACTTGGGTTAGCTCAGGTAATTGTAACAATTCATCACGAATAGATTCGGCTACGAGTCGTAATTCTTTGTGTTTCAGCTCGCCAGAGATGGCAACGGTAATCGTTTCGCGCTTTCTTTGACTTAGGCTCACGACTGGGCGCTCGGCATCACTGGGAAAGGTATTGATGGCGTCGATTCGAGACTTAATGTCGCTCATTACATCTCGAGTGTCATAGCGTGAATTGATTTCAGCGCTGACGCGAGCAGCCCCTTCTTGGGAGACTGAGGAAATTTGCTCGACTCCCTCGATATCGCTAATCGCTTCTTCGATGCGAATTGCTAGGCTCTCTTCGCTTTCTTCTGGGCTTGAGCCCGGTAAGGCGATGCTTACGTTTACCATGTCCAGTTCAAACTCTGGGAACACTTCAAGCGGCAAGCGAAATTTAGCCGAGTACAAACCCAGGCCAACAATGAGCACCATGAGTAAATTGGCCGCTACATGGTTGCGGGTAAACCAAGCAATCATTCCGTGCATGGCTTACTCTCCTACCGCTTGTGCTGGGGTGCCACTGATCACTCTGCCCAGTGGCGTTGTGACCAGTACCTGCCCATTTTCAATGCCGCCTTCAATGATGAAGTGTTGCGGGTCTTGCCAAACCACATCCACGCTTTTACGTTGCAGTAATCCATCTTCAAGAATAATGACTTGTTGGTCTGAGTAAAGTGCACTGCGGGGTATTACAAACACATTGTTGAGGGTATTGCCGGTGATGCTTGCACTAACAAATTGGCCAATTTTTAACGGTGGTTTATCTTCATTTGCTGGGCCATAAGGATCATCAATTTGTGCCACTACAAACAGCTGTCGGCTGCTGCTGTCTAACGCCGCTTCACTGCGCTCTATTTGTGCTTGCCAGCTAAATTGCTTATTACCAAACTGAGTACTGACTTGAACCTCGGGTTTAGCCTCTGAGCTGTCCCGTTGGCGGTAGTTTTCAGGAATGCTTAATACACTTTGTTCACGTGAGCTTAACGGTAAACGTATTTCTAGGTAGTCAATGGCATAACTGCTGGCCAGCTTAGTTCCACTGCTGACGTATTCGCCCAGTTCTACATTTTTGTCGATGATTCTACCGGCGTAAGGCGCGCGAATAATGGTCCTTTCTAAGTCCAACTTGGCTTTCGTTAACTTAGCTTTTGCCGAGGCTGAAGCCGCCTGTTGGGCTGCCAGTTGGGGTTTACGTAATACTAAGTCATTGGCCGGTTTACCTTTGCCTAAACGCTTCCAATCACGCAATGCTTGTTCTACTTTGGCTGACTCTTCTGCTAATTGCAGTTGGGTGGTCTGTAGTTCTGCTTCGGCAATGGTAATCGCGTTCTGATAGTCTCTGGCATCAATTTTTAGTAGTACTTCACCTTTTTCAAAAAAGGCTCCTTCACGAAAGTTGGCTGCTACATAGGTAATACTGCCAGCAACTTGAGAGATCAAGTTAGCTTCGGTATGAGCTTGAATGCTGCCGTAAGAATTAACTTTAGCAACATAGTCTTGTGCTTGAAGCGGGCTGACTTCTACCGATAATTTAGCTATTTGTGCCTTGGGCTTGCGTTGCGCCTCTGGTTTATTTGCTTTGATATATTGGCTAACCGCAATGCCGATGATGATAACGATTAACGGCAAACTCAATCTCAGTAATTTGGCCATTGTAGGCTAAGCTCCAGGTTCAAATAGTGGTTCTGAGGCAAAGGCCTCACGGGTAGTTTGTGGCTGATTCAAGCTGCCACCTAAGGCTAGGTATAGCGCGATACGGTTTTGTAACTGTAAATTGAGTGCGCTAATCGCGCTGCTTCGAGCGTCAAAGGCGCGTCGCTGAGACTCGAGTACCGTTACGTAGCCATTTAAACCCGCTAAATAGTTTTCAAAGGCGAGGGTTTCCGCTTGTTTTGAGTCTTCAGCTGCGGCCGCTAACAATTGGGCATTTTGATAGAGGCTGGGTTCAAGATTTAAGCGCTCTTCTACCTCGGCAAAACCGCTTAATACTTGCTCTAGATAGGCTGCGTTGAGTGATTGAGCGCGGGCATATTGCTGTAATTGCAAGTTTTCTCGGCGGTTGGCGTCAAATATGGGCGCTGTAATACCGGCAAATAATGACCACACAACTGAATCACCATTTAATAACTGATTAAGTTGTTCACTCTGGCTACCACCGCTGGCGGTTAGCGTGAGGCTAGGAAAGCGATCGCGATAGGCGGCATACACCCGCAGGTCGGCTGCGGCTAATTGGTATTGGGCAGCCTTAATATCATGTCTACGTTGCAGTAATTCAGACGGTACACCGGCAGGAAGGGTGTCTAAAGGAACGTTTAACTCACCCTCGACTAAAATGGTGCCGCTGGGATAACGCCCTAGTAGCAATTCTAGCTCTCTTTGCGCTTGGCTTAGTTGGTTGACTCGATTATTTTGTTGTACTTGGGCTGCACTTAAATCGGCTCGGGCTAAATACACATCTAAGGCACTATTAAGGCCACTTTGGTAACTCTCATCAATAATCTGCAAATTGGCTTTGAGATTGCTAAAACGCTCGTTAATCAAGGCCAGCTGCTGCTGAGCTTCAAGCACGTTGTACCATTGTTGTGCGGTGGTAGCCGCTAAATCAATTTGCTGTTGTTGCCATTGTTCAAAACTGACTTTTGCATCAAGCACCGCGGCTTGTTGGCGAGCATCGAGTTTGCCTAACCAGTCAATCTCCCAGCTGAAATCAACACCTAAGCTGAGTTGAGAGGTTGAGCTGCTATTCGCGCCGCTGCGTTGCCCACTAACAAAAGCATTAACACTAGGCCATTGTTGGGCGTTTTCAATTTGTATCTGATAAAGCTGCTGGTCTAGCGAATAACCAGCTTGTCGCAGCGCGGGATTGCTGCTTAGCGCTTCTGTGACTAACTCTTGCAAGGGGACAGGCAGGGCTTGTTCGAAGCGTTGGTCAACAAAGCTGCCTGATTGATAGCTGCTGGTCCAACTAGGGGCTGAAACTTCAGGAACCTCGTTGTGATTAGGAGTATCGGTCATACTACATCCTAGTAGCAGCGTGCTCCCTAATATGATCCACGCCCTTAACAGCCGCTGCATCTTTATCCCTATTTAAATTGAATATCCTTATTAGCGTTATTTAACGTTGCCAATAGCGTGTTGTCGATAGCCAATGCCGCGCTTTTACACAATCTTTACAGAAAAGCCGAATAATTGATTTTTTTGTCAGACATTTTGACGATACATTTGCAAAATCCAAGTAAACACCAGCTCTGCGTTAAGTGTATGATTTAGACTCGACTTAGCTAAAACGAACTGATTGGGCGATAAGATCAGTTGTCTTTTATCAATTAGCGCTGCGGCGTAGTCTTTATCAAATTCAGGATGTCCTTGAATAGCAAAGATATGTTCGCTGATCTGAAACATGAAATAGGGGCAAAAGTCACTACTGGCTAACAGCACTGCTGCATCGGGTAATTGGCTGACCTGATCTTGGTGACTGACTAAAATATTAAAGCTTTCGCTACTTAGCTCAGACCATGAAGGGGGCTTAGTTAAGCTATTTTGAGCAACGCCTAAACCCCAACCTTTATCTGATTTACTAACCGCACCACCTAGTGCTCGGGCGATTATTTGATGGCCGAAACAAATACCTGCTAAGGGGCGTTTTAGCTGGTGGCATTGCTGTATCCAAGTTTGCAATTGCAATATCCATGGATGCTGATCATAAGCGTTATGTCGGCTGCCGGTGATCAGAAAGCCATCAAAGTCCTCCAGTTCAGGTAACTCACCTTCTAGGGTGTTAAATATTTGATAACTTAAGCGAGAGTCCTGCGCCGATAAATGGTGAATGAACATATCGGGATATTCACCAAAGGTTTTGGCTAAATGCGGGTCTACTCGATCGCAGTTAAGAATAGCAATCTGCATCTTTGGATTCCTAAAATAAACAATGCTTCAAACATAAACTGTTAAATAAATTGTATCAACCCTAGAATAATAATTAATATTTGTGTAGTTTTGTTAATTATTGAATGACAGTGATGGTTTACTCGGAGGTAACATGACGCAACATGATGTGCAGTATTGGCAGCAACAGGCTCTTCAATTAGAGTTTCCGCAACAAGCATTTATTAACGGGAAGTTCGTAGATGCTGTTTCTGGTAAGACCTTTGCTTGCATCAATCCGGCGAACGGTGAGCGATTAGCCAGCGTTGCCGAGTGTGATGCCGCCGATGTAGAGATTGCGGTAAAGGCGGCCCGTGATGCCTATACCCAAGGTGTTTGGTCAAATAAAGCCCCGGCCGAGCGCAAAGCCGTGTTACTAAAATTTGCTGCTTTGATCGATCAGCACCATTCACAATTAGCCTTGTTAGAAAGCTTAGACATGGGCAAGCCTATCGCTGATGCGCTATCTTACGATGCGTCGGCAGCGGCTCGTTGCATAGCTTGGAATGCCGAAGCTATCGACAAACTTTATGATGAAGTTGCCCCTGTCACCCGTGATGCCTTAGCCCTAGTGACCCGAGAAGCCTTAGGGGTGGTAGCGGCAATCGTACCGTGGAATTTTCCCTTAGTGATGGCGTCTTGGAAAATTGGTCCAGCTTTAGCTACTGGTAATTCGGTCATTCTTAAACCTTCTGAAAAATCACCATTGAGTGCATTAATGTTGGCTAAATTGGCTCAACAAGCGGGCATTCCTGATGGTGTGTTTAACGTACTGCCAGGATATGGGCATACGGCTGGCCAAGCTTTAGCGCTGCACATGGATGTAGACTGTATTACCTTCACAGGCTCAACTGGGGTGGGTAAAAAGCTAGTAGAGTTTTCTGGTCAATCTAACCTTAAGCGCGCTTTTATGGAGTGTGGTGGCAAGAGCCCAAACTTAGTCTGCGCCGATGTGGCTGACCTCGATAAAGCCGCGGCAACCGCGGTAGCGTCGATCTTTTATAACCAAGGTGAAGTATGTACTGCAGCCTCACGGTTAATTGTACATCGCAGTATCCATAAATTATTGCTCGACAAAATGCTAAATTTAGTCGAGCAATGGCAGCCTAGTAATCCTCTCGACCCAACAACAAGTATGGGAGCCATGGTGGATGAAGCGCAGATGCAACGGGTGCTTGGCTTTATTGAAGGAGCAAAAAGCCAAGGTGCAACATTACTGTGTGGTGGCGAGCAAGCCCTACAACACACAGGCGGCTTCTATATACAGCCTACAATTTTCGACGATGTAGATGCCAGCCTCGACATTGTGAAGCAAGAAATATTTGGCCCGGTATTAGTGGTGCAAGTATTTGATGACTTAGAGCAGGGCATAGCCTTAGCCAACGATACCGACTTTGGTTTAGCGGCGGGTGTATGGACTGCGGATCTCAATACAGCGGTTCGCACTTCTCGAGCTTTGCGAGCGGGTACGGTGTTTGTTAATAATTGGGATGGTGGAGACATGACTATGCCATTTGGCGGTTTTAAACAGTCAGGCAATGGCCGCGACAAGTCATTACACGCTTTGGATAAGTATACCGAGCTCAAATCTACCTGGATAGATTTAACGTAGTGGGCCAGTAAGCCTATTTGTCCAAGCCTTCGGGCTTGGGCGCCTCATAAAAATGGTCCAAAATAAATTGTTGATCCAAGGGGTTTAGATCAAAGCGAAACGCCACTTCATTTAACGAGCGATAATCATGACAATGATGCTCACCAATGTATTTAACCGCTCTCACTAAGTCGGTGCCTTTAGGCAATAAACTACAATCACTCATCGTTTGCCCTCCACATTGCTTGCTTTAAGTATAGTGCTAAAGGCCTATTTAGCCTCGTATTCAGCTTAATCAAGCTAACAACGGTCTATAGTTAAGCTTGTTAAGTCTAAGACCGAGCACGAGAGAATGCTTATGTGGCTATCACTGGGCACGATATTTAGCGGCAAACTAATCAGTGCGCTGTTGGGCAGCTTAATAAGTATTTGTCGATTGAGTGGGCAAACACTAGACACTCAAGCACACTCTTTCTACACTGAGTAATGCATTCATTAGATTGGTTACATTGGACGTTACTATGCTTAGGTCACTATTTTCTCTCACTTTTTTGTTTATCCCTCTGATTGTCGTGGCACAAGACGCTGCGGTTAATTCTGCGGAGGCAAAAAACGTGGCACAAGTTAAAAGTTTTGTACCGGTCTTAAGTGAAAGCTATTCCGTTGAACGGCAGTTTGTCGGTCAAGTTATCGCTAAACAACGGGCTGATATTGGCTTTGAATTGGCGGGTAAAATCTCGCAAATTTTCGTTGATGAAGGAGAGCGGGTCGAGCAAGGTGATATATTAATGCAGCTAGATACTGAGCTATTAGAGATCGAGTTCATTGATTTACAAGCTCAGTTACAACAGCTCGCTGCCGATGCTTCACTGGTAAAAGCCAATCTTAAACGGGTTCAGTCCTTGAAAACTGAAGGCTATGCTTCCGAGCAAAGTGTTGATGAACTGATCGCTCAACAAAAATCGTTACGGGCGAATAAAGCGCGTATCGATGCATCGATAAAAGCCAATAGAACACGCATTGAAAAGTCTACACTGCTGGCGCCCTACAGCGGTATTATCGACAGCCGTACCGTTTCTGAAGGGGCGGTAATAGGCGCTTCTCAGCCTGTGCTTACGGTACTTCAGCTTGGCGCTAATGAAATTAAAGTGGGTGTGCCAGTGCGGCTACTAGAGCATGTAGACATGCTTACCCCTAAATCTGTCACGGTGGCTAAGCGCGATTACAGTGTTGATTTGGTCGCCTCGGGGGGGCAAGTAGACCCAGCAACTCGTACTGTACAATTGCGTTTTGCTTTGCCTGAAAATGACCGTTTGATTAGCGGTCAACTGGCTTATCTAAATGTCATTGAACGGGTGAATGAACCCGGCTATTGGATCCCGGTTAGCGCCATTACCGATGGTGTTCGAGGTTTATGGAATATCTACGCGATAGTCGCAAAAGACGATGGTCATTATGAGTTAGAGAGGCGTGATGTGAGTGTACGTTATGCCACTGAAGATAAAGCCTTTGTCCGCGGAGCGTTAAAGCCTGGCGAGGCGATAGTTGCCACCGGCATGCACCGCTACGTACCCGGTCAAACGGTTAACCCTAGCAATATTAGCGATGAGGCTAGCCAGTAATGATAGCTGCTATTTATAACAACGGTCGTTTTATCGCCCTACTGATCACTTTGATAGTGGTGGCGGGTTTAGGAGCAATAAGTACCTTACCACGCAGTGAAGATCCTAAAATAACCAGCCGTTTTGCTAGCATTGTTACTCAGTACCCTGGCGCTTCAGCTGAGCGGGTCGAAGCTTTAGTGACTGAGCTAATTGAAAACAAAATCAGAAAATTACCCGAAATTAAACGCGTGCAGTCTTCTTCTCGTCCTGGGTTTTCAGTGTTGCAAGTGGAGCTGAACGATGACGTGATTGATGTTGTCCCCATTTGGGCAAGGGTTCGAGACTTAGTCGGAGAGTTACCGCCATTTTTACCCGCGGGCACTTCTGAGCCGGTGGTTGATGACGATCGGGGTTATGCCTTTACCAGTTTGGTTGCCTTACGCTGGGTAGGGCCCGGTGAGGCAGATCTAGCTATTTTAGGCCGTTATGCCAAAGAGTTACAAAACCGTTTACGTAATGTTTCTGGTACAGATTTTGTAGATTTGCAGGGGCAAGGCGTAGAAGAAATTCTGGTTGAAATAGAACCTTACCAAGCGGCCGCGTTAAAACTTACCACCGAGCAAGTTTCGCAAATGATTGCCGGAGCCGATGCTAAAGTGTCAGCCGGTGAGTTAAGCAACGACTACACCCGAATGCAGCTCGAATTAGAGGGCGAGTTGGACTCGCTAGAACGCATTAAAGATATCCCCATTAGTAGTGCTGAAAATGGCTTTGTCTATCGCTTGGGTGATCTGGCGACAGTTAGCCGACAGCTTAAGTCTCCGCCTGAGCAGATAGCCGTCGTTGAACGTCAACCTGCAGTAGTGGTTGGCATCAGAATGTTAGCTGAATACCGCGTTGATCTATGGAGCGCGCGCGTCGACAAAACTTTGGATGAATTTCGCAGTATTTTGCCTAGTAACGTGAATGCTGAGATCATTTTTGAACAAGACGGTTATACCTCTAAGCGACTGGGTGAGCTGGTGGTTAACGTACTTATCGGTTTTGCCATTATCGTCGCGGTATTACTGCTGACCCTAGGTTGGCGCTCGGCATTGATTGTAGGTTTATCGCTGCCGCTAACGGTAATGTTTACCTTGGCATGCATGAAGTTTTACGGCTTACCTATTCATCAGATGTCGGTCACGGGCTTAGTGGTGGCATTGGGGATCATGGTGGACAATGCCATTGTTATGGCCGATACCATCGCGCAAAAACGCCAGCAAGGAAAATCAGGGCTGCAGGCGGTAACGGAGTCAATTAAACACCTTTGGCTGCCGTTATTGGGCTCAACTTTAACCACCATACTGGCCTTTTTACCTATCGTATTGATGCCAGGCCCCGCTGGTGAGTTTGTGGGGGGCATCGCTTTAAGTGTTATTTTCTCACTTATTGGCTCTTACTTTATCTCGCATACCCTAGTGGCAACCTTCTCTGGGCATTTTCTACCTTCGCAGCAAACCGCTGATCATTGGTATGAAAAAGGCATTCAATTAGCCAGCTTAAGTAATGGCTTTCATGCCTGCTTACGAGCCAGTTTACGTTATCCTAAAATCACTATTTTATTGGTGTCTGCGCTACCGATGTTTGGTTTTTATAGTGCCGGAAGCCTCACCGAGCAATTTTTCCCGCCGTCTGATCGAGATATGTTCCAAATTGAAGTGTATATGGCGCCTCAAGCCAGTATTTATGCCACTGAGCGCTTAACCGAGAGTGTGACTGAACATCTCTACAGTAAAGAGGGGATTAAGTCAGTGAGCTGGTTTGTCGGCAATAATGCCCCCTCGTTCTATTACAACTTAATGCTGCGTCAACAAGGGGCAAAAAACTATGCCCAAGCAATGATTACTACCGATGATTTTAGAGCGGCTAACCGGCTGATTCCCTTATTACAATCAGAGTTAGACTCACTCTACCCTGAAGCGCAAATTTTGGTGCGCAAGCTAGAACAAGGCCCTCCTTTTAACGCGCCTATCGAACTTAGGGTATATGGTCCTAATCTAGATCAGCTTAAAGAACTAGGTGACCAATACCGACGGATATTGGCTGAGATCCCTCATGTTATTCACACTCGAGCAACCCTATTAGCAGGGACTCCTAAAGTGTGGTTGAAAATGAATGAGGATGCTTCACGCCTGAGTGGGGTCACCCTTACTCAAGTTGCGGGGCAATTACAGGCTAATTTAGAAGGACGCATTAATGGCAGCGTATTAGAGGCCAGTGAGTCGCTACCGGTAAGGATCCGCCTAGCCGATGAACAACGTAAAGAGTTAGCTAGCTTAGGGGATATCACCTTAACCAGCGAGATTGCCGGAAATATTCCTTTGGCTTCTTTGGCCGAGTTTGATATTCGACCAAGCCGAGGAGAGATTCCTCGCCGCAATGGTAAGCGGATTAATGTGGTAGAGGGTTACCTCACTACCGATATTTTACCCGAGCAAGTTTTAGAGGTGTTTAGAGAGCGCCTAATAGAAGAAAACATACCGTTACCTGCCGGTTACACTTTGGAGTTTGGCGGGGAAGGCGCCGAGCGTAATGAAGCCGTTGGCAACCTATTAGCCAGTGTGGGCATTATTGCGGTGTTACTGGTGACGGTAGTGGTGCTTTCATTTAACTCATTTAGGTTGAGCTTTTTGATCATGTTTACCGCTATTCAAGCGGCGGGTTTGGGTCTATTAAGCGTATTTTTAGGTAATTATCCCTTTGGCTTTACGGTGATTATTGGTTTACTCGGGTTAATTGGTTTAGCCATTAACGCTGCGATTGTGATTGTCGCCGAGCTTAAATCTGATGCTAAAGCCTGTGCGGGTGATAGTGAGTCGATTTGCTTTGGGGTATTAAGTTGTACTCGGCATATTAGCTCTACCACTATTACCACCGTGGGGGGCTTCTTACCGCTGATTTTAGCCGGTGGTGGTTTTTGGCCACCTTTTGCTGTTGCCATTGCAGGCGGCACAGTATTAACCACCATGCTGTCTTTCTTCTTTGTGCCAGTGGTATTTTCATTAATTGCCAAAGGTAAACGCAAAATCCCATCGGTTGGGGAACCTACCGTCGCTCACTAATACATGATGGCCAACAAAAAAGCCGCTTCATCAAGGAAGCGGCTTTTTTTAATCAACGGTGATACACCTAAAAGGTTGGTGGGGTAGCCGCACTAATCAGCTCACATTCTTCCTTGCTTTTATTACGGAAGCGGTGTGGTTTGCGAGTCTCGAAATAGTAAGAATCGCCGGCTTTAAGTACTTTAGACTTACTGCCTACGGTGATTTCAATTTCTCCCCGTATAACGATGCCGCCTTCTTCCCCTTCGTGTTGAATAAACTCGGTGCCGGTATCCGCGCCGGGGGGATAGACTTCTCGCAGAATAGCCAATTGTCGGCCAGTATGTTTACTGCCTACCAATAGCATTTTTACCACCCCATCTCCAAGGTCGGTTAGCTCTTCAGGGGTATAAAATATTTTGTCTTCACTTTCCATTTCTAGGGTGAAAAACTCCCCCATAGAGATTGGAATAGCATCCAAGATTTTTTTCATCGAGCCAACTGAAGGGTTAACCTGATTTTGTTCAATCTGCGAAATCATGCTGTTGGTTACTCCGCTTAATTTGGCGAGTTCGCGTTGCGAAATCCCACGCATTAAACGGATACTTTTTAGTCGTTTGCCAACATCCATTACAATTTGTTCCTTAATCTACGTCGATTAGCCAGCGTTACTGGCTCTAAATTCGAGTAAGCGGCGTTTCTCTGCTCTGGCCATCAACCACCAAGCAATAAAAGTAGCGACAGATACTACACCAATTATCAATGTAGCAAGGGCATTAATTTTAGGACTTACGCCTAATCTCACACTCGAGAACACCACCATCGGTAGAGTGGTTGCACTTGGCCCCGATACAAAACTGGCAATGACTAAGTCATCTAGCGATAAGGTGAAGGCTAATAACCAGCCAGCTACAATCGCAGGTAAAATAGTCGGTAGAGTGATCACAAAAAAGACTTTAAGCGGCGTCGCCCCTAAATCCATGGCGGCTTCTTCGATACTTTGGTCTAGTTCACGCAGTCGCGAACTGACCACTACCGAGACATAAGCCGTACAAAAAGTAACATGGGCTATCCAAATGGTGAGCATGCCGCGCTGATTAAATAGGTCAAACACCTGACCTAAAGAAATAAACAGCAACAACAAACTTAAACCGGTGATCACTTCTGGCATCACCAGCGGAGCGGTAATCATAAAGGCAAAACTGGTTTCGCCTTTAAACTTACCAAAGCGAGTAAGCACAAATGCTGCCAATGTGCCTAGCACAACCGCGGCACTCGCAGACAAAAAGCCAATGGTTAAACTAAGGCTAATGCCATTCATCAGCAAATCGTCTTGAAACAGCGCCCCATACCACTTAGTAGAAAAGCCACTCCATACCGTTACTAAACGGTTAGCGTTGAATGAATAAATAATCAGGCTAAGAATTGGCAAGTAGAGAAAGGAGAAGCCCAAGCCTAAAATTGCCCATTTCCATTTGGTTTTATAAACCGGTATTGCGTCCATTAGCCGGCCTCCAGTTCACGTTTCTGATAGCGGTGGAAGAACAGTATTGGCACCATTAGCAATAGTAGCATTACCGATGCTACCGCAGCAGCTACTGGCCAATCTCGGTTATTAAAGAATTCTTGCCAAAGCACTTTACCAATTAAAATTGAATTTGGACCGCCCAGTAGTTCGGGTATCACAAACTCTCCTACCGCCGGAATAAATACCAACATTGAGCCGGCGATAATACCTGCTTTAGTTAATGGCAGCAGTATTTTAAATAGTACCGTGGCGGTTGATGCCCCTAAGTCGCGCGCTGCTTCAATCAGCGAGAAATCGAGGCGCATTAAGGCGGTATACAGAGGTAGAATCATAAACGGTAAATAGGTGTAAACAATTCCTATATAAACCGCTGTATCGGTATGTAAGATACGTAAAGGCTCATCAATAATACCGGTATATATAAGAATATTGTTGAGAAAGCCGTTGTTTTTCAAAATGCCTATCCAAGCGTAAACCCGAATTAAAAAACTGGTCCATGAGGGCAAAATAATCAGCATCAGTAAAATGTTGCGATTGGCTGGGCTGGAGTGAACAATTGCCCAAGCCATCGGAAAGCCGATGATAAAACACAGTAGTGTTGAAATTCCGGCGATCCGCAAAGACTGTAAATATGAACTTAAGTACAGGCCATCATCAATTAAATAGTAATAGTTACCTACATTGAGCAGTATTTGGATTTGCTCATCCACCATGCTCAATAGCTCGGTATAAGGTGGAATAGCTATTACCGCCTCGGCGAAACTGATTTTAAATACGATAAAAAATGGCATTAAAAAGAACAGTAACAGCCAAAAGTACGGCACGGCGAGTACCATGCAACGTCCGGTGGGAATTAACCTAGCAATACGCTGCTTGGTTTTTGATATAGGGATAGTGGTCATATTTTTAGCACCACGCAGCTGTCTGCTTGCCAACATAAATAAACGGAGTCGTTCCATGTGGGCATATTATTACGGTGGCGACTGCTATTGGGCATCGCCGCGGTCACGCGTTTACCACTGGCGAGTCGCACATAGTAAATAGATTGGTTACCCAGATAGGCGATGTCTTCAACAATCCCCTGGCATACATTACTATTTCGGCCTTTCAAGGTTTTAAATATGCTCATTTTTTCAGGGCGAACAGCAATCATGAATGGCACCCCTGGTGCGGCTGATACACCATGGTTTAGATTAATTGGGTAGCCAAGTTCAGGGCTATCAATAGTGGCACTGTCGTTGTCATTGTCGCGTACGACGCCTTCAAATACGTTTACCGAGCCAATAAATTCGGCACTAAAGCGAGAGTTGGGGTATTCGTAAATTTCTTCTGGTTCGCCGACCTGTATAAATTGGCCACGATTCATAATCGCCACACGACTCGCCATGGTCATAGCTTCTTCTTGATCGTGAGTTACCATGACACAGGTAGCTCCTACCTTTTCTAAGATATCTACCACTTCTAGCTGCATTTGGCCGCGAAGCTTTTTATCTAAAGCACCCATGGGTTCATCAAGTAACAACAATTTTGGCCGTTTAGCGAGGCTTCGAGCAAGCGCTACGCGTTGGCGTTGTCCGCCAGAGAGTTGATGAGGTTTACGCTTTGCATAAGCCTTCATATGCACTAGCTCTAGCATGTTAACGACGGTGTCTTGTATGTCTGATTTAGGCAGTTTGTCTTGTTTAAGGCCAAAAGCAATGTTTTGCTCGACCGTCATATGGGGAAATAGCGCGTAAGACTGAAACATCATGTTTACTGGGCGTTTATGCGGAGGAACGTTAATTACATCTTGGCCATCTAAGATGATTTTTCCTGCATTGGGTTTTTCAAAACCTGCCAACATTCGCAGTAAGGTGGACTTACCGCAACCAGACGCACCCAGCAGCGCAAATATCTCGCCTTTATTAATCGTAAGGCTAACGTTATCTACTGCTATCGCGCCATCATAGTCTTTACTGATATTTTCGATATACAGTAAGGGTTCCGGGTCAGGTTTGTCAGACACGGGTGCCGTTGAAATTTGTGATACCGCCGCCATCGAAGGCCCTCCAAAAAGAAACAAAAACGCGCTTGTCACCCTCGCGGGTGACAAGCGTACAAGCTAGTTTTGTAAAAACTTAGTCCAAGAGCGGGTCATTGTTCTAGAGACCTTAGCTGGCATGACTTTAGAACCATACAGTTTCGCCAGTGTTTCATCGGTCGGATAAATACCTGGGTGCCCGATGATCTCTGGATCAATAAACTCTTTTGATGCAGGGGTAGGGTTGGCGTACCAAACATAGTTAGAGACTTCTGCGATTACTTTTGGCTGTAACAAGAAGTTAATAAATGCGTGAGCATTCTCTTTATGTGGTGCATCGGCTGGAATTGCCATCAAATCAAACCAAGCTAATGCGCCTTGTTTAGGAATAACGTATTCAATTTCAACACCGTTATCTGCTTCAGCAGCACGATCTGATGCTTGTAATACATCGCCTGACCACCCCACAGCAACACAAATATCTCCATTCGCTAAGTCGTTAATGTACTGCGAAGAGTGGAAATAAGTGATGTAAGGACGAACCGATTTTAACAGTTTGAAGGCTTCAGAGTCATCTTTATAATCTTTAATATCTACACTGTTAGGATCTTCGCCTAAGTAATGCAAAGCTGCCGCAAATAGTTCAGTAGGTGCATTTAAAAATGCGACGCCACACTGTTGCAGTTTCTCCATGTTTTCAGGCTTGAAAACTAAATCCCAGCTATCTAGAGGTGCATCATCACCCAGAACTTCTTTTACCTTATTAACGTTATAACCTAGCCCGGTAGTTCCCCAAAGGTAAGGGACCGCATATTCGTTACCTGGGTCGGATGTTTCATCTAACATTGACATGATTTTAGGATCTAAGTTGCTGTAATTAGGTAACTTAGACTTATCCAGTTTGATAAACGCGCCAGCTTGTACTTGGCGAGCTAGGAAGTCTGATGTCGGTACCACTAAATCAAAACCGGTTGAACCTGAAAGTATTTTCGCTTCGAGTACTTCATTCGAGTCGAAAACATCATAAACCACTTTAATGCCGGTTTCGGCTTCAAACTGGGCGATAGTATCGTCAGCAATATAATCAGACCAGTTGTAAACGTTTAGTACTTTCTCTTCAGCTGCCTGCAGATTCATCGCTGTGGCAGTTAGTATCGAAGCGAGCGTAAACTTCAGTGTTGCTTTGTTCATTTGTGTTCTCCAATTCCTTGAGGTGATTACTCGTACTGCTACCCGGATTAACTCAATGCCTGCAGAGTGTCATCCAAACTCTTTTTCGCCAGTGTGATTAACTGGTCTATTTCTGATTTTGTGATTACTAGCGGTGGTGAAATAATCATGGTTTCACCACAAGCCCGCATAATGAGTCCGTTGTTTATGCAGTGGTCTCGACATACCGAGCCCGCACTAAGATCTTTAGCAAAGCGCTGCTTAGTGGTTTTATCTGCCACTAACTCTAAGGCACCCACTAGGCCTTTAGTCCTTGCTTCTCCCACCAGCGGGTGCTCGGCCAGTTCTTGCCAACGTTTCGCCAAATAAGGCGCCGTTTTTTCGCGGACGTTTTGCACAATGTTTTCTTGCTGCATAATGCGGATGTTTTCAATTGCCACTGCACAAGCGGCTGGGTGGCCTGAATAGGTAAAGCCATGAGCAAACTCGGTA
This sequence comes from Agarivorans sp. TSD2052, assembly GCF_023238625.1. NCBI lineage: Bacteria > Pseudomonadati > Pseudomonadota > Gammaproteobacteria > Alteromonadales > Alteromonadaceae > Agarivorans > Agarivorans sediminis. The sequence continues at coordinate 318,247 of NZ_CP096670.1, forward strand.
TCGGCCTCAATTAAGCCATTGGCGACTTCATCTGATACCATGACTGCGCCTAGCGGTAAATAACCAGAAGTAATGCCTTTGGCCATGCACAATAAATCGGGCTTAATATTAAAGGTTTGGCTGGCAAACCATTCGCCGGTTCTGCCAAAGCCACAAATGACTTCGTCAACAATCAATAAAATTTGGTATTTATCACAAATTCTCTGAATTTCAGGCCAGTAGCTATCAGGTGGAATAATCACGCCGCCAGCACCCTGAATAGGTTCGGCGATAAATGCAGCCACCTTATCTTCACCTAATTCGAGAATTTTTTGTTCTAGTTGGCGGGCGCGTTCTACACCAAACTGTTGAGGATCTTGTCCTTGGCCTTCTTCAAACCAGTAGGGCTGGTCGATATGACAAATGTTAGGTAAGGGTAAACCGCCTTGAGCATGCATAAAGCCCATGCCTCCTAAACTCGCGCCAGCCATTGTGCTGCCGTGGTAGGCGTTATTGCGACTAATAATATTGAGCTTTTCAGGTTGGCCTTTGCTTGCCCAGTAGTGACGAACCATGCGAACTACCGTGTCATTACACTCTGAGCCTGAGCCAGTAAAGAAGGCATGATTTAGCCCCTCAGGGGTCAGTTCAGCGAGCAGAGTAGACAGTTCTACCGCTGGCTTATGGGTAGTTTGGAAAAATAAATTGTAATAAGGAAGCTGCTGCATTTGCTTGGCTGCGGCATCAACCAACTCTTGACGGCCATAACCCAAGTTAACACACCACAAGCCAGCCATCGCATCGAGCAACTTATTGCCCTCACTGTCGTATACAAAGATACCTTCGCCGCGTTCAATAACCTTCGCACCCTTCTCATTTAACTCTTTAAAGTTAGTAAAGGGATGCAGGCAATGGGCGCTGTCTTGCTGCTGTATCGTCAATGTTGCTTTGCTCATTTCGCCTCCTTGTGGCTGAGTCAATTAGTTTGCTATACGTTGAGTAATAAAAACTCACGTTCCCAAGAGCTGATTACTTTAAAAAAGGTTTGGTACTCTTTGCGTTTCACCGCTACGTAGCAGCTAATAAATCGCTCACCTATAATTTCTTTTAGCTCTTCACACTGTTCCAAAGCGACTAACGCTTCTTCTAAGGTGCCAGGTAGGGTGTAGCGGTCTTCACTGACATCGCCAGTTTCTTGGGCTGTTGGTTTTAGTTGGTTTTTCATACCTAAGTAACCACAAGCTAAGGTCAGCGCCATGGCTAAATAAGGGTTGGCATCGGCACCAGCAAAGCGGTTTTCTACGCGGCGGTTGCGGGGATCAGACAATGGTACACGTAAACCCACGGTGCGATTATCTACGCCCCACTGCAAGTTGATGGGGGCTGAATCACCGAACATTAAGCGGCGATAGCTATTTACGTTAGGCGCATAAAAGGCAATGCTAGCCGGTGTATATTGCTGTAGGCCAGCAATGAAACTGAGAAAGAGTTCGCTGTTACTGCCATCATCATTGGCAAACAAGTTGTTGCCGTCTAAGTCTTCTAGGCTCTGGTGGATGTGCATGGCGCTGCCTGGCTCATCTTCCATCGGTTTAGCCATAAATGTGGCATAAGTGTCATGTTGTAAGGCGGCTTCGCGCATGGTGCGTTTGAATAAAAATACTTGATCACAAGCTAGTACCGGCTCGCCATGATCAAAGTTGATTTCCATTTGCGCAGCACCCGACTCATGCACCAAGGTATCCACATCTAGATTTTGCGCTTCACAATAGTCGTACATGTCTTCAAACAGTGGATCAAATTCGTTTACCGCATCAATGCTGAACGACTGGCGGGCAGTTTCAGGGCGTCCATTACGGCCAATCGGTGGCTCTAATGGGTAATCCCAATCTAGATTCTTTTTAACTAGGAAAAACTCAAGCTCTGGAGCAACCACCGGTTTCCAGCCTTCTTTTTCATACAAGTCTAAAACTTTTTTCAATACTGAACGCGGTGCCATGCCGATCAACTCACCGTCGGCGTTGTAGCAGTCATGTATCAATTGTGCAGTGGGTTCTTTTGCCCAAGGAACAAAACGTAAGCTATCGGTGTCAGGCTCTAAGCTCATGTCTTTCTCGGTCCAATCAAACAGGCCATTGTCGTCATCAGGCCAGTCCCCGGTAACCGTTTGATAAAAGATCGACTCGGGTAGTCGCATCCCTCCTTCTTTTAGATATTTATTCGCCGGAATAATTTTGCCGCGGGCATTTCCGGTTATATCTGGTATTAGGCACTCAACTTCGGTTATTCGGTTTTCAGCAAACCACTTCCTGACGTTTTCCATAATCACCTGTCATTAGTCTGTTTAGTAAAGCGGGGCATATCTACTGGACGAGACGTTTTTGCTCCGTGCTATTAAGATTTGTCATGAAATGGGATGAATGTCAACCAAGTGTTAAATAAAACCCAATTTTTTCGCTAAAACATGCCTTATAGACAAAAACGTTTGCATTATACTTAACACTATGGTGTAAATCTAAAGGGTAAAAGGGATGTTTACCCAAGGGGACTGTTAATTATGTTGAAACACAAGCCGCAAACTTTGCCGCTTTCGCTGGTTGAGCAAGTGCAAGAATTCTTAAATGACCATCCTCAGTTAAAAAGCGTTGATTTGATGCTCGCTGATATGAATGGCGTTATTAGGGGCAAGCGTATTGAAGTGGGGTCACTGCTTAAAATTGCCGAAGAGGGCATGTGTTTACCTGCTTCGGTGTTTGCACTTGATATTTGCGGTGAAACGGTTGAACAAACAGGTTTAGGTTTTGCCCAAGGAGATGGCGACCGAATTTGTCATTTATTGCCGCATAGCTTAAGTATGATCCCTTGGAAAAACGATGCCGCCCAAGCCTTGCTAACCATGCACGAGGTTGATGGTAGCCCATTTTTTGCAGACCCTCGTCAGTTGTTATGCAAAGCCTTAAAAGGTTTACACCAGCAAGAGTATTTCCCTTGTGTTGCTATTGAATGGGAATTTTATTTATTAGATGCGGCTGCCGATACCGAGCAACCCTTACCGCCGTTATTACCCTTGTCTCAGCAAAGAATGGAGCAAACGCAAGTTTACTCCTTAGATGAGCTAGATGAGTTTGCCGAGTTTATTCAAGATATTCAAAGCTATTGCCATACCCAAAATATCCCTAGCGACAACGTGATTGCTGAATATGCGCCTGGCCAGTTTGAAGTGACCTTGCAGCACCAAACCGACCCATTGTTGGCTTGTGATCAAGCCATATTGTTAAAACGAGCGATTAAAGCGGTCGCTAAAAAGCATGGTTACAATGCCACGTTTATGGCGAAGCCTTACGCCGAACATTCAGGCAACGGCTGCCATGTACACATTAGTATGTTAGATGCGCAAGGCAAAAATGTCTTCGCTGAAGATCTGGGTGTGCTGCACTATGCTTTGGCGGGGTTATTAGACACTATGCCTCAGGCTATAGCCTTATTAGCGCCTAATGCCAACTCTTACCGTCGCTTTCAACCCGATATGTTTGTGCCTTTACAAGCCAACTGGGGTTGGGATAATCGTACCGTGGCGCTACGCATTCCTTCAGGTAGCAAACAGAATACTCGGATTGAACATCGCGTGGCCGGCGCAGACTGCAACCCCTATATTGTTATGTCGGCGCTACTGTTTGGTATTCAGCACGGTCTTGCTCAGCAACTATCCTGCGCCGAACCGGTGAGTGGGGATGCCAGCAAAGAACACGCACCTGCTTTGCCTACCTCATGGGAACAAGCCCTAAATGAGTTTCATCAGTCAAGCTTATGGCATCTGCTCGGAGACGATTTCAGCCATGTGTATCATGCAAACAAACTCAATGAATGGCAGCGATTTGAAGCCGCCGTTACACCGTTAGAGCAGCAATGGTACCAACAAATGGTGTAAGCCAAGCCAAGGACAGCAAGGATTTCGTAATAACATCAAAGGTGAGAACATGAAAGCGCAACACGCTTCTTCATATTATGCTGCGAGTGCTAACCTGCAACTCGATTATCCGCAGTTAACTGGCGAGCACCAGGTTGACGTATGTGTGGTCGGTGCTGGCATTACTGGCGCAACAACCGCGCTGGAGTTAGCTGAAAAAGGCTACAAAGTAATGTTGCTAGAGGGCGCCCGCGTCGGTTGGGGGGCTTCTGGTCGGAGTGGTGGCCAAGCTATTTTTGGTTGGGCGTCTGAGCAATCCACGCTAGAAAAGATGATGGGTAAAGACGACGCTAGAAAAATGTGGGATTTATCTACTGAAGCCTTAACCATTACCAAAGACAACATCAAAAAACACAACATTGATTGTGATTGGCAAGACGGTCAAATCCACGTAGCGATTAAAGAGCGCCACGTTGAGGAGCTTAAAGCTTGGCACCGTCAGCTTGAAGACGATTATGCTTACCACAGCTTAGCGTATTGGGACCAAGAAAAACTGGCTAGCGAATTAAATAGCCCGCGCTATTTAGGTGGAATGTTCGATTCAAATGGTGGCCACTTACACCCGCTTAATTACACTCTAGGCCTAGTTAAAGCGGCCGCATTAGCTGGTGCAGAGATATATGAAGACAGCAAGGTTATAAAAATTGAGCACGGCAGTAAAGTGACCTTGCATACCGCTCAGGCAAAAGTGACCTGTTCACACGTGGTGTTAGCGTGCAATGCCTATATGGAAGGTTTAAATAGTAAACTTGAAAGCCGCGTTATGCCGGTGGGGACTTACATTTGCGCCACCAAACCCTTAGGTGAAGAGCGTGCTCGCAGCTTAATTGGCAACAATATGGGGGTATGTGATATCAATTTTGTATTGGATTACTACCGTTGCTCGGCTGATCACCGCATGTTGTTTGGTGGTCGTGTCAGTTATTCTGGGATCGAGCCAAGAAACCTAGCCGCTACCATGAAGCAACGAATGGATTGGGTGTTTCCTCAATTAGCGGGTGAGCCAGTGGAGTTTGCTTGGGGCGGTAATGTCGGCATTACCATTAATCGTGCTCCGCATTTTGGCCGAATTGCGCCTAACGTGTATTTTGCCCAAGGTTTTTCTGGTCATGGTATTGCCGCTACAGGCTTAGCCGGCACTTTGATGGCCGAATCCATCATGGCAACGTCTGAGCGCTTTGATATCTTTGATAAAATTTCTCATATGCCTTTCCCTGGTGGTCGCTTGCTCCGTACCCCAGCGTTGGTGATGGCAATGACTTACTACCGCATTAGAGATCTTTTGTAAGCCAGACGGCAGCACTAAGCAGGATTAGTGCTGTCTTTACTTGCCATGTTCGTACTATAGTACGAAAAATCTGCCTATAAACCTATCTGCTGTTACTGAATTCTCGTTATACTTGCCCAATATTCGTTAAAACAAAGGCATGTAATCATGGCTGCATCACCAATCAATTCAATTTTTCCTAAGGCTAGTCGACTCGTATATGGGTGCATGGGTTTAGGCGGTGGCTGGGATAACTCTCCTGTTAATCAAGAACACTTAAATCAAGCTCATGCTGCCATTGATGCAGCCTTAGACATTGGCATTAATTATTTTGACCACGCCGATATTTACACGATGGGTAAAGCCGAGCAGGTATTTGGTCAAGTGTTGGCGCAGCGCCCAGAGTTGCGAGATCAAATTATTTTGCAAACCAAGTGTGCGATTCGCTTTGGCGATGACCAATGGTGTGGTCGCTACGATTGGTCGGCAGATTATATTCGCCACAGTACTGAAGCGTCTTTAAAACGCTTACAAAGTGACAGTATTGAGATGATGATGTTACATCGTCCTGATCCTTTGGCTGAATTGGACGAAGTGGCTGAAGTGCTGCAAGCCTTGAAAGACAGCGGTAAAGTGCAACAGTTTGGTGTATCGAATATGAGTGGGACTCAGCTTGCTTACTTGCAATCAGCATTAAGCTTCCCGCTGGTGGCCAATCAGTTAGAAATGAGTTTATCTAAGTTAGATTGGCTAAATCACAATATTGCCGTGAACGACCAACAAGCCTTAGGCCACAGCTTTACTGCTGGCACTTTAGAATATTGTGCGATGAACAAGGTTCAAATTCAGGCTTGGGGCAGTCTGTCGCGTGGTTTATTTAGTGGGGCAGATTTATCAAATGCTAGTCAAGCTCAGCGAGATACAGCTCAGTTGGTTCGGCAATATGCCGAGCAACATTCAAGCTCTACTGAAGCCATCGTGTTAGCGTGGTTAATCCGCCATCCAGCTGGTATTCAGCCAGTGATTGGCAGCGTTAACGTAGATCGTATTCGTGCTTGCGCCGATGCGACTAAAGTACAGTTAAGCCGAGAGCAGTGGTATCAGCTTTATGTGACTTCGCGTGGCCAAGCCTTGCCATAGGCCTGTTTATTATTGACAAGGCCGAGCCTATTTAGTGCTCGGCTTTTATTGGCGTACACCAATTACGCTTCGGCCTTGAGTTTGCTCACTAATTTGATTAACCACCCTGTCACCAAGATGCTTAATAACACCGTAGAAACCGGCATAACCAACCAAATACCTGTCACCCCAAGAGTCATCGGCAAAATCAGCATAAATGGCAATTGAACGGCCATATTGCCCAGCGAAATGAGTGTTGCGCGGTTGGCCATGTTAATCGACTGAAACACCACTGCGGCAGTAAATACTAAGCCATCAAAGGGCATCGCCCACAGGTGCAAGCGGATCCCCGTTACAGTGGCGCTGAGTAACTCTGGGTCGTTGTTGTTAAAAACGCCAACACTCAATTCACTGAACAAGTTAATCAGTACCACCGCCGCCAATCCGGTACCTAATATAATACTAAAACCCAAAGCCATCACTTTTAGTACATTGTCGTAACGTTTGGCACCGTAATTGTAGGAAATAAGCGGCTGCATGCCATTAGCAAAGCCTTCTGCAATAAAGTAATAAATAACGCTGAGGTAGAGCACAATCGCGTAGGCGCCTGTTTCAGTAATGCTGCCGTAGCGTAGAAATAAATAGTTATGGATCACCGTAATGAAGGCGGTGTACACGGTAGTAAAGAAGCTACTTAAGCCTAAGTTGGCAATGTTCGCTAAGTAGCCAGTGTTTAGTGTAAAGCGGCTGAACTGAAAGCTTAACGTACTATAGGGTGAGAAAAAGTAGCCTAAGGCTAATAGCATCACTAGGGCTTGCGCCCCCAAAGTAGCATAAGCTGCTCCGGCTAATTGCCAGTTCCAATGAACGATGAGCAAATAATCTAAACCGATGTTAGCCACTGCGCCAATTATCATCAATACCGTAGCAAAGTTAGGGGAGTTGTCGTTGCGAATCAAAATGGGGAGGGCACAACTGCAAAGTACGACCAAAGCGCCGTTGCCTAATATGCTGAGGTAACTTTCGGCCATTTGCTGTATATCGCCGCTAGCGCCTTGAACCCTGATCGGCGTCTCCCCCAGGGCCCACAATAAGCTAGTAAACAAGGCTGCCATCACGATCATCAGTAGTAAGGCGTGGCTAAGCAAACTTTGCGCCTTAGTCTGTTGTGCTTTACCGCTCGCGATTGAGATTAGCGCCCCTGCGCCGACCCCCACCATTAAACCTAAACCGGTGACCAAAAAAATAATCGGCCAGGCGAGATTAATGGCGGCTAAGCCTGACGCGCCCAGTACATGACCAATGAAGATCCCGTCTACAATCAAATAAACACCGCTTACCACCATGGCGATAACGGATGGAATAGAATAGCGCCAAAATTGTTTGGTTATGTTGTTACTAAGCATGAGTCGCCGTTATCGGGTGCAAGTGATTGGGAGCAGTTAAAGCCGAGTGAGTGCTCATCATATTCGCTTTTATTTACCAGACAAGAGGGAAAACTAGATATTAGGGTATAAACTAAATAATTGTTCACCACTTAGTTATATCAGCAGCATAAGTGAGCATTATCGTCGCGAGTCATCGGTTTAAGCTGTTGTTTACTATATGGGTGTATCTAAGTCGCGCGGAGGTTGTTGAGTGAATCAAAATATAAAAATCCGCTTAGCCAAGCTAGACGATGCCAGTGCTATCAGTGCGTTGTTAACGCAATTAGCACAACGTTTTTTAGTGCAAGACTTTACTGAAGCCGGCAGCCAATGTTTGTTAGCAGCGATGACAGAACAGTCGATCGTCTCCTATATTAAGCAGGGCTTTTGTTATCACTTAGCTGAGCAGTTTTACGAGTATGGTCAGCCCCAATTGTTGGGCGTGGTGGCGACGCGAGATAATACCCACCTTTATCACCTATTTGTGGCCGAGCTTGCTCAAGGTCAAGGTTTAGCGGGTAAGTTGTGGCAACAGGCTAAAGCGGTTTGCTTAGCTAATGGCAATCAAGGTGAATTTACCGTCAATGCCTCACTTGGGGCAAAAGCGATGTATCAAGCTTGGGGGTTTGTGGCTGAGCAAGAGCGGCGTGAAAACAAAGGCATCATTGATGTGCCTATGCGTTTAATCATTGAAGAAGTGCTCACTAAGGAGAAACAATGCAACTAGCTCAACTTAATATCGCCACCGCCCGAGATGATTTAGATTCCCCTTTGCTAAAAGATTTTGTTGATAATCTTGAGCCTATTAATGCTATCGCCGAAGCCTGTGACGGATTTATATGGCGGCTAAAAGACGACAGCGGTAATGCCACCGAGATTCAGGCATTTGCCAATCCTAGAATGATCGTGAATATGTCAGTGTGGCAATCGGTGGCGAGTTTGCAGCAATTTATGTTTAAAACCCATCATATCGATATGATGAAACGGCGCGCCGAATGGTTTGAAAAACAGCCCTTAGCGACTTATGTACTTTGGTGGGTTGAAGCCAACCATCAGCCAAGCTTAGAAGAAGCGTTAGAGCGTTTAGATCATCTTAGAACGCATGGTGAAAGTCCCTTTGCCTTCACCTTTAAAAGCCAATTTACCGCAGCCGATATAATTTAAGCTAAGTGCACAAAAAAACGTCTAAGCTAATGGATAGCAAGCAAGGCCAGTTGGCTTGGCATATCAAAAGCTAGGAGTCCTTATGAGTAAGGCTATTATCGCTGACAACAAACCGAAAAAAGTCAGTTTAGTTAAAGGTGATCAATACTACTTCTGTAGTTGTGGTCGTTCTAAATCCCAACCTTTTTGCGATGGTAGCCACGCCGGAACAGGGCTTAAGCCTAAAGCATTTACTGCTGAACAATCGGGCGACGCCTATTTATGCGCCTGTAAAACCACCAGTAATAGCCCCTTTTGTGATGGTAGCCACAAACAGATCAGTGCCGAGCAACTTGGCCAAGAAGTTCCAGACATTACGGTTAAAGATACTGTTCCGCAAGCGACTCCTACCGCTGAAGAACCGACCGTGGCGTTTATTCATCAATTAGCCCGCGAAGGCTTATCGCAGCTGGGCCACCATGGTGCGATGACGTCGATGGGTGTACCCAGACACTTATTACCACAGTGGGACGAGATTCAGATTATGGTGGCACAAATGGCCACTAAGCCGCTATTTGAAAACCAGTCGGTAGGTACCAAGTTAGTGATTGGCCCAGAGGCGGCGAAACCCTTAGCGCTTAACATCCCCTTGTTTGTCTCAGATATGAGTTTTGGCGCGTTATCAGAAGAAGCCAAAACCGCCTTAGCCAAAGGCGCTGAACTTGCTGGTACCGGTATTTGTTCGGGGGAAGGAGGCATGTTAGCTGAAGAGCAACAGCAAAATTCTCGTTATTTGTATGAACTCGCTAGTGCCAAATTTGGCTACCAAGAATCGCTGCTAGAAAAGGTGCAGGCTTTTCATTTCAAAGGTGGTCAAGGCGCCAAAACAGGCACCGGTGGGCACCTTCCCGGAAATAAAAATCAAGGCAAAATATCTTTAGTTAGAGGCATACCAGAAGGGCAAGCGGCTATCTCGCCTCCTACCTTTGAAGACTTACACAGTGCCAAAGATTTTAAGTATTTTGCCGACAGGGTAAGAGAAGTCAGCGGAGGGATCCCGATTGGTTTTAAGCTGAGCGCAAATCATATTGAGCGAGACATTCAGTTTGCACTAGATGCGAGTGCAGACTATATCATTCTCGATGGCAGGGGCGGTGGCACTGGCGCTGCGCCTGAAATTTTTCGCGACCATATCAGTGTGCCCACTATTCCTGCTTTAGCGAGAGCGCGCCGCTACCTCGATCAACAGGGCGCGAGTGGCAGAGTGAGCTTAATTATTACTGGTGGGTTGCGCTTACCCATGGATTTTGTGAAAGCTATGGCGCTAGGCGCAGATGGGATTGCTATATCTAACAGCGCTATGCAATCAATAGGTTGCGTGGCAGCAAGGATATGCAATACCAATAACTGCCCAGCGGGGATAGCCACCCAAAACGCAGATTTACGCCAACGGCTCAATGTAGAAAAATCAGCGCAGCAATTGAGTAATTTCTTTAATGCTTCAGTGGAATTAATGCAGGTAATGGCCCGCGCCTGTGGCCATGATCACCTCAATCAGTTTAATAAAAATGATTTAGCGACTTGGCATCGAGAGATGGCACATTTAAGTGGGATCGCTTACGCGGGTTTTAGGCCTTTAGACTAAACTACGCTTACGTCGTTTATGCGGCTTACTGCGCGTTGAAATTGCGAGATTTTTCATCATTTGTAGGAAAAATCCGCAATTACCATTTTTTTTCTAAAAAGTCTGGACAGGGCGCGGCGAAAGCCATAATATACGCCTCCGCCAGCATTGAGCACCCGTAGCTCAGCTGGATAGAGCGTCGCCCTCCGGAGGCGAAGGTCACAGGTTCGACTCCTGTCGGGTGCGCCATTACTTCGGAAGATGCTCGAAAACTCTATGGTGGGTATAGCTCAGTTGGTAGAGCCCCGGATTGTGATTCCGGTTGTCGTGGGTTCAAGCCCCATTACTCACCCCATATTCAGATTAGCGAATATCGTTAATCTAAAGTGCTAAAGTTAGGCGCTGGATTCATCCAAAAAGTAACTTAATCGACGTTAAACGCAGCTTGGTAGCGCATCGTCGCGAAGCTCATAAAGAGTGGGACCAGAGGATAACTTTGGTAAATACCAAGAACATAACGGTGATTAGCGCAGCTTGGTAGCGCATCGTCGCGAAGCTCATAAAGAGTGGGACCAGAGGGTAACTTTGGTAAATACCAAGAACATAACGGTGATTAGCGCAGCTTGGTAGCGCATCTGGTTTGGGACCAGAGGGTCGGGAGTTCGAATCTCTCATCACCGACCACATTACAAAAGGCCTGCTCATTGAGCGGGCTTTTTACTTTTAAGCGGTGTGCCAAATTTGTGTTTGTTAAGTCGGGAGTTCGTCTTCTAGCCTTGGCTCATCACCGACCACATTACAAAAGGCCTGCTCATTGAGCGGGCTTTTTACTTTTAAGCGGTGTGCCAAATTTGTGTTTGTTAAGTCGGGAGTTCGTCTTCTAGCCTTGGCTCATCACCGACCACATTACAAAAGGCCTGCTCATTGAGCGGGCTTTTTACTTTTAAGCGGTATGCCAAATTTGTGTTTGTTAAGTCGGGAGTTCGTCTTCTAGCCTTGGCTCATCACCGACCACATTACAAAAGGCCTGCTCATTGAGCGGGCTTTTTACTTTTAAGCGGTGTGCCAAATTTGTGTTTGTTAAGTCGGGAGTTCGTCTTCTAGCCTTGGCTCATCACCGACCACATTACAAAAGGCCTGCTCATTGAGCGGGCTTTTTACTTTTAAGCGGTATGCCAAATTTGTGTTTGTTAAGTCGGGAGTTCGTCTTCTAGCCTTGGCTCATCACCGACTACACTTTAAAGTCTCGTCAGTAATGACGAGGCTTTTTTTGTATCAGCGATTGATGAGTATTGATGATGTTGAAGAACAGGGTGCGTTATTACCGCTTTACTATTCACTGATATCCCTTTCACAAACGCCTATTTTTCTCACTTTATTTATCTAGAAAGATGACTAAATTTTATTCTATCTAAAGGTTATGAGTGGTAAGTAAGTAAACGGGTCATTAAATTTTGTTATATTTTGGTATTGTTTTACTTACTTAGTCGCTTAAATAGATGAAGTGTTTTTTGGTTGCACTGCTCGGTATTGTGCTTAGTTTTCCTTCGGCTTTTGCCCGCGGACAAGATCCACTATTGGTGCGGCATGTTAGCCCTGAAAGCTATAAAGATTATCGCAGCGCTTACTTTATAGAATTACTCACACTCGCCTTAGATAAAACTCAGGCTGCATACGGTAACTATAAACTCACGCCCAATAACGTGAGAATGACTCAAGAGCGCTCATTACAACAACTACGAGAAAACCAAGGAATAGACGTAGTTTGGACAATGAGTTCGGCCAAGCGAGAGGATGATTTTTTGCCAATTCGTATCCCTTTACTAAAGGGTTTGCTGGGGCAACGTTTACTGATGATCCGTCGTCAAGATACCGAGCGTTTTGCGCAGGTTAAAACACTGCAAGATTTAAGTAACTTTAGTGCAGGGCAAGGAAGAGGCTGGCCTGATAATCAGATATTGGAGGCTAATGGCCTTAATGTGATTAAAGGGATCAACTACGATGGTTTGTTTGGCATGTTACAGCGTCAGCGCTTTGATTATTTTCCGCGTGGTGTGAGTGAAATTTATCATGAGTTACAGCAGCACCGAGAACAAGATTTTGTGGCAGAGCCTAATTTGGTTTTAAGTTATCGAGCACCGATTTATTTTTTTGTAAATACCAACAACCAGCAACTTGCGACAAGAATAGAACAGGGTCTTTGGGCCGCTATTGATGATGGCAGCTTTGACGAATTGTTTAGTCGTTATGCTTACGATAGCTTGGTAGAAAAACTAAAACATCGTCGAGTCATTAAACTTGATACTCCCTATTTACATCCTGACACTCCCAGTGAGCAAAGTCCTTTGTGGATAAAGCTACACTAACCATTGCTCGTTGAGGGCGGCTTTCCATAAGCATCGGCTGTCACATTGATGCACTTTTTGGCGTAGCCTATTTTCCAATGGGTGGTATCGCTAATGCTAATATCGGCCAACATTACTGTATTAGGCTGCGAGCGTTTAGCTTGCTTTATCGCCAACTGAGTCGACGGGCTATGCTTTAATGGAAACAGGTACAAGGCATAGCTTTGGCAGTGTTCAGCTTGTGCCGGTCCAAGCAAATTCAAACCTGTTATATCACCCTGATAAAAGCTACGTTCTACAAAAGAGCCATGATAACCAGTAGAGCAAGCGCTAAGAAGCAGTATACAAACAGCGACAAAACATCGATGAAACGTTGAGACTAGCAAGGGGCATCCTTATTGGTGGGGTTGGCGCATTATAAAGGTCAGTGAGATGAGCTATGAAACAAGTGCTAAAGCATTTAATCATAAGTAGACGCTCCTCACAAATCTCTTGTTAAGCCTATTATGATTTTTGTACTTAGGTAGAATTGTTGAATAAATCAATTATCTTGTTTTAATCGCAGTCAATGTTCGCTGTTAACATGCGGGCTTTATCTGCAATTCTCAGCGTTTATTGAAACGCATTCGTCTATCTTCGTGCTAATTATCTAGGAGTTCTTCATGCCAACAATACAACAGGACCTGACCGGGCAAACGTTTACCCTGAAAAATAACCAAGGGAGCGAAGCCGTTGTATTAGCATGGGGAGCGACCTTAGCTAGCCTCAAGATTAAGTTAAACAGTGGTGAGCTACGTCAAGTGGTATTGGGCTGTGATAGCTTTGATGATTACTTCAAGCAAAATGCTTATTTAGGCGCAACGGTTGGCCGTTATGCGAACCGTATTAATCAAGCTAAAATTGGCTTTCAAGGTGAAGAGTTTATATTAACCGCCAACCAAGATATGCACCAATTACATGGCGCCAATGACCTTAGCCACCGTGACTGGCAGGGTGAATTATTAGCCGATAACAAAGTGCGTTTCACGATTCAATCACCCGACGGAGAAATGGGTTTTCCCGGTAACCTGCAAGCTCAGCTTGATTACACCTTAGATGACGATAACCAATTAGTGATGGATTATTCGGCCACGGTAGATCAAACCTGCCCTGTTAACTTAACTGACCACAGTTACTTTAACCTAAATGCCGCGAGCTCAACTATTTTGCAACACCAACTGTTTATCGCCGCTGACCAATATCTACCGGTAGCCAGCGATGGTATTCCACTTGATGGATTACATACTGTCGCCGATACCAGCTTTGATTTTAGACAAAGCAAAACCATTGCCGAAGATCTGCTTAAAGATGAACATCAAGCGTTAGTAGGGGGTTACGACCATA